>NZ_CP023449.1:1282059-1594118 GCF_002355275.1 Rhizorhabdus dicambivorans | reverse complement strand
CTCGCGGCCCACATCGGGGCTGGCGCGCAATTCCTTGGCCAGGTCGTTGGTCCCCATCACGAAGCAGGCCAGGCGGGTCGCCTCCGCCTGCGCCGCGATGTCCTGCAGCGCGAACATGCTGCGCGCCGTCTCGATCATCGCCCACAGCCGGGTCGCCGCCGGAGCCTGCGCCAGCAGAGCGTCATAGCGCCGCAGCGTCGCTCCATCGTCGATTTTCGGCACCAGGATCGCGTCGGCCCCGGCCGGCCCGATCGCCGCCAGGTCGGCCTCGCCCCATGGGGTGCCGAGGCCGTTGACCCGTACCACAAGTTCCCGCCGTCCGAAGCCGCCATCGGCGACCGCGCGCGCCGCCATCTCCCGCGCCGCCTCCTTCGCCTCGGGCGCGACGGCGTCCTCCAGGTCGAGGATCACGACATCGCACGGCAGGGTCCGCGCCTTCTCGATCGCGCGTTCATTCGACGCCGGCAGATAGAGCGCGCTCCGCCGGATGCGCGGCTCCCGATCAGACATGGAGGGCGGGAAGGCCCAGATTCTCGCGCAGCGTGCTGCCGGCATATTCGGTCTGGAACAGGCCACGGCGCTGCAGTTCGGGCACCACCATCCGGGTGAAGTCCTCATAGCTGCCCGGCACATGGCTGGCCGCCAGCACGAAGCCGTCGCAGGCGGTGCCGAACCATTCCTCCATCTGATCGGCGACCGATTTCGCGTCGCCGACGAACACCGGAAACTCGTTCAGCGTGCCGCGCCGGGTAAACTCCACGAAGTCGCCCACCGTCGGATTGGCCCGGCCGCTCATCGTCACCACCCGGTCGCGGAAGGCCTGGATGCCCGATATTCCGTCCATCTCCTCGCTGGAGAAAGCCTCGTCATAGCCCTTGGTCGAAAAGTCGAAATTGAGCACCTCGGACAGCAGCACCAGCGCATCGATCGGCTTGGCCAGCGCCTGGATCGCGGCGTAGCGATCCTCGGCCTCGGCCTGGCTCTCGCCGATCACCGCATAGACGGCGGGCGCGACCTTGGTCTGATCCGGATCGCGGCCGATCGAGCCCAGATAGCTTTTGAAGTCGGCATATTGCCGCCGGCCCATCTCCAGATTCGGATAGATGACGAAGGTCAGATCGCCCCATTTCGCGGCGAACTGCTTGCCCCGCCCGCTCTGGCCCGCCTGGATCAGGATGGGCTCGCCCTGCGGCGATCTCGGCACGGTGAAGGGCCCGCGCGATCGGAACCAGTCGCCTTCATGATCTAGCCGGCGCACCCCGTCCGGATCGGCGAACAGGCCCGTTTCGCGATCCATCCGCAGCGCATCGTCATCCCAGCTCCGCCAATGGTCGCGCACCACGCCGATGAACTCATCGGCGCGATCGTAGCGCAGGTCATGCTCAAGCACCTCGGTCCGCCCGAAATTGACCGCCTCGGACTGGTTGAGCGAGGTCACGACATTCCACGCCGCCCGCCCGCCGGTCAGGCTGTCGAGCGTGGCGAAGGTGCGCGCCACATGGAAGGGCTCATAATAGGTCGTCGAATAGGTCACGCCGATGCCGAGCCGCTCGGTCGCCAGCCCCATCGCCATCGCGCACAGCATCGGATCGAGCTTGGCCGCGCGAATGCCCTCGCGCATCGTCACGCGGAAATCGTCGCCATAGATGTCCGGGATCGCCAGCCGGTCGTCGAAAAAGGCCAGATGGATCTTCGCCGCCTCCAGCGTCTTGCCGATGCGCTGATAATAGGCGGCGGAGGTGAAGTCCTGCGCCGCTTCGGGATGCCGCCACGATGCGGGGAAATTGGAGCAGTTCTGCGCTTGCAGAAATGCGATCAGGGTCATTTGGCGATCGGACATGGGGGCTCCAGAAGCTATATGATCCGGCGCGCGCGGAGGTCCTGATAATCCTCCTCGCTCACGCCCAATATGGTGCGGAACAGTTCCTCATTGGCATCGCCCAGCGCGGGGCCGGCATGCCTGAGTTCGGGCGGCGTGCGCGACAGGCGCGGCACCGGGCCGGGCAGGGTCAGCGGCCCCGCGCGCGGATCGTCGATCGTCAGCAGATTGTCGCGCGCCGCATATTGGGGGTCGTCGAAGATGTCGGCTATCGACATCAGCTTGCTGACCGGCACCTGGTCGGCGTCGCAGCGGGCGATCAGTTCCTGTACGGGCAGGCTCGCCGTCCAGCCGCCGACCAGCGCGTTGATCTCGTCACGATGCGCCGCGCGGGCCGGGATCGTCGCATAGCGCGGGTCCTTCGCCAGCTCGGGCTTCCCCATCGCCGCCGTCAGCCGTTCCCACATCCGATCGTTCGAGCATGCGAGCGCGACATGATGGCCATCCGCGGTCGGGTAATGGCTGTGCGGCACGATGTTGATGACATCGGCGCCCATGCGTTCGCGCTGGACGCCCCGGCCGGCGAAGGCGGGGGCCAGTTCATCGAGCACGCGGAACATCGACTCGTACAGGCCGACGTCCACCTCCTGCCCCTGCCCGGTCTTCTCGGCATGGCGCAGCGCGATCAGCACGCCGATCGCGCCGAACAGCCCCGACATGTAATCGGCCAGCGATGTTGATCCCGGCACCACCGGAACTCGTCCCGGCTCGCCGGCGAGATAGGAAAGGCCGCTGAACGCATGCGCGATCCGCGCGAAGCCCGGGCGGGCCTTATAGGGCCCGGTCTGGCCGTAGGCGCTGACCCGCAGCATCACCAGCCTGGGATTGATCTCCGCCAGCGCGGCATAGCCCAGCCCCCATTTCTCCAGCGTGCCGGGGCGGAAATTCTCCAGCACGACATCGGATTGGGCAACCAGCTTGCGGAACAGCTCCGCGCCCTCGGGGGTGCGCAGGTCCAGGGTCGCGGACTTCTTGTTGCGCGCCTCGCTCATCCACATGAACGTATCGCCGGCGTCGCTGCGCGAACCGAAACGGCGCAGCGAGTCCCCGCCCTCGGGCTGCTCGATCTTGAACACCTCGGCGCCGAAATCCGCCAGCACCGTGCCGCAGAACGGCGCGGCCAGGAAGGTCGCGATATCGAGCACCCGGATGCCGGCGAGCGGGGCGTTCATCGCCCTTCGGCCAGCGCGGCGCGGCGCAATATGCGCTCCGCCAGTTTCACATGCGCCCGGTCGATCAATACGCCGTCCAGCCCGATCGCGCCCTGCCCCTCGGCGGCGGCCCTGGCCATCTTCGCCTCGATGTCCCGGGCCCAGCGCAGATGCTCGGGACGCGGCGCGAACTCCTCGTTGGCCAGCGGCGCCTGTGAAGGGTGGATCGCCCATTTCCCCTCGAAGCCCAGCGCGCGCGAGCGGCGGCAGCTGTTGCGATAGCCCTCGACATCGCCATAATTGGCATAGGGGCCGTCGATCGGCCGCAGGCCATAGGCGCGGCAGGCATTGGCAATCCGCGCCAGCGCGAAATGCCACTGGTCGTTCCAGTGCATCGCGCCGTCGGGCGTGCGCATCGCATAGTCGGGGCTGGGCGACCCGAAGACGGTGTCGAAATTCTGGAGCTCGATCGAATAGTCGCCGACCCCGAAGATGATCCCCTCAAGCCGCTTCGAGCAGGCCGCGATCGCCTCGACATTGGCCAGGCCCTTGGTCGTCTCGATCAGTATCTCGATCCCCAGCGGCCGCTCGCGCGGCGTCGCCAGGTCCATCTCGCTCAGCAGGCGGTCGACGAAGATCACGTCGTCGGGCGTCTCCACCTTGGGGATCAGCACCATATCCAGCCGGGGGCAGCGCGCGACCGCCAATATGTCGTCGAGGCCCCAGATCGTGCCCAGGCCATTGACCCTGACCGAGACGATCTTCTGGCCCCAGTCCACCTCACCCAGCGCCTTGACCGCCGCCGCCCGCGCGGCGACCCGCTGGTCGGGCGCGACCGCGTCCTCAAGGTCGAGGAACAGCGAATCCGCCGGCCCGCGAGCCGCCTTCTCGAAGAATTTCTCCGAACTTGCCGGCACCGCCAGTTCCGATCGCTGGAGCCGAAGAGGCCTTTCGTCACGTTGCGCGCTCATCATCATCTCCCCCGCGCGTCGTTCACAGCGAACGCGCGACCAGTTCCTTCATGATCTCGTTGGAGCCCGCGAGGATCCTGTGGACGCGGGCATCGGCATAGGCGCGGGCGATGGGATATTCCCACATATAGCCATAGCCGCCGAACAGCTGCAGGCAGCGGTCGATCACCCGCCCTTCCAGCTCGGTACACCAGAGCTTCGCCATCGCCGCGCGCGTCGCATCCAGCCCGCCGCGCATCAGCAGCAGCGTGCAATCGTCCAGGAAGGTGCGGCCGATCTCCACTTCGGTCTTGAGCTCGCCCAGCACGAAACGGGTGTTCTGCAGATCGAACAGGGTGCCGCCGAACGCCTTGCGCGATTTCACATGGTCGATCGTCCAGTCCAGCGCGGCCTCGGCGGCGATCACGCCGATCGCGGCGGCGATCAGCCGTTCGCGCGGCAGCTCCCGCATCAGATAGGCGAAACCCTTGCCCTCCTCGCCCAGCCGGTTGGCGACCGGCACGCGCACATCGTCGAAGTACAGCTCGGCGGTGTCCTGCGCCTTCAGGCCCAGCTTCTTGAGCCGCTTGCCCTTGGCGAAGCCCGCCCGCTCGGCCTCGATCACCAGCAGGCTGGTGCCCCTGGCGCCCTCGGCCGGATCGGTCTTCACGGCCACGACGACGAGATCGGCCATAGATCCATTGCTGATGAAGGTCTTCTGGCCATTGACGACATAGTCGTCGCCGTCGCGGATCGCCGTGGTGCGGATTGCCTGCAGGTCGCTGCCCGCGCCCGGCTCGGTCATCGCCACCGCCGCGACCATCTCGCCGCTCGCCATGGCCGGCAGCCAGCGCCGCTTCTGCTCCTCGGTGCCGAGATGCTCGATATAGGGCGCGACGATATCCGAGTGGAGGCGGAAGCCGGGGCCGCTGAACACGCCACGCGTCAGTTCCTCGGTCATGATCAGCGTCATCAGGAAATCGCCGCCGCCGCCGCCATATTCGGACGCGATGCCGGTCAGCAGCAGGCCCGCCCCGCCGGCCTTGCGCCACAGGTCGCGGTCGACGATCCCCTCGTCTTCCCAGCGTTCGTGATGCGGCGCGATCTCCCGCTCGACGAACGCGCGGACGCTGCGCCGGAACATGTCATGCTCTTCGGTGTAGGGCAGCGCCATGTCAGGAAATGCCTGCCGCCTTCTTGGCGGCCGCGCGGGCATGCTCGATATCATAGGCGCGGTTCAGCATGATCCGGCCCGCGTTCAGGCCGCCGCCGGCCTGCAGCGCGGTCACCAGCAGCCAGCCGCCATAGCTGTCGGCCGTCATGTCACGGATCGTGTTGAACACCCGCATCCGGTCTTCCACCGCGATGCCCTGCTTGGTGTGCAGATATTTGCGCATATAGGCGCCGGCCTCGGGATGCTGGAGGTCCTTCACCGACGGCAGCGTGATGACCAGCCCGCCCGCCATGTCCTGCAATATCTGGACGATGCGGTGATAGTTGGACGCATAATGGAATTTGCCCGCATTCACCGCCAGTACGTCGGGATAGATCATGCCCGACGGCATCGTCCGGTAATTGGCGCAGGCATATTCCAGCATGATGCGCAGCACGGTCGCGAACTGCATCAGCTCCGCGATCGAGGACAGGATCGCGATATCGCGCTCCTTGCCCTGCTGCTCGGCGACAAGCTGGGCGAGGCCGGTGAAGATCTCGGCGCGATGCGCTGCCTCGGTCAGCCCGCCAGTCCGCTCCCACAGCCCCAGCGATCGGGTCAGCTTGGCCGAAAGGTCGATCTCACCGGCCAGGAACACCCGGTCCCACGGCACCAGCACGTCGTCGAAGATCACGAAGCCTTCCGGGATCGCATTGCGCGCCGTCATCGGCGCGTCGAAGGTCTCATGCTCGGCGTTGGCGAAGCTCTTGTTGATGATTGACACGCCCGGCGTATTGACCGGGATCGAGAAGGCGACCGCATAATCGGCCTCCTCGGGCTTCAGCCCCTTGCCCGGCAGCACCACCAGCTCATGGCACAGCGACGCGCCGGTGATGTGCAGCTTGGCCCCGCGAACGACGATGCCCCTGTCGTTCCGCTCGACGATCCGGAGATACAGGTCGGGATCGTCCTGCTCATGGGCGCGGCGCTTGCGGTCGCCCTTGGGATCGGTAATCACCTCGGCGGCGCGCAGGTCATTGTCGCGGGCATGGCGATAGACCGCCTCGATATTGGCGGCATATTGTGGGTTGATCGCGGCGACCGCGTCGCGCTCGCTCAGCAGGGCCATATAGACGCCGGTCACCTGGGCGACGATCGAACTGGATTCGAAGAAGTCCATCCGCCGCCGCAGATGATCCTCCTCGGTCGGTATCTGGTAGATGCGGTTGGCCTCGCTGCCGTCTTCGGCCCGGTACACCCGGGCATCGCGGCGGCCGGCGTCCGCATAGTCATAATCGGCGGCTGCGATGGCCAGCGCCTGACGAAAGCGCGGATGCGTGGTCAGGTCGTCGATCCGTTCGCCGTCCCAATAGGTCACGCGGCCGTCGCGGAGGCTCTCCACATATTGTTCAGGGGTCTTGAGGCCCACGCCGATCTCCTTTTCGCTCTTCCTGAAGGACGTTCGGCGGCACGGCGCGCCACAGCCGGCCTTCTTCCGATCGGCCCGATCAGTTGAAGTCGGCGGGCACCGACGCGCGAACGTGGCGGCGGGCGTGGGCGACGTATTTTTCGATCATGCTGACCGAGACGCCGATCTCGCTGGCGATCTCGCTATAGGTATATTCGTCGATGCAGCTCATCAGATAGGCCTGCCCGCATTTGGGGGCAGCATCGCCACCGCATCCATGACCGCGCTGATCGTCTGCTGCTGGTGCAGCCGGTCGTCGGCGCGCTGGTTCAGGCACGGCCGCGCCATGATCTGTTCGCGCACGTCCTCGCTGCTTTCCATCGCCACGAATATCCGGTCGGTGCGGCGCTTGCGGCGCAGCTTGTCCAGCGCGACATTGCGCGCGGCGCGGTTCAGATAGGCGCCCGGATTCTGGATCGCGTCGCAGGCGCCGTCGATTTCGAGGACCCGGACATAGGCATCCTGGATCGCATCCTCGGCATCCTGCGTATCGCGCAGGATGGACGTGATCCTCTGCTTCAATGCGTTGGACTGGCAGCTCGATAATGTCGCCTTCCGCAAACCGGTCATGCTCACCTCCCGCTCCTGTCGAGAAGCGGGTTCATGGCCGAGCTGGATCGTTCGCCGACACGCAATGTCGACGTTCGTTCCGGCCCCCAATTCGGCCATTCCTGCTTCCTGTGAGAGCAGTTTACGAACGGAATACCAGACGCTAAATACTCAAGACGGCTAATTTATTGATCAATCGTCCACGGAGAACCCAATGGATCCGATGAGCGACGTTCTGGCGGGGATGCACGTTCGCAGCTTCGGATATGGCCGGCTGGAGATTGGCGCGCCCTGGGGCGTCAGCTATGAAAGGCACGATGCCAGCCTGGGCATGATCCTGGAGGGAGACTGCCTGCTTTCCATCGGGGATTCGGGCGGCCTCACCCCGCTGAGCGCGGGCGACTGCTTCCTGATCGTGCATGGCGATGCCCATGCCTTGCGCGACAACGCGGCCACGCCGCTGATCCCCTTCCGCCAGATATTGAAGGACCGCCTGAAACCATATGGGGGCAGCGGCGCCCGTACCGTGCTGATCGGCGGCTGGTTCAACTTCGATGAATTGAGCAGTCACCCGCTCACTAAGCTGTTGCCGCCGATGATCCATATTTCGGCGGCGCAGGCCGCGGCGCTGGGGCTTGGCGAGACACTCACGATGATGGCGCGGGAGACATCGGGCTCAGCACCCGGCGCGCGCAGCGTGGTCAGCCGCCTGGCCGAGGTTCTCTTCATCCAGATGGTCCGCGCCTATGTGGCGACCGAGATGAACGATCGCCCCGGCTGGCTCGGCGCGCTGGGGGATCGCGCCATCGGGTCGGCGCTGCGGCTGATGCACATGCGGCCCGCCCAGGCCTGGACGGTGAAATCGCTGGCCGACGAGATCGGGCTGTCGCGATCGGCCTTCGCGCACCGCTTCCGCGCGCTGGTGGGCGAGGCACCGATGGAATATCTGACGACCTGGCGGATGCACAAGGCGTGCCGGCTGTTGCGCGGCAGCGACCAGCGGCTCGGCGAGATCGCCCATCTGGTCGGCTATGACTCGGATGCGGCGTTCAACCGCGCCTTCAAGCGCGCGCTGGGGGTTTCACCCGGTCAGTATCGCACCAGCGGCGCGCGCCATGGTTTCATGCAGACGCAAGAGCCGATCGAATGACGACAGCGCCGCGCGCCGGCACGTCGGCGCGCAGGATCAGGCCGCCGGTGTCGCGCCAGATCGAGAAGCGCAGCACATCCCCCGGGTAGACCGCCGCGCCCAGCCGGACCGACAGCGACCGCGGATCTTCGCACCCCGCCATCATCGCCGCCCGCGCCGCCAGCCCCACCGTGCAGATGCCATGGAGGATCGGCCGCTCGAACCCCATGGCGCGGGCCAGATCGGGATCGACGTGGAACGGCACATAATCGCCGGTCAGATCATAGAGCAGCGCCGCCTGCGGCAGCGTGGCGATCGATATTTCGGTGTCGGGCGCGCGATCGGGCAGGGCCGGGGACGACGCCGGATCAGGCCCCGGCCCGCCGAAACCGCCCTGCCCCAGCGCCACATAACCCGCGACCATCGTCGCCAGCGGCTGCGGGTCCGATCCCTGGTACAGGCGGCGGACGAGGCGGATGGTGGCGTTGCGCCCCTCCCCCTGATCGACGACGTCATGAAAGCCGCCCTCGCAGCGCAGCATCGCGGCGATCGGCAAGGGGCGATGGATGACGACGCTCTGCTCGCCCAGCACCGTCCGGCTATAATCGACGCCCGTATTACCATGCTCCAGCGCGCGATCGGCATTGGCGATCGCCAGCGGCATCGTCGGGAACATCCGCTTCACCGGGAGCGCCGCATAGTCCAGCTGGCGCCGGTCGAGCGGGTCCCCGCCCACGCCGTGCGCCAGCGCATAGAGCGCGCAATCGCGGCCGTCATAGCTCTGCTCGGCCGTAGGCGTCACCCAGCGGCCGAGCTTGTCGAGCTCGATCACGCGCTATTTCTCGCCGGAGATATAGCGTTCCATCTCGGCCCAGTAATGCGGGATGCGGACCTCCTGATAGCTGAACCGCATCCCGTCGAACGAGCGGGAGCGGATGCCCTTCTGCTGGAACTGGAGCTGTTCGATATCCTGGTTGAGCACATAGCCCAGGTCCATGCCGTCCGTGGTACGAACCTTGGGCGGCCGGTTGTCGGGATCCATCGTCACGAACTCGGAATCGGTCGCCTGGTTGGTGATGTCGAGCAGCGTCTTCGACGGGTCGTTGAGCAGCGGGAACAGCGTCTGGACGCTGTAGGTACACTTCAGCGGGTCGGTCGCATGGGGTATCCAGCGCTGGACGATGCAGACGCTCTCGGTGATGTTCAGCGTCATGTTCGGGAAGACGTGGTAATTCCACAGGTCCTTGAGCTGCTGGTCCGACAGCTTCGAGAAGTCGACGCCATTTTCCTCGCCCCATTTCCGCTTGTAGGGGATCAGATACTCGCGGACATTGTCGGGCGGTCCATCATAGTCGGCCGGATCGACACCATATTGGCGCAGCATCACCGCCAGCGCGGGATTCAGTTCGTTCGGTCGCGGCTCGACGCGATGGCTCACCAGCCCTTCGGGCACCAGCGTGCGGCTATGCCCATTCTCAAGCAGGTCGTGCTGGCAGCGCTTCGTCTCCGCCAGCACCTCGAGTTCGGGATGGAGGCTGTGGACGTGATACACCTCGATGAAGGCGTCCACCGCCGTCTTCCAGTTGGTGTTGAACTCGATCTCATAGTCCTTGAAGATACGGAAATTCTCGAGGTTATAGGGCGCGAAATGCTCGGGAATGCAGCCGAGGAAATCGAGCAGCGGCACCGCGTCCGGGTCCATGTTCACGAAGACGAACCCGCCCCAGCTCTCGCAGCGCACCTCCTTCAGCCCCGGCCGGTCGCAGATCACCTTGGGGTGGAACAGTTCCTCGTCGGTGATCCGCTTGAGTTCGCCGTCGAGCGAGAATTGCCAGCTGTGGAAGGAGCAGGTGAAGTCGCTGGCATGGCCGATGTCATTATAGGCGATCCGGTTTCCCCGATGCGGGCAGACATTGTAGAAGGCCTTGATGGTGTCGGCGTCGCTGCGGACGATGATGAAGCTCTCCGGCCCCAGCTCATAGGTGAAATAGTCGCCCACCTCCTGCACGTCGGAGACACGACCCGCCATCGTCCAGACTTTCGGCCAGAACAGCTCTGTTTCCCTCTGATTCAATTCGGGATCATAATAGGTCCGGGGCGGAAAGATTTTCGGCTCATAAGGCGGGTTGGGGACCTTGGCGCCCTTCGCCACGGTCGGTGCGTCCGGATCCACCACCCAGCTTCCGTCTATGAACTGAAAATTGTCCATCTCGATCCTCGCCATTCCTGACCTATGGTCGGCCTGCATTGTGCCGATCCTCGACTGTTATGACGCTTAGCCCGCGCAAAGCCATCAATGCGATCCTCCAAAAAATCCCAGTGACGGACATCGCGCCTGTGGCCCAACCTCCCCAGGATCGTCAGAATGAAAGGGGCATCCTTCGGGCTGCCGCCAGACCAAGCAAGTCAAAGAGAGGTTCATGCCCGTCCAGACCGTCGGAGATGCCCTGCGCCACGCGGCACGCCTCCATCCCGACCGCATCGCGCTGATCGAAGGGAGCGCCGATCGTTCGGGCCGCACCCGCATCGGCTATGGCGATCTGCTGGCCCGCAGCGAACGGATCGCGCGCGGGCTTGCCGCGCGCTACGCCAAGGGAACCCATGTCGCCATCTGGGCGCCGAACTCGGTGGAATGGGTGGTGGTGCAGATGGCGGCAGCGCTGGCGGGCACGCCGCTGGTGATGCTCAGCCCCAATCTGCGCGCGCCCGAAGTGGCCTTCATCCTGCGCAACTCGAACAGCCGGGCGATCTTCACCGTCGAGCGGTATCGCGACAATGCGATGGCCGACATCGCCCGCGGCCTGCGCGACGAGATCGATGCGCTGGCCGACGTCTTCCTGATCGACGAACTGGCCACGCTCGATGGCGCGGCCGCGCTGCCGGACGTCGCCCCCGGCGACAACGCCCTGGTCCAATATACGTCGGGTACGACCGGCACGCCCAAGGGTGTGCTGATGACGCATGGCGGCATCGTCACGATCGGCCATGACGGCGCGGTGCCGATGGGCCTGCCGGAGGGCTCGGTCTGGCTGCTCGTCCTCCCGCTCGCCTCGGTCGGCGGCAGCGTGTTCGCGATGATGGGCGCGCTCACCACCCTGTCGACGCTGATCGTGATGCGCGAGTTCGACGCCCCCCTGATGGCCCGGATCATCGCGGAGGAGCAGGTCACCTTCTTCAACGCCGTCACCACCGTCCATTTCCGATTGCTCGAACATCCCGGCACCAATCCCGAAAGCTTCGCCTCGGTCCGCGCGATCACCTGCGGCGGCGCCACCGTGCCGACCTCGCTGATCGAGCGGATCGAGCGCCAATATGGCGCGGCCTGTCTCACCACCTACGGCATGACCGAAACCAGCGGGACCGTCGTGATGAGCACGCCCGACGACAGTTTCGAGCGCAAGAGCATGAGCGCGGGCCGCACCATCCCCGGCGTCTCGGTCGAGATCCGGCACATCGAGACCGGCGCTCCGCTGCCCCCCGATGAGATCGGCGAGATATGCGTCCGCTCGCCGGGCGCGATGAGCGGCTATTACGGCCTGCCCGAGGCGACGGCGGCGGCGATCGACGAACGCGGCTGGCTGCGCACCGGCGATCTCGGCCGGCTCGATGCGGACGGCTATCTCTCGATCACCGGCCGCCTGAAGGAGATGATCAAGCGCGGCGGCCACAATGTCTATCCGCGCGAGGTCGAGGATCTGCTGGTCCAGCATCCGGCGGTCGCCGAAGCGGCGGTGTTCGGCATCGACGACGACGAACTCGGCGAGGAGATCGCCGTGGCGATCCGTCTGCGCGACGGGGCGGCGGCGGAAGGACCTGCGCTGCGCGACTGGCTGTTCCCGCAGATCGCCCCCTACAAGATTCCGCGCGCCTGGCATTTCCTCGACGCCCTGCCCACCAACGCCAACGGCAAGGTGCAGAAGTTCGAGCTTCGCAAGCGCTTCGATCCGAAGACGGCCGCCGCCGCCTGATCCTTCACCCACCGCCAACCACATCCGCTGGACATTTGGAGACAGCAGTGCCGCAAGACCATAACCTCGCCATGTCGGGCGCCGACTATGTGGACATCTACAGGAAGGCGTCGCTGATCCGGCAGACCGACAGGCGCTTCATGGACGTGATTGCGTCTGGCCGGATCGCCACACCCTATTATTCGCCTGCCGGCCAGGAGCTGATCCCCTCCGCGATTTCCGTCCTGCTCGACCAGAAGGACTATATCGTCACCATCTATCGCGGCATGCACGATCAAATCGCCAAGGGCGTGCCGCTCAAGCTGCTCTGGGCGGAGATCGCGGGCAAGGTCACCGGCACCTGTAAGGGCAAAGGTGGTGCCATGCACATCACCCATCCCGCCAGCGGCGTGATGGTGACGACCGGCATCGTCGGCTCGGGCCTGCCGATTGCCAACGGCCTCGCCCTGGCGTCGCAGATCGATCGGGACGGTCGCGTCACCGTCGCCTATTTCGGCGATGGCGCCAACAATATCGGCGCCTTCCACGAAGCGCTCAACATGGCCTCGCTGTGGAAGCTGCCGGTGATCTTCGTCTGCCAGAACAACCGCTATGGCGAACATAGCGCCTTCTCGCTGACGACGGCGGTGGAGCGTGTCTCGGATCGCGGCGCGGCCTACAGCATGCCCGCCGAAACCGTCGACGGAAACGATGCCGAAGCGATGTGGCGCGCCGCGAAGGTGGCGATCGACCGGGCGCGCTCGGGCGGCGGCCCCACCCTGATCGAGGCGATGACCTTCCGTTTCTACGGCCACGTCCTGGGCGACGACAGCCACTATATGGAGGAAGGCGAGCTCGCCCGCGCGATGGAGGCCGATCCCGTCGCGCGGCTGCGCGCGATCCTGATCGAACGCGGCTATGCATCGGCCGGTCAGGTCGAGGCGATCGAGGCGGCCATCAAGGCGGAGCTCGACGAAGCCGTCGAGTTCGCCCTGTCGAGCGAATATCCCTCGCTCGACGAAATCAACACCGACATTTACGGCATGGAGACCGCGGCGTGAGCAACGACCGTCCCACCAAGATGAACAGCGTCGAAGCGCTCAACGGCGCCCTGCATGAAGCCATGGCCGCCGATCCGTCGGTCATCGTCCTTGGCGAGGATGTCGCCGATGGCCAGGGCGGCGGCGTGGTGAAGGTGACGCAGGGCCTGTCCACCCGCTTCGGCGACGAGCGCGTCCGCTCCACCCCGATCGCCGAGCAGGCGATCATCGGCGCCGCGATCGGCGCCGCTATCGCCGGCAAGCGCCCGGTGGCGGAGATCATGCTGATGAACTTCACCACGGTGGCGATGGACATGATCGTCAACCACGCCGCCAAGCTCCGCTTCATGTCGGGCGGGCAGACCAACGTGCCGCTTACGATCCGCACGATGACCGGGGTCGGCTTCGCGACCGGCGGCCAGCATGCCGACATGCTGGAGGCATGGTTCGCCCACACCGCCGGCCTCAAGGTGGTGGCCCCCTCGAATCCGGCGGATGCGGCGGGACTGCTCGCCTCGTGCATCTTCGATGACGATCCCTGCATCTTTATTGAGAATCTGCCGACCTATTGGGTCCAAGGCGCGGCGCCGCCCGCCAATCACCGCCTTCCGCTGGGCAAGGCGAATGTCGCTCGCGAGGGCACCGACGTCACCGTGGTCAGCTATTCGCGGCCGGTAAACGATGTGCTCGCCGTCGCGAACAAGCTGGCCAAAGACGGCATTTCGGTCGAGGTCGTGGACCTTCGCACTATCTCGCCCTGGGACAGGGAGACCGTGCTCGCCTCGACGCGCAAGACCGGCCGACTAGTGATCGTGCACGAGGCGGTGCGCAACTTCGGCGTGGGCGCGGAGATCGCGGCGACGGTGCAGGAGGAGCTCTTCGGCCAGCTCAAGGCACCGGTGCGCCGTGTCGCGGCCCATAATGCGCCGGTGCCCTTCTCCAAGCCGCTGGAAGCTGCGTTCGCGCCGGGCCAGGCGGATATCGAAGCTGCGATCCGAAACAGCCTTGGCTGAGTCAAAACATGCGCCAGTCACGGCAACCGCGGGATGACGACATCATTCTGCGGCTGCCGGACGCGGCCGATACCGCCAAGCTGCTCAATCACCCTTCTTCCGCTATGCCGAAGGCATGACGCGCGGCGATATAGGCGAAAGTGAACGACTTTCCTATGCTGACGCCCGCACCTGGATAGCTGCGGCCGGTCATCGACGCGGTGCAATTGCCCGCAGCGTATAACTTCCCGATCGGCGAGCCATCGTCCCGCAGCACGCGAGCATATTCATCGACTATCACACCGCCCTGGGTGCCCACATCAGCCGTGACGATCTTTACAGCATAAAAAGGCCCGCGCTCTATCGCACCTAGACATGGGTTCAGCGCATAGTTCGGATCGGCAGCATTGGCGCGATCGAACGCGCGTTCGCCGCGACGAAAATCGGTGTCGCTCCCATTGGCGACAAAATGATTGAACCGAGCGACGGTCTTCGCCAATCCGGCTGAATCTATGCCGCATTGCGTGGCGAGCTGATCAAGCGTGTCGGCGACCTTCATATATCCAGAACTGAACCAGCTGTCCGGCGTCCTGCCGGGCATCGCGATACCCCAGCTATAATAATCGCGATGGCGGGATTCGATGATCGCCCAGGCCGGGACCGCGTTGCAATTCCGCATTGCATATCCAAAATCATTGTAGCTTTGCGCCTCGTTGGCGAAACGGCGGCCTTGGGCATCAACGATGATACAATGCGGCTTGCCAGCGTCATTGGGTACGTGAAACCCGCCAAACTCCCCATCGGGATGAAAGCTGGCGGGCACCCATATCGCAGCGTCCATCAGATCGATTGCAGCACCCACATGCTGCGCGGCTTCTATCGCCTCGCCGGTGTCCCCGGGATTCGCCGCCGTCCAGGCCGTAGTGCCGAGCGACGGTTGGTAGCGCCTGCGCATTGCGTCGCTCCGCGAAAATCCTCCGCTGTTGAGCAACACCCCATGACGTGCTCGAATGCGGACGTCCCGACCGTTCCGCCGAACAACGATGCCGGCAACGTTTCCTCCCTCTTCGACGAGCTTCGTCATCGGAGCTTCGCGCCAGATTTCGACGCCATTATCCAACGCCGCTTTCAGCATTTGCCCCTGTAGCGCATTGCCCATGCCGCGCAGGCGCTGTCCGGTGAGCTTTTGCCAGAACATTCGCCATGCAAGCTTCGTTGCCATTAGCTTGCCCGCCCAAGAGCGCCTCACCAGCGTGAGATCGCAAGCTTCGTTGGCCTTCAATGGCAGCGGTGGCCAGCCTTGAAAGCGCGCCACACGATCGCTCCATTCACCCAACCGGTTGAGATCGAACAACGGGCACAGGATCGATCGCCCCTCATCGAGTCCGCCGGGCGCTGTACTGTAATAGTCCGGCATCCGAGCATGTTCGAACTGGATGCCGAAAGTCTCGAGAAAGCATATCATGTTGCGGCTCTGACGGACATAGGCGTCGCGGATCGCCGGGGTCGAAGCGCGGCCGATATCTCCGATCACGCTATCAAGATACTCGCGAGCTTTCTCGAATGTGTCGGCCGATTTCAGAAAGCGGTTCATCGGCACCCAGACGATCCCACCGGAATAGGCCGTCGATCCACCGAACATCGCCAGCTTTTCTACGACGAGGACATCCTTTCCGCTGGATCTTCCAACCAGCGCGGCACAACAGGCGCCACCGCCGCTGCCGACCACAACGAGGTCCGTCTCGATGTCCCAAGGCACATATCCCTCCCAGCATCTATAAGTTAGGTATGCCGCCCCTTCCGGTCGGACATGGAAAGCATCGCTACCGACAAGCCGGCGGCAGCACGCCATCAGCCTCCGCCGAAGGACGCCGGCCGGCCAGTGGTGAATCGTGCGAAGCTGTCCGCATCGAGCACTTCTGCGATCGCCGAGGTCGGATAGAGCGGTGGCCGTGCGGACGCCGCATCGAGCCGTGCCATTTCGTCATCGGAGAGCAGGAGATCCGCAGCGGACAGATTGTCGCGCAGTTGATCGATGGTCCTGACGCCCAGCAGCACCGTCGAGACGGTAGGGCGCGCGGCGGTCCAGGCGAGCGCGATCGCCGCCGGCGTCTTGCCCCGCGCCTCGGCGATCGCGCGCAACGCAGCCAGCACGGCCCCTTCGCGATTCTCATGATGGCGGAGGAAGGTCTTGAACGCGGCGAGCCGCCCCTCAGTCGGCGCCGCCGATGGCGCATATTTGCCGGTGAGCCGGCCCATCGCCAGCGCGCTCCAGATCATCAGCCCGACGTCATGGTCGACCGCGCAGGGCACGATCTCCTGCTCCACGTCGCGGTCGAGCAGTGAATAATAGACCTGCCCCGTTACGAACGGCGCCCAGCCATTGGCCCGCTGCATCATGATCGCCTTGGCGGTGAGCCAGGCGGGCCAGTTGGAACAGCCGATATGCCGGGCCTTGCCGCTGCGCACCACCGCATCGAACGCGGCGAGCGTCTCCTCCAGCGGCACCGAAGGATCGATGCGGTGCGCCAGATAGAGATCGACATGATCGGTGCCGAGCCGCGCCAGGCTGCGATCGATCGACGCCGCGATGTGGCGCGCGGACAGCCCCTGATCCTCCGGCGAGCGGCTGACCCGCAGCCCCACCTTGGTTGCGATCAGCACATCCTTGCGCCTCGCCCCCAGCACCTCGCCCAGCAATGTCTCGGACTCACCGGCATTGTAGACGTCGGCCGTATCGAACAGGTTGATCCCGGCATCGATCGCGGTGCCGACCAGCTGATCGGCCCCCGCGCGGTCGACGCAGGCGATGCCGGCGGGCCCGCGGTTGCCGAAGGTCATCGTCCCCAGGGAAAAGCGCGACACCTCCAGGTCGCTGCCGCCCAGTCTCGAACGCTGCATCGTCATATCGACCGGATCAGATGCGCGTGAGGAATTCGATCGCGCTGTCATGGGCCGCCTGGGCGCCCGCGCAGCTGATCTTGTCGTCCCCGCCCTGCTGCTCGCTGAGCCGCTGGATGCTTGGCGCGACATAGGGCCCCTGGCGGCCGCAGACGCAGGCCTTCTCGCCCCAGTGGATCGTCACCTCGTCGCCGGACAGGCCGCCGCCCCAATAGGTTTCGGCGGACAGGTCCATATAGCCGAACCGGCCCCGCTGGACGCCCTCGCGCGGCAGCAGGTCGCCCGTCTTCGGATCGAGCAGATAGGGTATCTGGTGCGGCCAGGGATGATAATGGCCCTCGCGGCACTGCTGCATCAGGCCGGTCAGCTCGACCATGCCGTAATTGGCCCGCATCTCCGGCATGCCGTAGAATTTGCAGATCCGCTCATACCAGTCGTCGGGGAAGACCTGCCCCTTGCTGCCGCCGCCGGCGATCGGGAAGGAATTGGGCGCGAACAGCCCCTGCACGCCCCGCGCCTCGCCATATTCGGTCGCGTTCCAATGCGTCGTCCAGGTGCCGGCGACCAGCACGCGGCGGCCCTGATAGCCCAGCATCCGTTCGAAATAGCGGTCCATATATTCGGGGATGCGCCGCTGGAACTCGATCATCTCGTCGCGCATCGCCAGCAACGCCGGGTTCAGGCGCAGCTGCCCCTCCTCGCCCTGCGCCTGGGCGGCCGCCAGGCGCCCGCCCAGGGTCAGCAGATCGGCGCTGAGGCGGCCGGGGAAGGCGCAGATGAAATCCTCCTCGGTGCCGCAGATCGCCGGCATCGCGATCTCCAGGAAGCGCTGGATATGGCGGCCATGACGATAGGATGGCAGGAAGATCGGCACGGTGCCGCCCAGATCGCGGATCTCGGCGCCGAACTCGCCCCGGTAATGGTTGAGATATTTGAACCAGATCTCGACGAAATGGCACATCTCGATCCGGCTGCGCGGCTGGATCGACAGCTTCCCGCTGGTGCCCGACGAATGCATCACCATCATCGGCGTCTGCGCTTCCAGCCGGTCCAGCCAGCCGTCGATCGTGTCGAGGCCGGTGCAATCGACCTGCGACAGGTCATGCGTCGTCAGCCGGCCCAGCCATTGGGTCAGCTTGCCGAACTGGTTGTTCTCCAGCAGCGACAACGGATAGGATTTGGCGACCTTGGGGTTGAACAGCAGCGGTGCCGCATCCTCGATGCGCGCGATCGACGTGATACCCTGCATCTGTGAAAGCTGCCGCAGCGGCGCGATCTTCTCCATCATCGTCTCGAACCGCGCCTTCAGCGAGGCGAGCTGGATCGCCTCCACCTCGGCATAGGGCGTGTCGAACATCTCATCGACCGACATGTAGATGAAATCGACGGCGTCGCGGGGCGCCTTGCCGCGCTGTTCCGCGCCGCGCCGCGCGATATCCTCCAGGATTCCGTCGCCGTTGCTCAAGTTCCAACTCCTTTTACGATAGTCTCAGTCGATCACCGCGTTGCGGATCGCGGCGTTGTCGCCCCCCTCGCCCGATACCCAGCGGCACATGCGGCGCAGCGGCTCCATGCCGTCCTGCGGCAGCGCCATCATCGTCGAGATGGCACAGCCCAGCGCCACCACGCGCTGCGCGCCGTGCAGGCCCAGCCGATCGCGTATCTCGTGGCGCAGCGCCTCGGGATAGACGCCGATCGTCTGGGTGTAGGCGTTGACCGAACGGATCGCCTGCTCGACCCCGTCGATCGGCACGATATTGGCGGTCCGCCCGCCCAGCAGGCGGGAGAATTCGACCGGCTCGCTGTCCTGCGACACGATGATCGCGGCGTCGCCGGCCTGGCCGATGACGCGGAAGAACATGTCGTCGAGCACCAGCGCCTCCATCTCGGCCGCCAGCTCGGGATCATAATCCTTGGGCGTCGTGGAGATGCGCTCGGGCAAGGCGGCGATGGCGTCCAGCACCATACGCGCGAAACGCTCCGCCGTCGCGATCCCGTCCGGGTCGGTTCCCGTGTCGGCATAGATCACCCGCGAATTGGCGCAGCCCTCCTGGTTCACCCCGCCGACGTCCAGCGCCAGCCGGGACGCGGCCTCGCGCATCGTCGCCTCGTCGGCGAAGGTGTTGCGGCCGATGATGCTGGAGCTGAATTTGGGCTCCAGCGTGATCAGGTCGATGCCGGGCTGGAGATATTTGACGATATGCTTGATCGATCCCATCCCGCCCCAGGCGACGATCTTCTCGATGTTCGCGGGGTGATAGAGCGCGCGCTCGACCTCCTCGTCGCCGCCCTTCCAGTAGCCGACGGTGAAATGCCGGGTTACCGGATGGGTGGGGTCCATGTCGATCATCGTCCGGATCACCGCCGCATGGGTCATCGGATCGTTCGACGGCGACTTGATCACCGCGTCGCTGCGCGTCACCGCGCATCGGACCACGGTGATGCCCGCCGCCAGCGCGGCATTGCCCGGCACGACATGCAGCCCGCGTGCCCCGAAGGCGCGCACCTCCCCCGTGATCCCGCTGTTCAGCGGCACCGGCACCCAGCCTTCCAGATAATCGCGTCCGATGTTGCGATCGACCACCTCCTCCAGCCAGCTGCGCTCGAACATGCGCTGCAGCCCGTTCCTGTACATATTGTGCAGGATCGGCTTGGTGAGGCCCGAGGCGCTCAGCGACAGGGTATAGGCCTGCTGAAGATGCCGGTTGGTGTCGAGCTCGAGCCGCGATCCCAGCGCGACCAGGAAATCGATGATCTCGTCGAGCGAGATCGCATAATAATCCTTCAGGTCCGAAGGATTGCGCAGCGGCATCCGGCTCAGATAGCGACGCACGTCCGGCGTGGAGAAGGAGACCCCGCCATGCCGGCCGGGGAACAGGATCATATCCTCCTCGATGATCTCGCCGCGGATGATCAGCGGAACGCGGATGGCCTCCTGATCCATGGGTGAGACACGATCCTGTAACGCTTGATCCCGCATTGGCTGCTTTCCTCTCCGGGCGCGCGATATGGCCGCCTTCCGGTCACATTATCCTAGACGCCCGACACCGCTCCATACCGCAATCATCCCCTCACCCGCATGATGGCATAGGGCATGGGAGAAGCTCGATATTTCGCGCTTTCCGAATATGCCCGCCGATCCGCGGGTCAGGCGAAAGGCGGCACCAGCGGGCCGATCGGCCGGGTTTCGATCACGTTCAGCCCATAGCCTTCCAGGCCGATGATCGGCCGGTGCGAATTGGTGACCAGGATCATGTCGTGCACGCCCAGATCGGCCAGGATCTGCGCGCCGATGCCGTAATCGCGCAGTTCCAGTCCCTCGCCGCGGACATAGCGCTTCATCTGCTGGCTGAACGCATCGATCCGCGCATCGCGGATCAGCACGATCACCCCGTTGCCGGCCTCGCCGATCTGCTGCATCGCCGCCTGCAGCCGCCCGGCGCGGCCGGTCTCCTTCTCCCCCAGCATGTCCACGAAGGTGGACAGCACATGGACGCGGACCAATGTCGGCGCGGTGGGAGAGATGCTTCCCTTGATCAGCACCAGATGCTCGCCATAGTCTACCTTGGTCGCATAGGTCTTGGCGATCCAGTGGCCGCCGAACGGGCTGTCGAACCGGGTTTCCCCGACCAGCTCGACCAGATTGTCGTGCCGGCGCCGATAGGCGATCAGGTCGCGGATGCTGCCGATCCTGAGGCCATGTTCTCGGGCCAGCGCCTGTATCTCCCCCTGGCCGGCCATGTCGCCCTTGTCGCTGATCATCGCGCATATCACGCTGGAAGCGTTCAGCCCCGCAAGGCGTGCGATATCGATCGCGGCCTCGACGGCGCCGGCGCGGATCAGGACGCCGCCCGCCCGGCCCACCAGCGGAAAGACATGGCCGGGCGAGACGATATCCTCGGCTCCCTTCGATCCGTCCACGGCCACGGCGATGGTCCGCGCCCGATCGGCCGCGGATATCCCCGTCGTCACGCCCATCCGGGCTTCGATCGAGACGGCGAAGGCCTCCTGCCGGTCGTCCCGGCGCGGCTGCAACTCCAGCCCCAGCCGGTCTGCGCGCTCCTTTTCCAGCGCAAGGCAGACCAGTCCCCGGCCATGCTTCGCCATGAAGTTGACGATATCCGGGGTGGCCATCTGCGCCGGCACGATCAGATGCGCCTGGCTATGCTCGTTCTGGCCGTCGACCAATATGCTCAGGCGGCCGTTTCTGGCATCGTCGATGACCTCCTCGATCGACGACAGGCCCCTGTCGGCCCAGATCGTGCCGGGAGGCTGCATCGTCATTCGATCCGGCCCAGCAGCGCGCCGACCTCATAGGTTTCGCCCGGCGTGGCAACGATGCGCAACGTGCCGGACGCCGGCGCGTCTACCTCCTGCGTCGACTTGTCGCTCTCCAGGGCATAGAGCGGCTGCCCTTCGGAAACCTTGTCGCCATCGGCCGCCAGCCACTCGGCGAGGACCCCCTCGTTCATCGAAAACCCGATTTTCGGTAGCAATATGTCCACCTGTCTGCCTCATCACGCGATCGGCACCTGGTTTTCGGTACCCTATGACGATGACGTTCCAGGAGGGCTGCCCCCGCATCGGCCGGCCGCCATGCGGCGCGCAACGAGAAGGGGCCCGAACCGCGCCGAAGACGGCGCCTCGTGGCTCTTCCGATCCGATAGCCCAGTGAAATTGGGGAAAATGGCTGCCACCCGGTCCGGAGCTAGCGAGTCAGCACCTGCTATTCCTGCTGATCAGGAGCACCCTTCCTAAATGTTACAGCAACGGAGATGAGACGCGCTCGCGGTATCGAAGGCGAATAATCAATGTAAGATCGCGGGCACCGGTTTTCGGGGAGCGCGTCGACGACCGTTTCGGGGATGCCGCACAGGCCGCCCCGCAGCGCCAGATTTCGGGATCAGCACGATCATTGCGGAGTCTGCTGAGACAGCGACCTCCAGCGAGTTCCGCAATCTTCGTAAGGCACTTCGCGTTGCGAAGCCACAACCCCATCCAGGAGAGGCGATGAGACATTTTGCTGAATGCCCAGCGACTGCGCCAACCTAAGATCCTTGCGGCAGACATCGACATGGGCACGCAATAACGCCGGATCGGATATGATTCGGCGGAGCACCGCTTTCTGCATTTCATAATCGCCCGTGACGAAGCTCCGGCCAGAACTTGCTTCCATCACCTCGACCAGGAGTTCCAGGTCCAGCCCCAGACCTTCCGCAATCACGGCCAGCTCTCCCATCAGAAGCTGGATGGTAACTGCTACTGAATTGTTGAGAATCTTGATTGCCTCGCCGTTGCCCAGAACGCCGCAGTGGAAAACTCGGCTTCCGAGCGAACCGAAGACCGGCGCCATGGCCGCCAAAGGCACCGCTTCTCCACTGGCGATGATGGATAATTCGCCGCGGGAGGCCCGTACCGCGCCGCCGCTAACGGGCGCATCCACCGTTTGCGCGTTCTTCGTGGCCAGTGAGGCGGCGATACGGCGGACCGTCTCAGGCAGGATCGTGCTCATTATCGCGACGAGCGGCGGCCGATCCGGATCTATCCCGTGCAGCAGGCCGGCATCTCCGCTGACGACCGACCATGCCTGGGCGTCGTCGGCGACCATCACGATCACCATGTCGGCCCTGGCGCAGTCCGATGCACGAGCGGTGGTCTCTAGCGCCATATGCCGAAATGGCCTCAGCGCGTCGGCCCGCTTGTCGCAGACGATCAGCTCATAGCCCGTCTCCGCGAGGCGCTCCGCCATCGGTCGGCCTATTCCGCCGACACCGATGAAGCCGATCCTGCTTATGCCGTCAGGCATGCGCCGAAGCTTCGGAAGTCGTCGGTGAATCGGCATTCGCGACCTTCGGAATTTCGCCGCTAACGGTAAAGGACGTCAGGAAATAGATTAGCGCCGCCATCAGTGACACCGCAGGCATCGCCATCAATAGGGCGATCCGCAAGGAATCATTGCCCCAAGCGGGTGCGAGGTGGTCGCTCAACATACCGACGATCGCACCGCCGAGCCCGAGACCGCCGAGGTTGAAGGTCGAGATGAAGATCGAGGATATTGTCGCACGCATGTTCACCGGCGTCAGCGTGCTGACCAGCGAGAAAACGATACCGACGAAGACCGAGGCGAGCGCCAATACCGGTGCGAGCAGGATCAGAGCCGTCGCCGGCGTCGTGGCCAGATAAGCCCCGGCCATCAGCAGCCCCATCACCAGCATATCGATCGCCAGCAGCCATATCTGCCATCGGCGATCCCGTGCGCCCAGCCTGTCGGCCAAACGCCCGATCGCCAGCGAGGCGACGGTTCCGCCGATCCCATAGCTCAAGGCCAGGAACAGGCCCGAACTGCTCGTGGGGACGGCGAAGGATCGGCTGAGCAGCGACACCGACCAGTTCAAGGCGCCGGATGCGGCGAAATAGCTGAGCGTTCCGGCGATCAGCAACAAACGCAGCGTCGGCTCCACAGCCAGGAACCGCATACAATCGACAAAACGATAATCTGTCTCGCCGCTGGATTTCCGGGCGCGCGCAGGTTCGCGCAGCGTAAGTCCAACCGCCAGCGCGAGCACGACACCCGGAGCGCCCAGCAACAGAAAGGCGTAGCGCCAGCCGTACATCTCGTTGATCAGCCCGCCGCCGATGAAGGCCACGAGAACCCCGATGCCGGCGCCCACCATCCAATAGAAGGACAGGGCGGTCGTCCGCTGCTCTTCGGGAAAATGATCGGCGATCAACGCCGTGGCTGCGGGGCTGCAGCCGGCTTCGCCGACGGCCACACCCATCCGGACGAGGAATAGCTGGGTCACGTTCGTCACGACGCCGGCCGCCGTGGTAAGCAGCGACCACACAACCGTCGTCACGGCGATAACGTTGCGCCGGCCTGACCGGTCGGCGATCCTGGCCAACGGGATGCTGGCGGCGGCGTAGAGCGCCGAGAAGGCGAAACCGGTTAACAGGCCCAGCTGCGTATCTGAGAGCTGGAAATCACGCTTCACGCTTTCCTGAACGATGACAAGCAGCTGCTTGTCTACGATCGAAAAGGCGTAGCACAGCGTGAGCAGGATAAGGGTATATTTGGGATAAGCATCGGCGGGGGATTCCCGCCGATGCTGATCTGTGCGGCCATATTCCGACATGGGATGCTCCGATCGTCGCCGTAAATGCCGCTCGTCGGGCATGCTATCAGAAGTTCTTGGTCAGCTGTATGGCCACCGTTCGCGGATCGCCCGCTACTCCGTTAGGTACGAGTCCACTCGATACTATGCTGATCAGATATTGCTTGTTGAGCACATTCTTGCCGATCAGCTGCGCGCTCCATCCGCCCCGATCGCTCTCATAGCCGAGGCCCAGATTTAGAATGCCATAGGCTTTCTGGCTCGAAATGAGCACATTGGTCGGCTCGTTGAACGAGCGGCTCTGGTGACGATAGTCGCCGCGGATGAAGGCCGTGCCCGACGGCATGTCGACATCATATCGACCGCTGAGCGAGAAGGACGTCCGGGGCGCGAGGTTCAGCCGATTGCCGGAGGCGTTGAACAGCCTGGTGGTGGGATTGAACTGCGGGTTTCCGGTCACATAGGGAATATAGGTGTTCGGAACGCTCGCATTCGGGAAGGATCCATATTCCGTGTCCAGCAATGCCAGGTTCGCAGACAGTGTGAGATTGGGAATGGGCTTTGCCGTCGTTTCGATCTCAAGCCCGTTGGTGCGGGCAGTCGCGGCATTGGCGATCGAGATCAGGCCGGCGGTAATGGTGGTCTGCACCTGCAGGTCGGTGTAGTTATAGCGGAAGGCCGTGATGTTCACCCGCAGGCGATTTTCGAACCAATCGCTTTTGAGACCCGCTTCATAAGCCCAGATCTTTTCCGGGCCAAAGGCCAACGCCAGCGGATTGGAGGCGACGAAGTTGACGCCGCCGCTTTTATAGCCGCGGGTTGCGGAAGCATAGAGGAAGAAGTGCCGATTGACCTGATAGTCTATGCCGAACTTCGGCGTAAACGCGTCATATGTCCTGGTAGACGAGCCGAAGAAGGGGAACGGGGGCACAGTCGCGCCGAGGGTTGCCGGGTTTTGTGATGTCCGCAAATAGCTCTGATTGATCGTCTTCTTGTCGCGCGTATAGCGCAGGCCGGCCGTGATCCCGAGTTCATCGGTGATATGGTAGGTGCCCTGAACGAACACCGCCTTCGATTCACTTTTGATCCGAGGCGAAATGGTGCTGAACGCCGAGCTGGCGGCAGGGGTCAGTATGCTGGGCTTGATATCGACCAGGAAGACGCCGTTGTCCTTTTCATGAAAATAATAGGCACCGGCGATCGCCTGCAGCTTGTCGGTGCGCAGGACCAGATTGAATTCCTGGCTGAACTGCTTTGAATCGTCGAACTGAGTGGCCTGGTTGAACGGAATTTCCGTGGCATCCGTGTCGCCGGTGAAGTGATAATGGCTATAGCGATAGGCGGTCAGCGATTTGAACGTCAGGGCCGGGTTCAGGTCGACGTTTATCTCCTGCGCAATGCCATGCCCGTTGGTTCGATTCCGGGGCGGGTTGTCCAGGGCGACTTTGCGGAGATTGCCCACCGTGCTCGATGCCAGCGGCGCGGCGGCGACGGGCGCCCGGATGTGCGCATAGGCGTCGATCCGCTCATCGCCCTTCGACCAGTCGGCACGGGTGATAAGCTCTACGGAATCGCTGGGCGTGATCCGCAATTGGCCTCGCAGGCCGCCTCGGTTGGCCGCGCCGATGTTGGGCTTTCCCGGAACGATGTTGTCAACATACGCGTCATGGCGAATGTAATTGCCCGCAAGGCTTGCCTGGACAACACCAGGCACGATGGGCCCGCTGACATAGGCCTGGGCCTGTACGGCCGAATAATTCCCCACAGTCAGCTGGGCCTTGCCGACCAGCTCGTCGCTGGGCTTTCGCGAGATCAGGTTGATCGTTCCACCGATCGAGTTGCGGCCGTACAACGTGCCCTGCGGGCCTCGCAGGACCTCTATGCGGTCGATATCCACGAAGTCCGAAAACTGGCTGTAGGCGCGGGCGATATACACGCCGTCGGACTGGACCGTGACCGATGGATCGGACCCGGTGAAAACATTGTTGCTGCCGATGCCCCGAACATAGATCTGTGCGTTCGCCGTCGTCTGGCCGACGCTCATATTGGGCGTGAGATTGACGAGATCCTTGACGTTCACCGCGTTGCGCGAAGACAGGCTATCGCCGGACAGAACGGCCATGGCGACCGGTGTTCTCTGCAACTGCGTCTCGCCGGTGCGCGTGGCGGTTACGACAATGTCCTGAATGCCGCCGGCATCGCTCTCCTGCTGGGCTACGGCCGCGTCGGCCGGGCTGGCAGTCTGCGCATTGGCGGCCTGGGACAGGCCCATGAGCATGATCGCGACCGACGAAGCGCCGCGCAATGTGGTGATCTTGGCTTTCATAATATCCCCTCCTTCATTCCCTGAGTTTTGAAGTGCTCTCGTTGCTGATTAATTCCCGTCGGGCTGGAGAACCGTACCGGGAGGTTGCGTGCTGAATTCAAGTCTTCCGCCAGCCGTCATGGCTAGCCGAGCGCCGTTTGCAGGATGGCCATCACCTCTTCGGATCGTCTCAACGGACGCGGATTGGTAGGTGCCCACGGATCCTTCAGCGTATTGGCAGCGATCACGGGCAGCATCTCTTCCTCCACGCCCACCTCGCGCAGCGTGCGCGGCATCCCCAGGCTTCGGATCAGCCCGTCGAGCAATTCGGACGCGGACTCTTCGGGCTTGCCGAGGCACGCGCTGATCCGCTTCTGCCTGCCGCTATTCACCGGGAAGTTCCAGGCGAGCACATGTGGCGACATCACACAGGAGGTGTGCCCATGCGCGACATTGCAGGTGCCGCCGAGGATATGGCCGATGGCATGGCTGCCGCCCATGGGCACACCGGCGATGATCGGAATCATCGATTGCCAAGCGCCGACCTGGCACTGCATCCGCGCGTCCAGATCGCCCGGATCGGCCTTTACGCGCGGCAGGCCCTGCGCCAGCAGCCGCAGGGCGCTCTCCGCCATTCCATCGCAGAAATAATTTGAGTCCAGCGATGCCAAAGCTTCGACGGCGTGATCGATCGACCGCACTCCGGTCGATAGCCAAAGCCATTCAGGCGTGTGAAGGCTGATCGCGGGATCGAGCACGACGCAAACCGGTGCCATGCTGGGATGTTCGTACACCGACTTCAACCGGGCTTCCTCATCGGTGGCCCCCGCCAACGGGCTGAACTCCCCCCCTGACAGCGTCGTGGGAACACAGATGAGCGCGATATCGGCGCCTGCGAACTCCGGGATGATGACTTCTCCCGCTTCGTCCACCCGCGTGCGATAGGGAGCGAAACCGGCCGGTTCGCGAATATCATGCTTGAGGCACAGGCCGATCATCTTCGCGGCGTCGATCACCGATCCTCCGCCGATCGCGACGATCAGGTCGGCGCTGACGCCGCGCGCCGCATCGGCAGCGGCAAGCACGTCGCCCAGCGGCACATGCTGCCCGATGCCAGTATGCGAGGCCGCATGACGGCTGCCTAGCGCGACCTCTATCCGCCGGATTTCATCGGTCTGGCGCAGCAGATGGCCCCCCGCCAGGATGAAGACCCTGGCGGCGCCCAGCCGTTGGGCCTCCGCCGCGATCACCTCCGCCGCGGGCTTTCCGAGCGCTACGCGCTCGGTCGCCGCCAGCTGCATGATCGCGCCCAGCGGCTGCGACAAGGCTGATGGAGGCGACGGATCAGGGCTCATCGCAGGGGACCGTGGTGATTTCGCCGGGAAGCAATATCTCCAGAACTTCGAAGTCGTCCGATCCCTCGAGTTCATTGTGGCGGAGTCCATGCGGAATATAGCAGGAGTCCCCCTCCTTGAAGACATGCATGGTCCCGTCTTCGAATTCGAGCCTGACCCAGCCCTTGAGGAAATAAAGGAATTGGATCTGCAGCTCGTGATAGTGCCAGCCGGTGGGAACGATGCCGATCGTTCCTTTCGTGACCGTGGCGTGCATCGCGCCTTTCGTCGCTTCCATCATTCCGAGGTCGCGATATTTGAAGAAATCCCGGCGGCCGGTGATGAAGGGCGAAGTTTCGGGCGTGGTGATAACCTGTCGGGGCCGCTCCTGAGAGGGCGGCGTAGCCGGCTGTTGGTCCTGAGACATAGGTGAAACTCCTTGAGAAATTTACACAATAATCCGCTCAGGCTCCCGAACTCATGTGGTTGGGGACCCGGTATATTCTGAATTGAAGGGAGTGGAGATCGGCAGTCCGCGAAGATATTCGCGTCAGGGGTCTGCCGTTCCAGCCCTCATTTTTTCAGCATCGAGGTCTGGGCTCGCCCACCTTCGACCAGGATGCTCGCTTCCATATCGCCAAGTATGATCGAGACGCCCGCCTGAAGCAGATGCTGCATGTACTCACCGGCCCGGATGCCCCCAATTCCGATTGCCTTGCCGTGAGCTCTGCCTGCCTCGATGATCCGATCCACCGCATGCCGGAAATCGGCAGAGTCGAATTGGTCCGCAATTCCTAGATCGATCGCCAGATCGTTCGCGCCGATGAACAGAACATCTATGCCCGGCACCGCCGCGATGGCCGCTGCGTTGGCCACGCCGGCAGCCGATTCGATCATCACGAAACATAGGATTTCGGCATCGAGCGCCGGCATTACCTCCCGCGCCGGCCTCGCTGCGAAGCCGATGGCGGGCTGCCGCGCGGCATAGGAACGCCTTCCCCTAGGCGGGAAGCGCACATGATCGACGATCGCCATGGCCTCTTCAGCCGTTTCGACATGAGGAAAGATGACCCCTAGCGCCCCACCGTCGAGCGCCCGGCTGGCGGTGCTGAAATCCAGTTGGGGCACCCGGACGATCGGCGCGCACCGGGACAGGACGGCCACATTCGAAATCTGCGACAGGCTCTCCAGCGAGATCGACCCATGCTCGAGATCGATGAACAGCCAGTCATAGCCTGCTTCGGCGGCCAGTCCGACTATTTCCACGCTTCGAAACAGGCGGACCCCCAGCCCCACCGCGACCTCGCCGGAATGAAGGCGCTTCCTGACCATATTCTCCGCTGATCTGATCATCGGATCGCCTCGAAATTCGGGTGGATCAGGGGAGACGGATTAGAGATCACGATCCACCGCCTCGGCGCCGGTCGGATTGAAATCATATTCGGCCACCCAGTCCGCCGGGTTTTCCGCCGCGATGTCCCAATAATATCGGGCGATTATATCCGGATCATAGGGTGTCCCGGGGACGATCGTGTCGTGGATGGTCACCAGCGCGGCATGCACGTCAAACGGCCGAAGTTCCTTGAATAGCGAGCGCGTGAGGCTGCGCAGAGCAGCCTTGCCCGCCGATAAGGACCCCCATTCGACCCACGGAGCCAAGGCCAGGGTGCCGCCCGTGACGATGATCGCGCCCGAGCGACGGCTGCACATGGCATCGGCGACCTGCTTGGCGCAGATGAGCGCCCCGCCCACATTGATCCGCAACGTATCGATGAACTCGTCTGGAGTGACCGCGGAACCTCGGGTCTTCCAGCGTTCGCCATATCCCAGCTCGGATTTTACCGATGACGTGACCAACCGGTCGGGCGTCACGAGCGCAACGTTGAAGACCAGATTGTCGATGTCGCCGTCACGCGCCCGCATGGCATCGAAAACCCGTTGCATGCTTTCGGAATCGGCAGCGTCGCCCTCATATCCGGCGGCGCTCAGCCCGGCCGATCGCAGCTCGCCCGCGGCCTTTTCCGCCGAGCCGATCGATCTGGCGACCAGCGACACCCGATGCCCGCCTTGCGCAAAGCGCCGCGAGATCGCCATCCCAAGCCCGGGGCCGATGCCGACTATCGCCGTGTGCATCCGTTCATCCTCTTCCATGTGGCAACACAATCATTGACCCGAACCCATATGAAAAATAGTATGATTATATGCCCATCATATATATAGCCGATGGTAGCGAATGACATTCCTTCGCGGCGTCAACCTCAACCTGTTGCCGATCCTGCGCGAGTTGCTGCGCAAGACGAACGTCACCCACGCCGCACGCGAGCTCAACATGAGTCAGCCGGCGGTGAGCGAGGCGCTGAACCGCCTGCGCCTGATCCTGCACGATGAGCTGCTGATACCCTCCGGGCGCACCTTCATCCTGTCGGCCCTGGCGCAACGCCTCCAGCCTCAGCTGGAAAGCGCACTTGCCGAAGTGGAGACCCTGCTTGCTCCAGCCGCGTTCGATCCGGCCAGCGGTGTCGGCAAGATGCGGATCGCGACATCCGATTACATTGCGCTGCTGCTCGCGCCACGGCTGGCGCTGCGATTCAACGAGCAGGCGCCGTCAATGAGTATCGAGTTCGTCGATACGCATCTCGACAGCAATTTCGATCTCCGGATGGGTGAGATCGACATGATCATCGCGCCGGCCGGACAGATTGTCGGTGAGTCCGAACAATTCAGCCGCATGCAGTTGTTCGAGGACGAACTCGTCTATCTGGTGGCGGCGGAGGACGGCGTTCCGCGTCATTCGCCGGGGGAGGATCTATCCGACCGCCCCCACATATTCTGCGACCCGCGCGGCCGGCCCGGCTTCATGTCTTTTGCCGAGACGGTCTTGCGCCAGCGACGCACGGTGATCACGGAAGCGGCGCGAGTATCCAGCTATATGCTGATACCGTTCATGATCGGCGGATCGGACAACGTCGCCTTGGTTCAACGGCGTCTCGCCGAGCGGTTGTTCCCGGTCATGACAAACACGATGATGATCGCTCCTTCCGAAGCTCTTCCGAAGTTGCGGGTGATGGCATCCTGGAGCCGCTCGCGGGAACTTGACCCCGCTCATTCCTGGTTCCGCGGCGTCCTATCCGAAATCCCGCTCGAACTGGGGCTCTGCTAGGTGTTCAGCCCCGAACCGTAGCGGAAGCGCCTTAACATAAAATCTGCTCTCGCATTTTTGCCTGATGCAGACGCCTGTCATGTCGGACCGCGGCGCCTGCCGGCATCCTATCGTGCGCGGGGTAACTCCAGGACACGGTCGGCGATGATTTCCTTCTGAATCTCGGAGGTACCGCCGGCTATGGTGACCACCCAACTGTTCATGAAGTCGTAGGCCCAGGGATTGCTCGCGCGGCTGTGATCATAGTCGAGCATGCCCAGCCCAAGGATTTCCGTCACGACTTCGCCCAGCGCCTTATACGTCCCACCGACCAGGAGCTTGACCATCGAGCCTTCCGGACCCGGCGAGCCGGTGCGATCGACATTGGAGACGTTAGCCACCGCCATGGCGCGATGCCCGAGACCTTCCGCCTTCAACTCAGCCAGCTTCTCGGCAATAGCCGAATCCTCGATCGCGAACCGGCCGTCTGCGAGAGGCGTGCGGCGCGCCAGGTCTATGGCCCGCTCAACCTTGGCGCTAAGGCTGATCTGGTCCCGCAGGAAGGTGGTGCCGCGCTCGAAGGCGAGCGTGGACATCGCCACGCTCCAGCCGCCATTGATGTCCCCTACGACGTTCGAGATCGGAATGCGGACCTCGTCGTAGAAAACCTCGTTGATGGCGGACTCCCCCATCATCGTCTCGATGGGACGAATGGTGATCCCCGGCGAGCGCATATCGCAGATGATCCAGGTCAGGCCCCGGTGCCGCTCGGAATCGGGGTCGGTCCGGACGAGCAACTCCTGATAATCCGCAGTGCTCGCTCCGGTCGTCCAGATCTTCTGGCCGGTGACGACGATGTGGTCGCCGTCGATGACGCCCTTCGTCTTCAGGCTCGCAAGATCGGAGCCCGCGCCGGGTTCCGAGAATCCCTGGCACCACAGAGACTCACCCCTGAGTATCCTCGGGAGGTGGAACGCCTTCAGGTCTTCGCTCGCACGGGCAATGAGCGTCGGACCCGCATGTGTCTGGGCGATCGACATCAGCCCATAGGCGGGCGCATTGGCGCGCTCGCACTCTTCGAACCATATGAGCGACTGGATTCCGGTCAGCGCGGCGCCGCCATATTCCTTCGGCCAGTTCAGCCCGGCCCATCCACCGTCATGAAGCCTGCGCTGCCACGCCTTGTCGTAAGCAGCGGCCTCCTCGCGGGAGGACGGCCGCGTGCCCGGAACATTCTCCTTGAGCCAGTCCCGCGCCTTCCGACGGAACTCGATCTGCTCCGGTGTGTAAACCAGGTCCAAATCAAACCTCCATCAGATCGTCGTTGAGGATTTGGCGAAGAGCGGCTTTCTTCCTTCCGAAGAGGTTGGAAAGGACGATGCCGCGCTTCAGGAAGAGATGCGCGCTCAACTCGCTTGTGATGCCCACGGCCCCGTGCAGCTGGATATTGGCGTCGGCATTCTTCCGGGCCGCATCCTGGGCAAGGGTACGCGCGGCGGCCACCTGCATGGCCGCATCCGCCCGTCCCATGCCGAGGGCGAGCGCAGCGTAATAGGTCTGGCAGCGCGCATGCTCGGCGCGCGCGGTCATCTCGGCAATGGGATGACGCACCGCCTGATAAGCACCGATCGGGCGCCCGAAGGTCTGGCGAACCTTCGCATATTCGAGGATCATGTTGCGCGCACCCTCGGCCTGACCGACGAACATCGAAGCGGTCAGAAGCGAGCCCTGCCACCAGAGATCCCCACCTTCCGTGTGGCCTACGGGCCGTGCATCACCGAGCTCGAAACTGCACATTTTCAGCGTGCCGTCGAGGCATGGCGCAGCCGCCCCATCAAGAGCCGTCAGGTCGAGCAGAGATGCGCCATCGGGAAGGACCAGAACCCCCTTCCGGCAATCCCCCGTCGAAAACAGACGGGCACGGCCCGCGCCGCCGGAAGCTGCCCCGGCGTCGCCCTCCGGGACGACGATCCCGATTTCCTCGCCGTCGAGAATCGACTCCGCGAGTTCCAGCTTGCCGGAACTCGCGGCGAGCCGCGCGGCAAGCACGCCTGCAAGCACCGATAGCGGTCCCAGGTTGCGACCGAGCTCGCGGAACAGCAGAACCTCCTCCGCATAGCCCAGACCCAGTCCCCCCCATTCCTCCGGCATGCTCATGCGAAGCCATCCGAGATCGGCGAAGGTACGGAGCGACGCATTGTCGGCGGCCTGGCCTTGCGCGCCGTGCAACCGCTCCAGGGGCAGCTCCTTGGCTATCCCCTTGGCGAAGGTGCTTTGAAGCCCTTCCTGCTCATCGGTCAATAACAGGTCCATTGCGTCCAAGGCTCCGCAAAAAATCAATGCATGCGCCGCGACCATCTTTCCCACGGCCAGGCCTTTCAGGGCTGGCCGCGTGCAGACTCGGCTTCGATGTTGGCCTCTTTCGTCCGCTCTCAGTGGAACGGATTCGGCATCGCCAACGTATCGATCTTGAGGTCGATCAAGAGAGGCCCCTTGCGGTTCTGGATCGCCTCGATCGCCTTTTGAAGGTCGTCATCATTCCGCACCGTGACCCCCTGCCCGCCCAGAGCTTCAGCCAGCGGGGCGAAATCCGGCCAGTTCATCAATGCGATGTCCGGCGGAAGATCACGGCAGGTGAACTCCGCGACTTCCATTCCATAGGCGCTGTCGTTGCAGACGACGCAGATGAGATCGACTCCCATCCGGACCGCCGTGTTGAACTCCAGTAGGCCATTGTTCATGAAGCCGCCGTCGCCGGTGACGAGGAGGGTTGGCAGATCCGGCGCGGCGAACGAGGCCCCCACCGCAGAGGCAAGGCCAAGGCCGATGCAGCCCGACATGATGCCGAAATAGTAGAGCTGTGGGTTCTTGACACGAAAGACCTTGAGGCCCTCCACCACGAACCGGCCACAGTCGTTCACCAGCACGCGATCCCTGGGTATCGCGTCGCCGATTGCGATCAGCGCCTTGTAGAAGTCTACGGTGGTCTCCGTCGAGGTGTCCGGTAGGTCCAGATGGGACGCGGCCAGACGTGCCGGCAGGGCCGGGTCCCGATAACCGCTCGGCGGGATCTCGGCCATGTCAAGCAGGCCGATGAGCGCTTCGGCGACCAGGTCGGCTTCACCCAGCAATCCGGCGTCGGGCTCGACGAACCTGCAGATCGCCGCGGGATCGTTATCGCACTGGATCACCCGCTTGCCTTCGATGAAGGCGCCCTTGCTGGTGGTGTACGAGTTCATCGAACAGCCGAAGAACATCACGCAATCGCTGGCAACGATCTCGTCCACCGCCGCCGGGGTGGACAGGGTGCCGAAGACCCCGAGGTTATAGGGCTCGCCATCGAAGAGCTCGCGCGCCTGGACAGTGGTCGCCAGCAACCCGCCGGTGCGCTCGGCGAGCTTGATGAGCGCGGCTTTGCCACGCGCGGTCGCCGCACCGCGACCGGCCACGATGATGGGCTTCGAGGCGGCGGCGATCATCCCTATGGCGTTGTCGAGATCGTCGCTCGCCGGCACCAGCGCCCGGCGCTCGAAGTTCAGCAATTTGGTCGGGCGGTATTCCACATCGGCCCACTGGAAATCCGTGGGGAAGTTTAGCGCGATGGGTCGCTTCTCGAGCTCCGCACGGCGGAACGCCCTGGCAATGTCCCCCAACAGTGTCTCGGGCGAGATCGCCTCCTCGAACCCGGCACCGATCGACAGCACGAGTTCGCGCTGGGCGATGTTCTGGGTACTTTCGCGATTGGTGTGGGCCGTGTCACCGCATAATAGCACGAAGGGAACGCGAGACTTCACACCTTCGACCAGCGCCGTGATCGAATTGCACAGACCTGGCCCATGAGTAACGGTAGCGACGCCCACCTTGCCCGAGCACCGGCCGTGGGCGAGTCCCATAAGGACCGCGCCCCCTTCGTTCCCTGCCGGAACGTAACGGCCACCAAGTCGCCTGAAGCTGTCCAGAACGAAGATGTTGGCGTTGCCCAGGACACCGAAGATCGGGTCGACGCCATGATCCAACAGAGCGCGCGCCACAGCCTCGTGCCCTTTCATCATCCGTTGTTCTATCACTGACAAACGCCTGCCTCCTGTTGCCGCCGACTATTGCGCGGCCTGCGCTGCGAACCGCTCAGCTCGCGAGATATTGTTCCACCATGCGATGCAGATTGCGGCAGCGCATGTCGGTGTAGCGGCCGAACGTGAGTTCACCGTCCGGTCCGAGGGCCCGCAAACCCTCTTGCTGCGGCCCCATGTTGGCGACGTCCTGATCCAGCAGGCCGCCCAGGTAGGAACCGTTGAATTCCGGGGCGTCGCCAAGCGCTTCGTCGGGCCCGAGGAGCCGATATTGGGCGGGCGGAGGGTTCGTGCCCTTCGGCTTGATCTTCATCAGGAAGATCTCCATCAGGCTACGCTCGTGATCCAGGCCGAGAGGGCGGATGCGATAGCAGATCTTCACCGTGAACCCGCCCCAGATATGCGTGTTGGGGAACAGGTCGTAGGAGAAGCCGTCAACGAACTCGCCATCGGACAGGTCGGAGAAGTCGTAACCGGTTTCCCGCTCGAGATTCTCTCGGGCCATTTGCGCCAGATAGTTCCGCATCGTCTGGCCGGGCTTGATCGATTTTGCCAAATCCCGCCCCGGAGGGCCTCCACGGCTACCGTTGGTCAGCGCAAGCCGAACCCGCTGCTCGTCCGACAGATGCTCAGGTCCGCTCCAGGCCTCGCTGATCACGCCCAAGGGCACCACGAACCGCGTCACATGATCCGAGATGAGATCATATTGGACCTGATCGTAGCCGGAATAGGGCACCGCCTGGGCGTGGGTAGCGACGACGTGCGACGATTCCAGGAAGGCTTCGGCGACTGCCTTCCAATTCGCGTCCACCACCTTGCCCAGATGCAAGGCCTTGTAGCAGTCGTTTATCCTGAAGTGCTCCATATGCTCCGGATAGTCCCCGAGCAGACTCAGGAAAGGCTTTGCGTCCGGATCGAAGTTGATGAAGATGAATCCGGCCCACGTCTCGAGCCGTAGTTCCGGAAGCCCAAAAGACTCCTTCTCAATCTGCGGAAAGTCCCATTCGAAAGGATTGTGCTGGAACGAGCCGTCGATGCCCCAGACGAAGCCGTGATAGGGACACCGCAGCTGCCTCTTGCAGCCACCATGCGTCGCCAGCTTGCGGCCGCGGTGCAGGCATACATTCTGCAGCGCCTTGATAGTGCCGTCGGGCTGCCGGACGATCAGCACCGACCTGCCGACGAGGTCGAATACGTAGGTATCGCCCGGATTGGGTATCTCCTCCTCGCGGCAGGTATACTGCCAGGTCTTCAGCCAGACCTTGTCGATCTCCTTGAGGAAATATTCGCGGCTTGTGTAATTGCTTGCCTTGATCGGCTGCACGCCAAGATCGACGGGATTGTGATAACGGGAGACCGCGGGCGCCGGCGGATCGACGTCCTGGTCGATCACCTCCTGATAGGTGATCCCCGGTGCCTTGGCTATCGGATCGGCGGGGTCGAAGTTCTTCACGTATTGTCTCCTGACATTCAGGACGGTGTGGGATCTGAAGGAATGCGGCCGTGGTGGCGGCGCGGTCTCCTGCGACTATCCGGACGATGCCGCCGCCTCGGCGGCGATGAAGCCGAAGACAGCCGACGGGGCGATGCTGGCGCCGGCGCCGGGGTAAGTGGCCCCAAAGGTGGGCGCCGCTATGTTACCCGCGGCATAGAGACCTTCGATGGCCGTGCCGTCATCGCGCAGCACTCTCGCATGTTCGTCACAAACCAGGCCGCCGGCCGTGCCCACGTCACCGGGAAAGAACTTCACCGCGTAGAACGGGCCCCTGTCGATGCGGCCGAGCGTCGCGCTGGGGCGATGGAAGGGATCCGCATAATAGGAATCGTAGTGACGATCCCCGCGCCCATAGTCCGCGTCGCGGCCACGATCGACGAAGCCGTTGAACCGCGAAACCGTCGCCGCAAGCCGGGCTGGATCGATCCCGCAAAGGCGCGCCAGCTCCTCGATCGTGTCGGCGCGCTTCATATATCCGCTTGCGAACCACTCCTTCGGCGTCTGGAACGGCAGCTTGCCGGCCCACGCATAGCGGCTCCGGTTCCGGTGATCCATGATCGCCCAGCATGGCACCGCCGGTCTCAGCTTCTGGCGGGCGTACATCGCCATGCCGGCGGCAACATAGGATCCCGCCTCGTTTCCGAACCGCTCACCCGCCTGATCGACCCCTATGCAGCCAGGCTTGGCGAGCTCGGCCGCGCAAAACGCCCGCTGTCCGCTCGGCAGAAGCGACGTCGGAATCCACCAGGCGAAATCCATCTTGTCAGTCGCCGCGCCAAGGCCGATGGCCTGTTCCATCACCTCCCCGGTGTCGCCCGGGTTGCTGGCCGTCCAGGCGGTCGAACTTGGCGCGGGCCCATATTGCTGTCGCATCCTGGACGAATGCGAGAACCCGCCTGCGGCGAGGAGCACGCCACGCCGGGCGGAAAACTCGAAATTCTCGCCGTTTCTCGAACATCGAACGCCCGTTACGCGGCCGTCCACCGACAGCAGCTCTTCGACAGGCATGTTGATCACGATCGGTATTTCGGCATCGAGAGCCAGCTTGAGCAGACGCGTGACCAGCGCCGCTCCAAGACCCAGATAATGCTTTCCCAGGATGCGCTGTTTCGCCATCCGGTAGAGCATCCGCCCGACCATGGCGGCGCCCTTCACCCGGGCCTGCGCCAGGAGGATATAACGCATCTCCGATGTCATCAGGGGATAGGGATTCGCGGTCCCTTGAAGATGATCATACCACGGGCCAAGGATGTGCCCGTCCACGAGCTTGGACTCGATCGAACGGCCCTCGACCAGACCGCCCGGAAGCTCGTCATGATAGTCGGAACGGTACGCGCAGTGCTTGAACGGGATTCCGCGGTCCTCGAGAAACCGGACCATCTCCGGGCCTTCCGAGAGAAAGGCACGCCAGCGCTCGGGCGTGGAACCGCGCCCCCCATCCTCGCCCACGAGGTTCGTCAGATAGGTCCAGGCGAGTTCGTGGCGATCCCGCACGCCCTCTCGTTCGAGCACCGGGCTCATCGGAATCCAGAGGACCCCGCCAGACAGCCCCGTCGAACCGCCGACCTTGCCCTGTTTCTCAACAATGATCGGCGTCAGGCCCAGGGCTTTTGCACGCAGAGCGGCGATCAGCGCCCCGGCACCGCTACCCACGATCACCAGGTCGAAGATTTTCCGGGAAGGGACATCCCCGGGACGGATCACGCCACGCCCCCTTTCCAGAAGGGGTTGCGGCACGCCTGCCCGCGCGATCGTGCGGAGATGCTCTTATAGTACGCGACTTCCACCAACCTCACCCCGCTTGCAGCGTCCCGAGCCCGCGCTTCTGGCGGACATCCGCCTCAATCAGAGGACACAGCTCGGACGCTCATTGTCGGGCGTTGGTCGCATAGGCGGAGGGAGCAAACTAATGCGTATTGAGGTTCATACCTCGCCGGTAAGCACTACTCGTCCCCAAGCCGCCGGCCGCCGAGGGAAGGGGCGACCACTCCCCTGAATGGCGCGTCGAGGTGGAAACGATTGGTGCCACATTCCTTCCTGCTCGGCGACCAACACTCGATCGCTCCACGGAGCGCCCCCTGCCATAATGGACAAAAGCGAACCCGAGGCCGGAAAAAGACACTTATCGCCACCAGCATAGTTGTTCAGCTTTAGTGGCGCGCCTGCCTTCTGCCTCGGTACGCGCCCTGAAACGAAGCGCTGCCAGGGAAGAGGCGAGATGGATGGACATCCGCCCCTGCCTGCGCATTCGGCGAGGTTGCCACGGGTGGCTTGCGCATATTCAGGTCCACCGCTGTAGCGGCGATTGGCCGAAGAACATAGTCAGAGTAAAAAGATAGGGAGGGAAAAATGAAAAGCTCGATCTACCCACATTCGCCGCGCGGCAACTTCAATCGACGCACACTCCAGCTTGCCACGGCGTCGACCCTGGCGCTGGCGCTGATGGCACCGGAGGCAAGGGCGCAATCCGCTGAGGAGGGAGCCCGCTCCGTCGAGGCAGGCATCGGCGACATAGTTGTCACCGCGCGTCGGCGAGAGGAGAAGCTGCAGGACGTGCCACAGGCCGTCAGCGTCATGACGCAGGATCAGCTGAAGACGGAGAACGTGCGTGATCAAAACGATCTCCAGCAGAAGATTCCGTCACTGAGCGTCGCCAGCCGCTTCGGACGAACCGGGGGTACCTACGGCATGCGCGGCCTGTCCGGCCAGAGCTCGACAACCCCCACGGTCGGCACCTATTTCGCCGAAGTCCCGACCCCCACCAACAACGTCGGTTACGACGGCAGCGCGGGGCAATCGCTGTACGACCTGCAATCGGTGCAGGTCCTCAAGGGACCGCAGGGCACCCTGTTCGGCCGCACGACCACCGCGGGCGCCGTGCTTGTCACGCCCGCCGCGCCGCACCTCAATGACGTGAAAGCCAATGGCAGCCTTGGCGTCGGAACGCTGGGCTACTTCCAGGGAACCCTGGCAGTCAGCGTCCCCATCATCGACGGCGTCCTGGCCGTGCGAGCCGCGGCCAATTACAACCACCGGCGGGGCTATACGAAGGTCATCGGCTCCGACAAGCGCCTGGACGAACTGAACAATGAATCCCAGCGCATCAGCGTCCTTTTCGAGCCGACCAGCTGGCTGAAGAACACGACGATCTACGATCGTTTCCACTCCGACCAGGCATCCAGCGCTTATCTGGCCCTGGACTACAACCGGAACTTCGGCCTGTTCAACCTTCCGGCGAACACCCCGTTCTTCAACGGAATCTGTGCCCAGGCCGTCGCGGTGGGGCTTGCGTCCAGCGTACCCGCATGTGCCGCGCAGCGGCTGGGCATCCTGGCTTCGCTGAAGGCCACCTTGGACGCCGAGGTGACACGGGTGTCACGGGGCGGCAAGGAACTGCGCCGGGTCAATGCAGGCAACACCACTTACTTCCAGGACCGGAATACCCACGAAACGCTGGTCAACAGGACTGAACTCGCGTTGCCCGATATGGGACCGCTTCAGCTTCAGCTGAAGAATATCTTCGGCTACCAGACGACGAAGGGCTATTCGGGCGTCAACGTCGGCGGCATCGATGAACTCCTGAACCTCTACGTCGGCGTTGGTACCGGCCTCGCCGGAAACCAGTCCGGCACCAAGGCGGTGATCTCCACCGGCAAGGGGGAGAAGTTCTATTCCAATGAAACCCAATTGTCGGGCAACCTGTTCGATGACCGGCTGGTATTCGTGGGCGGCTATTACTACCAGCACGCGCCGAGCACCCCCGATCTGACCGATGTAGGCGGCGTACAAAAGACGCTCGGCGGCGTGACAGCTGTCAACCTCGGCTTCTCCGCAGGCAGGCCGTTCACGGTAGGCGGGCGCTCCAAGCAGAGCGCTTTCTACGGGCAGACAACGCTTGGTCTCGACGGGTTGATCGACGGGCTCCATCTGACCGGTGGCGTCCGGCGCACCAAGGATGACTTCATCCTCCGCACCCGGGCCGCGGGCATTCATCCCCTGACCGGCGTGATCTCGCCATCGATAGTGACAATCAACACGACGACCGGCACCATCACGCTGACACCTTCGCCAGTCGCGACCCAGAGCCTGAAAACGAGCGGAACGAACTATAACTTCTCGATCGACTATAAAGCCACTTCGGATCTCCTGCTCTACGTATCGACGCGCAAGGGCTATGTCCCCGGAGGTCTGAACAACTCCAACGCCGCCGGCGCACCCAACTTCCAGCTGCAGTACGGATCCGAGACGATCAAGGATGTTGAGGCCGGCGTGAAATGGGACTTCAACCTTGGGGGCACGAGCGGACGCTTCAACCTGGCCGGCTACCAAGCGAGATACTCGGGGATCCAGAGGTCGTTTACGGCCATCGTCAACGGTGCCGCGATCTCCTACGTCGCCAATGTCGCGAAGGCCAAGTTGCGTGGCATCGAAGCCGAACTGACGGTCCTTCCCACCTCCGACCTCAGGCTTGGCGTGAACTATTCCTACAACGAGGCCAAATACACCCAGTGGGTGGGAGCCGACCCGTACGGGGCCGCGCCCGTGGGCACGAACATAGACCTTTCGGACAACCCGTTCCAGAACGCGCCGAAACACAAAGTCAACCTCAACGCGACCTATGAGATACCCCTTTCGGGGGACAACGGAGCGGTTTCGATCACGGGCCAGTACACCTATCAGTCGAAGTCTTATGGCCTCACCGCCGCTAACCGCTACATCCAGATCTTCGGTGAAGGCGCGCGGGACTCGGTAACGATCAACGGCTACGGCATTGCCAACGCCCGCGTCGATTGGGAGGACGCGCTGGGGATCAAGAACATCGTAGCCAGCGTCTTTGTCCGGAACATCTTCAACAAGATTTACGAGACTGCAGCCACACCGCTGCACAATTCACTCGGTTTCTCTACACAGCAATTCGGCGAGCCGCGCCTGATCGGTGTGAGCTTGTCGTTCGACTACTGACGAAATGATGGTTGATCCGGGTGGAATATTCCACCCGGATCAATCCACCTGCTTTCTTTCTTCGATCCCCGGCGCCGTGCGTCCGCCAATTCACGACGCAACGCTCTTGGTCTCCATCCCTGCCGTAGCCGGCAGGATGCCGTAGGATATCGAATGCAGACCCAGTAGGGTCATCACCCTCCTGATGGCGTCGAGCTCGCGCTCTTCCACACCGTGGCGCAGAGCAGCCTTCGCAAAGAACGACGCTCCTTCCGGATCCAGGACGGCGGGACAGGCACAGACGCCGAAGCAGATCAACACGCGATCCCGGCTGCTGAGCGCGGGTTGAGAAGGCGCGTAGGACAGGTCGACGAGCGCTGACGCGTAGCCAGGATCGATCGCAAACTGGCGTTCCAGCCAGTCCGGAAGCGACCCGAAGATCTGCGTGAAGCGCTCGCGCGAACTCCGGACCTTTTCTGCCAGCTCCCCGGAGACCGCGTGGTTAGCGCCCCCGGGAAGCGCCGAAGCGGGCTGGGCCAAGGTCCGGGCGCCACATATCGTCGCGATCTCGAGCGCCTCCAGCACCTGCGCCGGGCTGGCCCCCGCCTGGATCGCCAACCGCGCGTGCAGTTCGATCCCCTCCGGTGCAATATGGGTGAGCACGGCATCGCCCGCCACGCACATCAGTTGCAAAAGACTGGGGGTGAAAGGCCAACTGCGATCGACACTGTCTATCAGGTCGATGTACCGCAGCACCGAAGCGGGGCGCACGTTGAGCAAAGCGTCATGCCATGGGCGGATGACCCCTCTAAGACGCAGCAGCGTCGCCCGCGCCTCCGAAGCATCGTCAGGTCCTGCCATCGACGGTGCGTCGTGGGGCGCAGGCGAGCCATCTGTCATCAGAAGGTGTATCCGGCGCGCAGCCCGAATGTGCGCGGAGGCTGAAGCCGGGCGGCGAACAGGGACGTCCCGATGGCGGTAGCGGAGGTGCTGGGCGTCCTCAGCACCCCTGAAGCCGAGGCGTAGTCGACCCTGACCTCATCGGTGACGTTCCGGACGAAAAGCGCGACGAACTGTCGATCAGCCCATTCATATTTCAGTTCGGCGTTCAGCAGCCAGTTGCCTGGATCGGACTGGAACTCCTTCCGCGCAAATGGCGTGAAGTAAACGCGCGAGCGGTAATTGCCGTCCAGGTGCAAGAGCATTTGGCCGGGCAATCCCGGCGGAGTGAAGCTCAAGTCCGTGAAGAGGCTCAACGCGCGGTTGGGCGCGTTATTGAGCTGTCGGCCCTTGATGTTGACGAACCCGGAATCGTTCGGAGGAAGCGAGCACGGCCCGGCCACATTGTCGCAAAGCACGAGATCGCCGAACTCGCTCTTCAACAGAGAAAGCGAAGCCCCAAGCGATACCGCTCGGACCGGCCGAACCACCAGGTCGATGTCGGCCCCGCTGATCCGCGAACGGCCAGCGTTCGCGACGACGCGGGCCTGCGTGATCGGCGCGATCCGGGAAACCTGCAGATCGCGGTAGGCATAGGTGAAAGCCGACGCGTTCGCCTGCACCTTGCCGTCGAGCCAGGTCGTTTTCACGCCCCCTTCGAACGCCCACACCTTCTCCGGTTCGAAGGCGTTCAGCGGGTTCGTTTCGTTGAAGCCGCCGCTCTTGAACCCGCTCGTGACGTTGAAATAAAGCAGCCTGCCCTCCGAGGGGCGCCACTCGAGACCAAAGCGGGGCGAAAGCGCGCTCCATGTCCTGGCATTCTCCGCACGGCCCGGGCCGACACCGGCCGTGGTGATCCTGACGAGCTGCGCATATTCGAGGTGCTCGCGCGTGTAGCGGACGCCGCCAACCGCCGAGAATCGGGGACTGAAGTCGTATCGCGCGTCGATGAACGCTGCGCCCGCTCTGTTGTCGGCCGACCGTCTCGCGCTGCCGACGGTGTTGCCGGTCGAGATGCGCCTGACCTCCTGCCAGGACCGACCGGAGAAATAGCTCGCTCCAGCCATGATCTGGAAATTCCGGTCTTCCGGGCTCTGGAAGATCGTCTCATGCCAGAACTGCTTCGCATCCACGGTTTCGCCGAACATTTCCGCGCGCGTCGTGCCCGCAAAAAAGCCCACGATGGAGTCGAAATCCGAGAACTGCGGCCCAAGAGAGAAGCGGCGATAGCTCGTGACCGACGTGACTTTGCCGATGTCGGACCGCCAGCGCAGCTGCGCGGACCCGCCGGTGTCGTAACCCTTGAAGGAGGCGCGGATTTCGGAACGGTATTTCCAGGGGTCGTCAATATATTGGTTGGGTATCGCCGATGTGAGGTACACATAGCTGTTCGGGTTGAGGTGCTTGATATAGTCCCCTCCCCGAATGCGGCGGAAGTCGCCGCGGACGGTGACGTCGAGGCTATCCGACGGCACGAGCTTCAGCGCCCCCTTCACGCCCCATTGCCGGTCACCGCCGGGGTGGGTTCCGAGTGTGACATTCTCCGCATAGCCCTTATGACCCTGCGCGAAGAATGAGAGGCGGCCCATGATTTCGTCACCGCGCAGCGGCCCGTTCAGGCTCGCCTGTACCCTATAGGCCTCGTAATTGCCTACCAGGCCGCTGACGGAATATTCCGGTCGATCACTGGGCTCCTTGGAAACCAGCACGACGGCACCACCCGTCGCGTTCCGCCCGTACAGCGTCGATTGGGGGCCCTTGAGGACCTCTACCCGCGCGATGTCGTTGAAGGTCTGCAGTGCGGCCTGGCCATTGGCTATGTAGACACCGTCAAGATAGGTGGCGACGCTGTTGGAGGAGACGACTCCGGTGATGGTGTTGCCGACCCCGCGGATGTAGATCTGGCTCTGCCCTGCGGTGTTCGTCGATATGACCAGCCCGGGGATCTGGAGCTGCAGGGCACTGGTACTGTTCACGCCAAGCGCATCCAGGCGTTCACCGCTCACCGCGGCCACCGCGATCGCGGTGTCCTGCAACGTCGTCTCCCTCCGGAGCGCCGTCACGATGATTTCCTCTACGCCCCCTGAATCGCTTTCTTCCATCGCCGCTTGCGGCTGAACCGGTGACGGAGCAGGCCTGACCTCGCTCACCTGCGAAGCGTCGGCCTTCACCACTATGTAGCCGCCGTTGGAATTCCTGTAGAAAGTCAGGCCGCTATCGCGAAGCAGCCGGGTCAGTGCCTCCTCCGTACTCATGACGCCTTGAAGGCCAGCCGATCTCCTGTTCGCGGCCAGGCGGGGCTCGATAAGTATCGAAACCCTCAGTTCCTCCGCGAGCTCGACGATCGCCGCGTCAAGCGGGCCCGCGCGTACCGATATCCTGTGGGAGGCGTCCGCTGCATAGGCCGGTGTCGCCATCGTCACTCCGCAGAGCGCCACCGCCCACGCCGAGCAGCCTGCCCCGGCCATGTTGACCACGTGGCGCAAGCCCTTCGTTTCACGCCTCATACGCGGTGATATGATCATGCCTCTCTCTCCCTGTTCCCACCGCGACCCTTCCCGAGCTCCGATGCGGCTGGGCTGAGGGTCGCGACAGAAGAGAGACTGTGCACGGCCATGGATTTTCCAAAGAATCTCACATCGATGTTCGGCGCGCTCGCTGGCTGCCGATCGGGCGGAGGACCACGCTCCGAGGGGTCTGCTCGGCAGTGGTGAACCGCATAGCCTCCAGTCCGGCAATGAGGGCGTCTGTCTGGTCCGTCCGCACCGCCATGGTAATCGGCATCCGTGCGAGCACCTCATCGGCGATGGATATCTTCAGGGTACGATAGCGGTTCATATCGGCGACCACATCGGCCAGAGGTTCATCACGATACACGAGCATGCCGCGCAACCAGGGCATGACCCGGCCTGCGTCGAAGCTCTCGATCGCCTGCAGTTCTCCGCTCTGCGACGTCGTGACGCGCTGGCCCGCAACGAGCCGGACGCCCCGGGAGCTGTGCCCGACGCCAGGCCGTACCTCGACCACGCCCCTGGCAACCGAGACCCGTACCTTGGCCGGCGATATGTTGACGTCGAACTCCGTCCCGACGACCTGGACTCGCACGCCGCCTGCATCCACCGTGAAGGGGCGCGTGCGATCGGGGGCGACATCGAAGAAAGCCCGTCCCGCATCGAGGTCGACGCTACGCGTCGCACTGGACATCTCGGCGTGGAGGGATGAGCTCGCCGATAGGGTGACGACCGATCCATCGGCCAACTTCACTCGCCTGACTTCCGCGATACCCGTATGGTAGTCGGCAATGGCGACTGAATTGCTCAGATAGGCGTGCCAGAATCCTCCCCGACCAGGCCGACCAGCAACACTGCGGCAAGCGCCCTCCACATCGCAAAACTCGGCTGGACGTCATCGAAGGCGTCGACGCCGGCTTCGACGTTGTCCCCGCCCATCCGATCGTCGCTCGAACCGAACTCCCCCGCCTCGGAGGCCTGGAGGCCTTCCACCGACGGAAGGTCGCTCCAAATCTGCTGCAGGTCCCTGAACGCCTCGCCATTGGCCGGATAGCGCCGCAACCAGGTCGAAAACGCCTGCAACCCTTCCTCGCTCGCCGAGCCGGAGTAAAGATATGCCAGCCAGCTGGCAGCCTGGTCGGCGGGGTTGCCGACCTCATCGGGCAATGCTGCCCGCATCTCGTCCCTTCCGCTCATATCTGTCGCGAGGCCGGGCCGGGCGCTGGCCAAAGGCGGTCGGACGGGGTCGCATCCAGCCGGGCCTTGAGGAAAGCGAGCGCCGCAGCCAGCTGGCGGCAGATGTCCGCCATGCTCCATCCCGTTTCCTCTGATATCTGGGCGTAGGTCTGTCCCAAGATGCGGCTCCGTCGCACGATCTCGCGCTGCTTCCCGGTCAACTGCTCCATCAATTCCGCCAGCCGGTCCACATCGAGCTTACCGCTACAGACCCTTTCCGGCGTGATTTCTTCCAGGTCGTGTCCGGATTCACGCAGCTGGCCCTCGATGAACCGATCCGTCCGCTTGATCCATTGCATCTCATCTCGCGCCGTATTGACCGCAATCGCGTACAGATAGGACCTGACATGGTCCGCCTTCATTATCCCGCCGGATGCAATCAGCTTGGTGAAAGCGGTCTGCGCGATATCCTCGGGATGGGGAGGTCCGGATCCGTAGCGCTGTCTCAGCCACGCGATAAGCGGTGCCCGATAGGACCGATACAGCTTCTCCAGCGCGTCTGCCGATCGCTCCTTGCGCGGCCCGACGAGGGCTTTCGCTCCGCCGGGGTCGGCATCCGGCAGGGCAGCGCCTGGCTCACTGGCGTCGCGGACGATGCCGAACAGTGGGCGCCCCCTGCTAGCCACGGGGCCGAGTGCACCGAAGCCGACGAAGTTTCTTCCGGAATCTGGGGAACGAGTCGCCTCGCCGGCGACCGCTCCCCGCGCGGCGGCCTGACGTTCCCACGCTACGCGGCGCCGCCGTCTTTGCGGATCGTGAGTTCGACCAACGGCCGCAAACTGCACCAGAAAGCGATAAGCGAGCCCGCGCATCCGATCGACGTGATGATCGCGAGGGAGAGGCCGATCTTCTGATCGTCCCCGAAAACATAATCGGTCAGCGCGCCGACGAGGACCGGGCTGGCGGCCGTTCCGACCACGCTCATGACGAAGCCGAATGTCGCCGTCAGTTGCCCCCGGAGCGCATTTGGAAGAATGGATATCACCGACGCGCTCATCACCAGCATGAAGGGCAGCGCGACGATCTGCAAAATCCCGAGCAGTCCGAGGAAAACCAAGGGGCTGTGGACACTGAAAGTCAGGCCGGCGAGAGGAACGCTCGCGGCAAGCAGCACGATATAATATCGGATCCCGGCGGTGTCAACGCCGGGATAAAAACGGGCCAGGCACCGGTTTAAAATGGGGCCAGTTGGTTTGAACAAAAAGCCCCAAGGTTGAGGCTGGGCAGCATCGGCAGCGGGGAAGCGGCTGGAGCGGAGCGGAAGCCGATTTCCCGCTGCCGATGGCCGCCCGTTCTTAGGTCATTTATCCTCCCCCTTGTCCTTCTGGCGCTTGCGGCTGCTGGCGAGACGGAAGCTGTCACCATTCATCTCGAGAATGTGGACGTGGTGTGTCAGCCGGTCGAGCAGGGCGCCGGTCAGGCGTTCGGAGCCGAACACCGATGTCCATTCATCGAAGGGCAGATTGCTGGTGATCAGCGTGCTGCCGCGTTCATAGCGCTGGCTGAGTACCTCGAACAGCAACTCGCCGCCCACGGCGGTGAATGGTACATATCCCAACTCGTCGAGGATCAGCAGCTTTACAGATGCCAGATGCTTTTGCAGGCTGCGCAAGCGACGCTCGTCGCGAGCCTCCATCAGGTCATGGACCAACGCCGCGGCCGTTGTGAAGGCCACGCTGTGCCCTTTCTGGCACGCAGCCAGTCCTAGCGCGAGGGCGGTGTGGGTCTTACCGGTGCCGCTGGGGCCCAGCGCAATGACATTACGCCGCCGCTCGATCCATTCACCGCGCGCCAGTTCCAGAACCAAGGCCTTGTTCAGTGATGGCTGGGCTGCAAAGTCGAAGGTGTCAAAGCTCTTGGTGTGCGGGAAGCGAGCCATGCGGATACGGCGCTCCACCATCCGGCGCTCGCGATCAATCCGTTCAAGTTCGCACAGGCGCAGCAGATAGCGGGGGTAATCGGCCCGATCCTGCGCGGCCTCGAAGGCGACCTTCTCATACTCGCGCACAAAGGTGGGCAGCTTGAGCGCTTTGAGATGGTTGGCCAGTAGTACAGCGGGCGGCACGCTGGTGGGTTCGGCCTCGATGGCTGGCAGCGGCATCATGGGATCACTCATGCTGCCACTCCCGTCGCTGGAGTGCCTGCCTGCGAGAGCAGGCCCATGTAGGTGCGCGGATCGGTACGCCCGACATTCGCGCGCGGCAAATGCGGGTAAAATTGCAGATCGAGGCGCGGCACACGCTGTTCGAGGCGGGCCAGCGCGATCATCTTGATCGCATCGAAGCTGATTGCCCCCATCTCCAGCGCGCGGGCCACTGCCCATTCCACCAGGGACTGCTCGAAGCGTTCGCATAGCCGCAGCACCTGGATGAACTCGCGCCGTCCCTCTTTGCCGCTGCGCGCCTCCATCAGTCGTCGGATGCGATGCATCGGTTCAGCCAGCACCCAGCCATCGAGCGGCGCTGCCTGATCAAGCGCGCGGGGTTTCTGTTCTAACAGCGCCAGATAGTGCAGCGGGTTGGCAATGAAGTCCTCCCGCTCATAGCTGCGCGGATGCACTGCGATCAGCTCCCCGCCACAGATGATCGCAACCCGATCGACATAGCCTTTGATTACGACCTCCTGGTGGGCATAGGCCGTCGGCACCGAATAATCATTGGTACGATAGCGCACCAGCGACATCGACGAGGCCCGCCCCGTCACCATATGGCAGGGATCGAACGGCACCGCCGGTAGCGGCATAAAGGCCGCCAGATCAGCCACCAGCCTGTCACCGATGCTGCGCTCATGCCCGCGCAAGATGGCCTGTCGTCGCTCCATGCATTGTTCGACAAAGCGCGCGTTCAGCGCATCAAAGCTGGGCGCCTCTGGCCTCGGCACCATGAAGTGGCGCCGGGAATAACCGACCAGCCCCTCGACCTTGCCCTTGTCGTTACCCTTGCCGGGGCGCCCGAATTTGTCTTCGAACAGGTAATGGCTCTGGAGGGTCGAGAACATCCGGCTGCGCTCGCGCTTCCCGTCGCCCAGGATCTGCGCCACTGCCAGCTTGGTGTTGTCATACAGGATCGACTGCGGGATGCCGCCGAAGAAGGCAAAGGCCGCCACGTGCCCTTCGCAAAATGCCTCAGCCACCTCGGCAGGATAGGCTTTAACGAACGGCGCATCGCTGTGCGGCAGGTCCATGCAGAAATAGTGGAACCGCACCAACTTGCCGTCGATGATCCCGTCCGCCTCACCAAAATCCACCTGCGCATGCCCCGGCTTGTGGCTCAATGGTATGAACACCTCGCGGCTGCGCAACTTGGCGCCCGCCACATAGTCGCGAACAATGGTGATGCCGCCGGTGAAGCCATGTTCATCGCGCAGACGCTCGAAAATACGCGCGGCAGTGTGTCGCTGTTTGATGTGAACCTTGCGGTCATCCACCAGGATTTGGTCAATGATGTCGGTAAATCCGGACAGCTTGCGGCTGTAGGTTTGCCCGCTCCGGCCGTGCGCTGCTGGCTCTGGAAAGCACAGCATCTTGTCGACGGTCTTGCGATTGATCCCAAAATACCGGGCGGCAGCGCGACGGCTCATCCCGTCAATCAGCACGGCGCGGCGGACCTTCTGATAAAGCTCCACTCTCTTCATCCTCCACCTCCGCCCAAAAACGGAGGTCTAGCAGGACTGGCCCCTTTTTAATCCGGTGAGACTGGCCGATCCGTGGCCCCTTTTATTCCCGGTGTTCTCACCCGAAATGTACCACATCATGACCTTGTCGCCCTTGCGGATCTTTTTCCCGCCCAGTTCATAGTCGCGCGTGGCGCGCCGTCCTTGCGACATGATCGGCGTATGCCAGCGAATTATCTCGGAAACCGCGCTTTCGATAAGGGCCGGGTCCTGCTTCAGCTTGGCCCACTCGCCGGGATGGTCATGAAATGCCAGGACCGTGGCCGACATGCTGTTCCTGGTCGTGTCGTTACCGCCGACGATCAGGATCGAGACATTGGACGCGAATTCCATATCGCTCAGCGCGCGCGCCTCAGGCGAGTGGGCCAATATCGAAAGCAGGTCGGATGCCGGCTCCTGCGCCCTTCTCTCCTCGCGCAACTCGAGGAACGTCTGCGCCATCTCCTTTAATTCGCGATCCCGCTGTTCCCAGGATTCGACCACGCCGTCACCAGGGACGCCAGCGATGATGTCGGACCAGCGCTTGAGTCTCTGCCGCTCTGCTGACGGGAAGCCCAACAGAGTGGCGAGCATCATCATGGTCAATTCGACCGACACCGTCTTGGCCCAGTCGAACTCCTCGTCGATCGGCAGATTGCCGAGGATGTTCTGGGTTCTCTCGCGGATCAGATCCCTGAACTTCACCAGATTGCTCGGCGCGAGCGCCGGAGAGACGATCTTTCGCTGCACATCGTGATCGGGTGGGTCCATGCCAAGGAAACCCCCGATAGGCGTGGCGTCGGCGCTCACTCCCTTGGCCCGCGTTTCATCCAGCGAGGTGGCTCCCGCCGACGAGAAGGCGCCATGATTGCTGTCGACCTCGACGATGTCCTTGTACCGCGTCACCGACCAGTAGGGCCCATAGGGGCTGCTGGCGCAATAGTGCACGGGGTCGTCGCGCCTCAGCCGCTCGAAGATCGCGCCCTGCCGGTTCTGACTGAACAGGGTGGGGTCGCTGACGTCGATGCCCTCCGCCGGCACGGGCTCGTGAACTGCGTCTTCCAGAATCCTGCTTCCCATGGCGCTACTCTTGCATTCGAACTTTGAGCCAGAGTTACCCGTAGCACCTTGCGGCGAGTAATGCGTTTTTGGCCTGTGATGCCTTGAGGCACACGAATGGCGAATGAGGGCGCTTTCGCGGGGTCACAGGCTCTGGCCGCCATCCACCGTGAGTACGGCCCCCGTCACGAAGCTGGCCCGACGGGATGCGAGGAACGCGATCGCCTCCGCAAGTTCCTCGGGCCGGCCGCGACGGCCCAGGAGGCTCTCCTGCTCCGTCGCGATGTCGGTCCTCTTGACCCCGCGGTTGTCGAACCAGCCCGCGCGCACCGCGTTCGAGCGCACCTGATAGCGCCCCTCCTCCTTGGCCGTCACCGCGAGCAAACGTTCGGCCGCCGCCTTTGGGACGGCCGAGAGACCGCCCTGCGGCTCCAGGTGCGCGCCCTGATAGGTCGTCACGCCGACGATGGCGCCCGCGGACTTGCGCAGTTCGGGAAGCGAGGCATGGAGCAGATTGGCGAGCCCGAAGACGTCGATTTCAAAGATCCGGCGCCACTCTTCCGGAGGCACCCGGCTCACGAAATCATATTTGGGCTTTCCTCCCGGCGCATAGACCAGAGTACCAATCCCCCCGAAGAGATCGGCAGCCCGTTCAATGCCCCGCGCCACGGACGCCGGGTCCAGCACGTCGAGTTCGACGGCTTCCGCTTCTCCAGACGCCCCGCGGATCGCATCGACCAGTCCCTGCGCCTCATCGCGCGCTCGACGGTACGAAACTACGACCTGAGCGCCATACCCGGCGAGCTTGGTCGCTATTGCCGTGCCTAGACCACCACTGCCACCAACCACGAGCGCGGCGCCGGGCGCGAACAGCGATGTTGAAGCCTCTTTGTTCATGTCTCTCTCGTCTCTTGCGGATTCCGATGCCGGGGATCGACGGACCTAAACGGTCCGCCAGTCGTCGGCGCGATGGGCTGTCGGCTTTACCGGCGGCGGCAGCTTCGCCAGCCCGGTCTGGCGCGAGGCGACGAGGATCGTCGCCGAACCGCCGATATTTTCCTCGCCGCGCTGGTTGATGCCGACCAGATCCACTTCGATCGCAGGCCCGAGCACGGGGTCCACCCTCACCTCGGTCACGACGCCGTGGATCCAGGTCGTGTCACCGATATAGTTGAATTTGCGCAGGTCGTATTTGACCCGGTAAACCCAGGCATCGTCACCGGCTATGTTGTTGCAGTAATGATTGAGCATCGCCTGCCGCATGACCGCGACGTCGTATATCCCGGCGACTCCCACCTCCTTGACCAGACCGGGTTCCCAATGCACCCGCTGGATGGCATCCCATGCGTTGAATTCGTTCCTGGAGTAGAAGCCCCGAAGGAGCTTGCGGCTCTCATAGGCCAGCCTGAACGGGGGAGCCCCGTAGGAGTACCACCCCGCGCCCATGAAAAGATTGATCAGATCGGTGATCGTGAGCGGGCCCTTGACCATGGTGGGAAGCCGCATTCCGACCGAGATGTCCTCGATATACCAAGTGTCCGATCCGCGCCGGAACTCCGCGTCGTAAGCCGCGTCGATGGCGGCCAGGTCTTCGTCGGAATAGCGCGTGATGATCGGTTCCGGCTTTTTCCGGGGCTTATCACTCGGGTCTGAAGACCGTCGGCGCTCGATGTGCACGAAGGTCTCGGTGCCCTGCACCAGTACGACGTCGTCGTCGTTCCAATAGCATTTGCCGTTATCGACGACGACGGACTTGCCCCCGAAGCTGGACGTCTTGACCTGAACGTCCTCCACATATTTCGAGACGTACAGCCGCTGACCGCCCGTTATCGGAGCGTAATAGTAATTCTCACCGCCGGAATGGAAAAGCTGAACACCGCGCAAGGCGCTACGTGTGGCGCGCTCGAAGTCGGGATCCATCTGCTTGGGACGTTTGAGGCCCATGGTGCCCTCGAAGCCGAGCGGCGCGATACTTTCCCCCCAACGTGTGGCCTTGGGATAATCCTCGTCGATGAAGAACGGATTGTCGCTGCCGCCATAGATCGCGAAACGGCGGAACGCGTCATAAGACGCATAGATGTTGTGCGGCTTGTCGAGCCACCCGTGACGCAGGGTGGGATTGGGAAATCCGATCCGTTGCCGCATCAGCGCGACGGACTCGTCGGTGATCTGTCCAAGGATCATTCCGTCCGTCGCCATTCCCAGATCTCCGTTTCGCAACAATTTTCGGACGGGCGCGTGGCGAATTGCCGATGCCCAGGCCTGACAGGTTGAGCATCGGGGGCGGCGAGCCGTCATGTGCAGCGCAGACGATAAGTGCAGCTGGACCGCGAGCCGTGAAGTGCGTGCTTGGTCCGTCCGGAAGATTTTTCACACTAATTGCCGCGGATGGTGCGTGCGAAGAAGCTGCCAAGTGCAGCCGCCCCGAGCGCCCCGCCCCGTGATCGCCATCTCGCGCCGGCCGGAAGTTCGGCAGCGGACTGCGCGAACGGATGTCGAGGCTGCTCAGCCCCGGGCGGACAGGATGGGAAAGGGTCGCGGTGAAATTCCTCCACACCATGGTGCGGGTGCGAGACCTGGAGGAGTCCCTCTCCTTCTATCGGGACGCGCTCGGACTGGAAGAGATGGAGAGGCACGAGGCGCCTGCCGGCCGGTTCACCCTGGTCTTCCTCGCGGCCCCACAGGACAGCGAGGCCGCGCGGGCGGTGAGGTCGCCGATGATCGAACTTACCCACAACTGGGACGCCGAAACCTACTCGGGTGGACGCAATTTCGGGCATATCGCATTCGCCGTCGACGACATCTACGCCACCTGCCGGCGACTTCTCGATCATGGAGTCGTGCTCCATCGCCCGCCGCGAGACGGCAAGATGGCGTTCGTCAGGTCGCCCGACGACATCTCGGTGGAGCTGTTGCAGACCGGCGCCCCGCTGCAAGCGCAGGAACCCTGGGCGTCGATGCCCAACATCGGATCCTGGTAGGCCGCGACCAATATATCGCGCACAAATCTTTGGTGAATCATGGACTTAGGATATTCCAAGAACGATATGGCATTCGTCGAGGAGGTGCAGACCTTCCTCGATGAAGCCTGGAAGAACCGCCTTCCCGCCAAGGGCAGGCCGGACGCGGGGCTCGTCCGCGAATTCCGCCTCCTCGCCACTGAGCTAGGCTATCTGTACCGCTCCATCCCCAAGGCCTATGGCGGTTCGGAGCAGCCTGCGGATCCCATGCGCGGGCGGATCATCCGCGAATGCTTCGAGAAGGCGCGCGCGCCGATGGAAGTGCCGGGCGCCGGCATGTCGATGCTGATCCCGACCCTGCTGGAGCATGGTACCGAGGAGCAGAGGCAGTGGTTCATCCCCAAGACGATCCTGGGCGAATATCGCTGGGCGCAGGGATATTCGGAACCGGGCGCGGGCAGCGATCTCGCCTCTCTCAAGACCAACGGCCGTCTGGAAGACGGGCAGTGGATCATCAACGGTCAGAAGATCTGGACCAGCCAGGCCTATAGCGCCACCCACATGTTCGCCCTCGTGCGGACCGAGCCGGATGCGGGCAAGCACGCCGGTATCTCCTACCTCCTCCTGGAGTTGGACCAGCCGGGCATCTCCATCCGCACGATCCATCAGATCACCGGCCAGTCGGAGTTCTGCGAGGTGTTCTTCGAAGACGCGCGCACGCCGGCCGACTGGATCGTCGGGGGGCGCGGCAGCGGCTGGCAGATATCCAAGACCACGCTCAAGCACGAGCGGAGCAACATCGGCGGCGTGCGCACGCTCGGCCTCCTGGAGTCGCTGTGGCGACTGGCGAGGAACGTTGAAATAGACGGAAGACCCGCCGCCGAGGATCCGCAGATCCGCGATCGGATGATGGTCCTGGAAGGCTATGTCCAGGCCCAGCTTTGCTGCGGCTACTACCAGTTCGCACAGGCCGTGGCAGGCGGGTCGGCCGGGAGACTGCCCTTGCTCAACAAGATCGCGGGAACGCGGATCGCGCTCGAGATCGCCCAGGTCGCCCAGGACATCATCGGGGACCGCGCGCTCGAGCTGGCCAACCACGGCGAGACGACCCGCCGCGATCCGGGCCAGTGGGTGAACCAGATATTCGGATCGCTCGCGCTCTCGATCGCCGGCGGCGCTTCCAACATCCAGCGCAACATCATCGCCGAGCGTGGGCTCGGCCTCCCGAAGGACGAGGCAATCTAGGACCCATGCATTTCGACCTCACAGACGAGCAGAAGCAGTTCGCAGACGCCATCGAGCGGCTGCTGGCCGACAAGCTCAGCGGAAACATCCTGACGCGCAGCGAAGAAGTCCCCGCGATAGCCAATGCGCTGGACGTCGAACTGACGTCGCTCGGGGTTCCGGCGATCCTCACGGCTGAGAAAGACGGTGGTCTGGGCATGGGCCTCTTGACCCTGTCGGTGGTGGCCGAAGCGCTCGGGCGCCATGCTGCCCCCACGTCGAAGATCAGAAGCGCCGTCGGGGCCTGGACCATCGCCACCTACGGTTCCGACGGGAGCAGGCAGCGGTGGCTCGACGCGCTGCTGACCGGCGACGCCAGGGTCGCATTCGCCTTCAGCGAGACCTCCGACATATGGAGCCCTGACGAGTGGAGAATGACATCCACAGACGGCCAGGTGACCAAGCGTTGCGTCGAAGGCGCGGGCGATGCAGACCTCTTCATAGTCGGCCTTCAGGACGGCCTTTTCGTCGTGCCGAGCGATCGTGCCGAACTCCACGTCAGCCCTTTCCCGCCACTGGACGCCTCGCGGCCTCACGCCGGCGTAACGCTTCAAATGGCTGGTGCCGAGCGGGCGGGGGACCGCCAGGCCGCCTGGAGACTTTATGACGCGTTGATGATCCTCGGGGCCATCGACGCCGCCGGTGCCGGCTCGGCCGCACTGGAGCTTTCGACCGAGTACGCCAAGACCAGGGTCCAGTTCGGGCGCCCGATCGGTGCCTTCCAGGCCATCAAGCACGCCCTCGCCAACATGGCCGTGGATATCGATCCGGTCCGTTATTTCTGCTGGTTCGCCGCCCACGCCTGGGACACGCCCGCACCGGAAGCGCCCTGGTCCGCGGCGCTGGCCAAGGCTCACGCGACCGACGTCGCGGTAAAGACGGCGCGCGCCGCCGTCGAGGCGCATGGTGGCATCGGCTACACCTGGGAATACCCCCTGCACCTTCTGCTCAAGCGCGCGATGCATGATCGAATGACGCTCTCATCGCCCACACGGCTGCGCGCAAGGGCCGCCGCCCTTCCCCGCCCATTGACCTGAGGACGATCAGCATGACGGCCAATGCAGCCGAGCAGATGAGGGCGAGCCTCGACGCGATCCTCGATATCGCGCCCGAACAGGAGGCAGTCGAGTTCCGCCGCCAATGGTGGACGTGGGGCACTCTCAGGGCGCGGAAACAAGCGATCGAGGAAGCGATCAGCCAGGCAGGCCTCGGCCCCGACATAAGGGTTGGAGTGATCCTGCGGAACCGGCCGGAGGTCATCCCCGCCGTCCTCGCCGCCGTGGCGACGGGGAGATGCTTGGTCACGCTCAACCCGACCCTGCCGGACGCAGCCCTCCGCGCCGATATCTCGAAGCTGAAGCTGCCGGTCATCGTCGCTTCCTCGGTGGACTGGGCGCGCAGCGAGGTAAGGGAGGCCGGGCTCGAAAGCGGTGCGCTGTGCATAGAGCTCAGCGAAGAGGTTGGCGGATGCGTCCAACTGCTGCAGCGCCTGTCCCCTGATCGTCTCGACGACTTCAACAGCCTCGCGCCGGGGATTGCGGTCGAGATGCTGACGAGCGGCACCACGGGTGCGCCAAAGCGCATCCCCCTCAGACGCTCGCGTTTCGCGCAGTCGATACTCGGCGCCGCCAAGTTCGAGGCCGGTCGCAGCAAGGACGACTCCCCCCGGCTGCGTCCGAGCACCCAGCTCCTGCTGACGCCCTTCGCGCATATCGGCGGTCTCCTGGCCCTGCTGAACGCACTACTCGCGGGTCGGAAGACCTGCGTCCTCGAAAAGTTCGAGGTCTCCGAATTCCAGGACGCCGTCAAAAGGCACCGGCCGAAGGTGGTGCAGACGCCGCCGGCCGGACTCGCCATGGTGCTTGCCGCAAGGATACCGAAGGAGGATCTCTCCAGTCTCGTCGCCTATCGCACCGGCGCAGCACCCCTGGACCCCGCGCTCGCCGACGAGTTCTGGCAGACCTACGGCATTCCCGTCCTCCAGAACTACGGCGCCACGGAACTCGGCGGCGTGGCAGGCTGGACCTTGGACGACTTCAAGGCTTATTGGCCCGAAAAGCGCGGGGCAGTCGGCCGGCTCAATCCCGGCGTGGAAGCGCGGATCACGGCCGTCGGCGGCGAGGTCCTCGCGACCGGTGAGGAGGGCATCCTCGAACTCAAGGGCTCGCAGATCGGCGATCCGGATAGCTGGACCGCGACGACGGACCTGGCCGTGCTCGATAAGGACGGCTTCCTCTGGATCAAGGGCAGGGCGGATGCCACCATCATACGCGGCGGCTTCAAGATCCAACCCCACTCCGTCGCCGAAGCGATCGAACGCCACCCGGCAATCCGCGAGGCCGCGGTGGTGGGCATCGCCGACAGGCGATTGGGGCAGGTGCCCGCTGCGGCCTATGCATTGAAACCCGGGACGACGCCGCCTTCGGTCGCCGATCTGCGGAAATTCCTCAGGGAAATGCTGCTCCCCTACCAGATACCGGCCGAATTCATCCGGGTCGACGAGCTGCCCCGCACCGCCTCGATGAAGGTGGGACTACAGGCCGTGCGGGAACTGTTCGAGCACCGGCAAACCGAGGAGGGCTGAACCGGGATCGGACGATGCTCAGGCGATGCCCGTCGGCGATTTGGTCCGAGGTGACGAACATGCCTTCCATCGAAGCCTCCGGTCGGCTCCCGGACGCGGGCCGACCGAATAACCATTGTCCGAAATATACGATCACATGCCTCGTTTATACTATGCTTGAATAGCGGTCCGGTGGAAAGGTCGCCGCATGAGATTCTCGGCCCTCACCCTTTTGCGGAGCGCGTTCAACGGCCAAACCGCATATCCGCAACAGTGGCGGAAGGCGGAACCGCGGCAGTGCTACGACATCGTCATCATAGGCGGTGGCGGTCATGGCCTGGCGACCGCCTACTATCTCGCCAAGGAACACGGCATCACGAACGTTGCGGTGGTCGAAAAGGGCTGGATCGGCGGCGGCAATACGGGCCGGAACACGACGATCATTCGATCCAACTATCTGTTCGATGAAAGCGCGGCGCTTTACGATCATGCGCTTCAGCTGTGGCGGAACCTGAGTCAGGACCTCAACTACAACGTCATGTTCAGCCCCCGCGGCGTGCTGATGTTGGCCCACACCGTACACGACATTCAATCCATCAAGCGGCACGTCCACGCCAATCGACTCAACGGCATCGACAATCATTGGCTGTCGCGACAGCAGGTCGCGGAATTCTGCCCCGGACTCAACATGTCGCGCGATGCCCGCTATCCGATCGTCGGCGCGGCCCTGCAGAGATCCGGAGGCACGGCAAGGCACGACGCGGTCGCCTGGGGCTACGCCCGCGCGGCGAGTGCGCGAGGCGTCGACATCATCGAGAATTGCATGGTGACCGGAATCCGGCGGGGTGCCGATGGCGCGGTCACCGGCGTCGAAACCTCCCGCGGGTTCATAGGCGCCGGGAAGATCGGGGTCGTTACCGCCGGCCGCAGCTCCCAGGTGATGGCGATGGCCGACGTGCGGCTGCCCATCGAGAGCTATCCCCTGCAGGCCCTCGTCTCCGAGCCCACGAAACCGGTGCTCGACTGCGTGGTCATGTCCAACACCGTGCACGGCTATGTCAGCCAGTCCGACAAGGGCGAGCTCGTCATCGGCGCGGGATCGGACGCCTATGCCGGCTATGGCCAGGCCGGAAGCGCGCACGTTACCGCCCAGGCCGTCGAGGCGGTCTGCGAGCTGTTCCCCCAGTTCGCGCGGATGCGGATGCTGCGCAACTGGGGCGGGATCGTCGACCTCACGCCAGATCGGTCGCCGATCATCGGTGCCACACCCGTGCCCGGTCTTTACGCTAATTGCGGCTGGGGCACCGGCGGCTTCAAGGCCACGCCAGGCTCCGGGCACGTCTTCGCCCACATCCTCGCCACCGGGAAACCACACCCGATCGCAGCGCCCTTCTCCCTGGATCGCTTCGTCAGCGGACGGTTGATCAACGAGGCGGCGGCGGCGGCGGTCGCGCACTGAGGAGGCCCCGATGCTGGTTATCGAATGTCCGTTTTGCGGGCCCCGCCCCGAGATCGAATTCCGCTATGCGGGTGAGGCCCATATCAGCCGCCCGCTCGATCCGGCGTCGCTCGACGACGCGGCCTGGGCGGCCTATCTTTATGAGCGCAGCAATCCCGCGGGCCACCATGCCGAACGCTGGCATCATGTCCATGGCTGCCGCCGTTACTTCAACGCCTTGCGCCACACCGTGACCAACATCTTCTCGGGAAGCTACCCCGCCGGCACGCCGCGACCGCCGCTGGAGTGCGGACAATGAAGGACTCCTTCCGTCTGTCGGACAAAGGTCGGATCGATCGTGGGCGCCCCGTCAGCTTCAGCTTCGACGGACGCCGGATGACCGCATACGCAGGAGATACGCTCGCCAGCGCGCTCCTGGCCAATGGAGTGCATCTCGTTGGCCGCTCCTTCAAATATCACCGGCCGCGCGGCGTGCTGGGCGCCGGTGTCGAGGAGCCCAATGCCCTGGTCACCATCGACCGCGGGCCCGGCCGGGTACAGCCGAACGTGCAGGCGACCACCGTCGAGGTCCATGAGGGCCTGGTGGCGCGCAGCCAGAACCGTTGGCCTTCGCTGAGGTGGGACATCGGGGCCATCAACGACGCCGCATCGGCCCTGATTCCCGCCGGCTTCTACTACAAGACCTTCATGTGGCCGCGATCGGCCTGGAAGACGGTGTACGAGCCCGCGATCCGACGCTCGGCAGGACTTGGTCCGCCACCGACGGATGCCGATCCCGACAGCTATGCCCTTCAATATGACCATTGCGAAGTGCTTGTGGTCGGGGCGGGGCCGGCCGGCCTGGCCGCAGCGCTGGCAGCCAGCACAGGCAGGGCGCGGGTCATCCTGTGCGATGAGCGCTCCGAACTTGGCGGCTCGCTTCTCGCCGATCCCGATGCCGTCATCGACGGCATGGACGCCTGGACCTGGCTGGAGCGGACGACCGCCGAACTGTCGGCCAGGCCCAATGTGACGATCCTGACGCGAACCACCGCTTTTCGCTATGGCTCGCACAACATGATCAGCCTGGCCGAACGCGTCAGCGATCACGTCGCGGACGCGGCGCCGGGATCGCTGCGGGAGCGGTGGCGCCAGGTGCGCGCCGGCCGGGTCATCCTTGCCACCGGCGCCCATGAACGGCCGATCGTCTTCAAGGGGAACGATCGGCCCGGCGTCATGCTGGCTTCGGCGGCACGTGCCTACCTCAACCGCTACGGCGTGCGCCTCGGTCGCGCGGGAGTGGTCTTGACCCGGGACGACAGCGGCTATCAGACGGCGTTCGATCTGGCGCGGGCCGGAATCGCAACGACGATCGCCGACCTGCGCACCGCCCTCCCCGCCCTGCTGGCCGGCGAGGCCGCGAAACTCGGTATCGAGGTGATCCGGGGCGCCAAGCCGTTGAAGACCACCGGTCGGCTGCGGGTCACATCCGTCGAGATCGCACTGCCGGGTGGCCGGCGGCGGACCTTCCGGTGCGACCTCGTGCTGATGGCGGGGGGCTGGACACCGACCGTCCATCTCTTCTCGCAAACGCGGGGGGCATTGCGGTGGGACGAGCGGCTCGAAGCCTATATTCCCGGAGAGTCCAGCGAGGCTCTGACCTGCGTCGGCGCATGCCAAGGCGACTTCCCGACCTCGGCAGCGTTGCAGAACGGCTTCGCGGCCGGCGCAAGCGCCGTAGGCGTGGAGCCGGGCCGGGCACCCCTCTGCGCACGCGCGGATGGCGCCATCGACATGCGCCAGACGCCGATGAGCGTCGCGGCCGACAGCGCGATGGCGTTCATCGACTTCCAGAACGACGTGACCTCGAAGGACCTGAGGCTCGCCGTCCGCGAGGGGTTTCTCTCGGTCGAGCATTTCAAGCGCTACACGACGACCGGCATGGCGACCGATCAGGGCCGCACCTCCAACGTCAACGCGATGGCCGTCGTCGGCGAAGCGATGGGCGTGCCGATGGGGCAGGTCGGCATCACCACGTTCCGACCGCCCTATACCCCGGTCACCTTCGGGACACTGGCCGGCAACAACCGAGGCGAGGGCTTCCTGCCTGCCCGCCTGACGCCGACCCATGAATGGGCCGTCGCCCGAAGTGCGGTGTTCGAGGACGTGGGCCTCTGGAAACGCGCCCGCTATTTTCCGCAGGACGGGGAGAGCATGGAAGCCGCCGTGCGGCGCGAATGCCGGATCACGCGCGCGGCGGCAGGCATCCTCGACGCGTCCACCCTCGGGAAAATCGAGGTCGTGGGCCCTGACGCCGCCGAATTCATGAACCGCATGTACGTCAACGCCTGGACGAAGCTGAAGCCCGGCGGCTGCCGTTATGGCGTTCTGCTGCGGGACGACGGCTTCATCTTCGACGATGGCGTGGTCGGCCGGCTCGCCGAGGACCGCTTCCATGTCACGACGACGACCGGCGGGGCGGCCGGCGTGTTCAATCTCATGGAGGACTATCTCCAGACCGAATGGCCCGACCTCGACGTGTGGCTCACCTCAACCACCGAACAATGGGCGGTCGTCGCAGTCCAGGGTCCGCGTGCGCGCGACATCCTTGCGCCACTGGTGGAAGGCATCGACCTGTCGGTCGAAGCCTTCCCGCACATGGCGGTGCGGGAGGGGCGGATCGCAGGCGTGCCGACACGCCTGTTCCGGGTGAGTTTCACCGGCGAACTGGGCTTCGAGGTGAATGTCCCGTCGAGCCGTGGACTGGAGGTTTGGGAAGCCATCTGGGCGCAAGGCCACAAATATGGGGCGACGGTATATGGCACCGAAACGCTCCACGTGCTGCGCGCCGAGAAGGGCTTCATCATCGTCGGCCAGGAAACCGATGGCACGGTGACTCCGGACGATGTCGGACTGACCTGGGCGATCGGCAAGGCGAAGCGCGATTTCGTAGGGAAGCGTTCGCTCACCCTCGCCGGCCCGGCTTCACCCGACCGGAAGCAACTCGTCGGCCTCCTGCCCTCGGGGCACTCGACCGTGCCGGATGAAGGCGCCCAGCTGGTGCGCGACAGCGCCCTGACGCCCTTCAGCGCGCAAGGCCATGTCACATCCGCCTATTGGAGCGAAGCGCTGGGCGGGCCGATCGCGCTCGGCCTGCTCAAAAACGGCAGGGCCCGTCACGGCGAGCTCGTCCGCGCCACGAGCCTGGACGGTGCGCCGACCCTGTGGCGCGTCTGCGAACCGGTCTTCCTGGATCCCAAGGGAGAGCGCCTCAATGCATGATACCGACAAGCCGATCGGACATCTGGCCGGAACGGGTCTCCCGTTCCGTCCGCTGGCACCGGGGCACCAATGGGCGCTGCGTCTCCGCGCGCAGGCGATCGAGGAGGCATCGGCAGCCTGGCAGGCGCCGCTGGACCTCGCCCCGCTCGCCAGTTCGTCGCGCGACGGGCGGCACGCCCTAAAACTCGGACCCGACGAGTGGCTGCTGATCGCGCAGACGGCCGACGCCGCGGATGGCCTCGCCGCCCTGGCCCGCTCCACACCGCTTTCGCTCGTCGAGATCTCCGACCGCGAACTCGCATGGGAGCTATCCGGGGACAATGCCGCCCAAGTGCTTGCGGCGGGCTGCCCGCTCGACCTCGCGGACGCCAGCTTCCCCCCGGGCCGGGCCACGCGGACTGTCTATGGCCATGCGGAAATCGTCCTGTGGCGCCCGGGCGCCGAGCGTGCCTGGCAGGTTCGTGCGCTTCGATCCTTCGCATCCTACCTGACACGCCACCTGGCCCATGCCGGCCGGCAGTGCGAGAGCAAGAGAACCCATCAATGACGCCTGCCCCCAAGACGCCAGCCCCACTGTCCGACGCGGTCTACCGGCTCACCGTTTCCTGCCCCAACAAGCCCGGGATCGTGGCCGCGATCACGACCGAGCTCTTCCGGCATGGGGCCGACGTGCTCGAAGCCCACCATTATTGCGACACCGAAACGGCGCGGCTGTTCGTGCGGCTGACGTTCAGCCTGCCGTCCGCCGTGGCGCCGGACGTCGTCCGGGCCGATTTCGCCCCGATCGCGGCGAAGCTCGCGATGGAATGGTCTCTGGTGCCGGCGGACGAGAAGAAGAGGGTCCTCATCCTCGTTTCGAAATTCGACCATTGCCTGGTGGATCTTCTCTACCGCTGGCGGATCGGAGAGCTGCAGATGCAGCCGGTTGGCATCATTTCCAATCATCCTCTTGAGACATTCGCTGGAACCGACTTCGGAGAAATCCCCTTCCACCACCTGCCCGTCTCCAGGGCCGACAAGGCCGCACAGGAAGCGAAGATCAGGCAGCTGGTGGTCGAAACGGGTGCGGAACTGGTGGTTCTGGCCCGCTACATGCAGATTCTGTCCGACGAGCTCGCGGCCTTCCTCGCCGGACGGTGCATCAACATCCATCACAGCTTCCTGCCAGGCTTCAAGGGAGCAAAGCCTTACCACCAGGCGCATTCGCGCGGGGTGAAGCTTATCGGCGCCACGGCTCACTACGTCACGGCCGACCTCGACGAAGGGCCGATCATCGAGCAGGACGTCGAGCGGATCAGCCACCAGGACACGCCCGAGGATCTGGTCAGCAAGGGACGGGACATCGAGCGCCGTGTGCTGGCGAGAGCCGTTTCTCTCCACCTGAGCGGCCGTTCATTCGCCAACGGACCGAAGACCGTCGTGTTCAGGGACTAGCGATGCACCTTCAGAATCGGCGGCGCGCCGGATTTCGCTGACGTCGGCGAGCTGGGAAGGTTGGAGAATGGAATGATCGTCAGCACGTTCGAATTGTTCAAGCTGGGGGTCGGTCCGTCGAGCAGCCACACCATGGGCCCGATGATCGCCGCGGGACGGTTCGTGGCGGAGCTTGAGCGGACGGGCCGCCTGCACTCGACCGCAGGCCTCAAGGTGACGCTCTACGCATCGCTCGCCCTGACCGGCAAGGGGCACGCGACCGACCGTGCGGTTCTGCTGGGGCTTTCGGGCTTCTGGCCGGACACGATCGATCTCGATGCGGCGGACGCCGCTCTCCAAGCTATCCAGACCGGCCGCCGCCTCACCCTCGGCGGCGGGAGCCCGATCGCGTTCGATGCCCAGGAAGACATAGTCTGGGCGCATCGCGAGCGGCTGCCCGGACACCCCAACGCCCTGCGCCTGACGGCCATCGACGCGTCGAACGAGGCGATCCTCGCCAAGACCTACTACTCCATTGGCGGCGGGTTTGTTATCGCCGAAGACGAGGCAGAGCTGCGGACGCTCGGCGACAATCGGGGCGAAGTTCCCCTGCCCTTCGCCTCCGCCACGGAACTCCTGCGCCAGGCCGATGCAGCCGGACTGACGATCGCGGGGGTGATGCGCGAGAACGAACTGGCCCTGCGCACCGGGGAGGAGCTTGAATCCGGGCTGGACGACATCATCGCAGCCATGGACGCCTGCATGGATCGAGGCCTCGGTCAGCACGGTGAGCTTCCGGGCGGGTTGAAGGTGAAGCGGCGGGCCAAAGAGATGCTGGCCGCTCTCGAAGCGCGCGAAGCGGCCGGGGATCCTGACCCCCTGGCGCCCATGGACTGGGTGAATCTGTGGGCCATGGCGGTCAACGAGGAGAATGCCGCGGGCGGGCGCGTCGTCACGGCACCAACAAACGGTGCCGCCGGCATCCTTCCCGCCGTTCTGCGCTACTTCGACCGGTATCACGGCTCGACGCCGGACAGTCGACGCGTCTTCATCCTCACGGCGGCGGCGATCGGGGCACTCTACAAGCGCAACGCGTCGATCTCGGGAGCGGAGGTCGGGTGCCAGGGGGAAGTGGGTGTCGCCTGCTCGATGGCCGCGGGCGCACTGGCGGCGGTGCTCGGAGGCACCAACGCCCAGGTCGAAAATGCGGCGGAAATCGCGATGGAGCACAATCTCGGCCTGACGTGTGACCCGATAGGCGGGCTCGTCCAGATCCCCTGCATCGAGCGCAATGCGATGGGCGCGATCAAGGCCATAGATGCAGCGCGCCTCGCGTTGATGGGAAACGGAGAGCATCATGTTTCACTCGACAAGGTCATCGAGACCATGAAGCGCACCGGTGCCGATATGAGCGATGTCTACAAGGAGACCTCGCTCGGCGGGCTCGCGGTGAGCTTCGCGGATTGCTGACCGCGGCAGCGCGACAGGGGTGACGTTGCATTGTCCGCGAAGCCATCTCGATCTATCACCACCGTCGTACATGCCGAAGGCTGAAACCCGCGCGGCGCCTGTTCCGGTCAGGCCTCATCTGCGAGTGGCGGTTCTGCCCTTGCCGAACTTCACCATGCTCGCGCTCGCCGGCTTCATCGACACCCTGCGTCTGGCCGCGGACGAGGGGGACCGGTCGAGACAGATACGCTGCCAATGGTCGGTCCTCAGCGAAGGCAGGAAGCTGGTGAAGGCGAGCAACGGCATTGTGGTCCAGCCGAACGATGGGCTGATCGATCCCCAAACGTTCGACTATGTCGTCGTCATAGGGGGCACGCTCCATGGAACGGAGCAGGAGACCGAAACGCTGCTCGCCTATCTGCGGGCCGCCGCCGCTGCGGGAATTCCACTGATCGGCCTGTGTAACGGCGTCTTCACCCTTGCCCGGGCAGGGCTGATGCAGGGGCGCCGCGCATGTGTGAGCTGGTTCCATCATGTCGACTACTCGGCCGAGTTCCCCGACCTTCCCCTGGTCTCCGATCGGATGTTCCTCGTCGACGGCAACCGTATCACCTGTCCGGGAGGCGTAGGCTCGGTTCATCTGGCCAGCTGGCTGGTGGAGCGTCACCTCGGCCCCGGTTCGGCCGCGAAGGGCCTCCGGATCATGCTCGAGGAGGCCGCGATACCGGCTGAGGCACCGCAGCCCGCCCCTGCCGTCCATGGCTTCGCGCAGGCCCGTGATCCGCGCGTGCGCAGAAGCCTGCTCGCGATCGAACGGCTTCTCGATCAGCGTCTAAGCCTTGCCGATATCGCATCGATGGTGGGGTCGACGCCGCGAAACCTGACGAGGCTGTTCGTGGCCGACCTCGGAATGACGCCCAAAGCAGCCCAGGAGGTGATACGGATGGGCCGCGTTCGGCGCCTGCTCAGCGACACCCAATGGCCCATCGCCCACATCGCAGCCGAATGCGGATTCACCGATGCATCGCATCTCATCAAGCGCTTTCGGGACTTTGAGGGTGTGACGCCCGTGCGCTATCGCGACCAGCGCTCTTCGGGCGTGGGAGAGAACGGGGCGGACTGACGCCGGACGCAGCGGTTCCTACCAACCATCAGACGTCCACCACTTTCATCTCGCGACAATAAAATTGCCTAAAAAGCAAAATTGCACTTTAGGCAATTTTATTGTACGACCGAGTCGGAAATGAGGTGTCTGATGACCAAGAAAACCGTTTTGATCGCTGGAGCCAGCATCGCCGGGCCTGCGCTCGCCTTCTGGCTCGATCGCATCGGCTACGCCGTCACGATCGTGGAGCTCTCGCCGACCTTGCGCCTGGGCGGACAGGGCGTGGACGTTCGGGACCAGTCGATTCAGGTCGTCGAGCGCATGGGACTGATGGATGTCGTCAGGGAGCGCAGGGTCGACGACATCGCCGCGAACTTCGTGGACGCGAAGAACCGCCTGATCGGCTCGCTCGATCTCCAGGCGCTCCAGAAAGAGGGCGGAGGAGCAGCCGAAATCCGGCGCGGGGAACTGTCCAGCATTCTCTACGAGAACACGCGCGACTCCGTGGAATATGTCTTTGGCGATGCGATCAGTGGCCTCAGCCAGGACGCGTCGGGCGTGGACGTGACATTCGAGCAGGGTGCTCCGCGCAGGTTCAACCTGGTGATAGGAGCCGACGGATTTCACTCGGGGGTCCGCCGCATCGCGTTCGGTCCGTCCGACCAGTTCGTCAGGTTCAAGAAACATTATTTTGCCGTCACGATGGCCTCCACTCCCTTCGCCCAGAAAAGGGCCAGCACGCTCTTCAACGAGCCGGGCAAATCGGTGATGGTCCAGGCGGCGGGTAATGGACCGTCCATGGTCTACCTGGCGTTCCGCCAGGAGGAGCCGCTCGAATATCACTACCGCGACATCGAGCATCAACGTCAGATTCTACGCAATGCCTTCGAAGGCGTGGGTTGGGACACACCGAACATCCTGAAGCAGATAGACGACGATCCCCATTTCTACCTCGACGCGCAGGCACAGGTGGTGATGCCCTCCTGGTCGAACGGAAGGATTGCGCTGGTCGGCGACGCGGCGCATTGCGCCTCCCCCTTCTCCGGCGCCGGAGGTCTGCTCGGACTGATTGGCGCTTATCGACTGGCTGGGGAACTGTTCGCCGCCAACGGCAATCATGTGGAGGGTTTCAAGAACTACGACCTCGCCCACCGCCCTCTCGTGCTGGAAAAACAGGGTCATCTGTTCACCGGCATGTTCGTGCCGCGCACATGGTTGGGGACGAAAGTGCGGAATGGGTTGGTGAGATCGGGACTGCTCAAGCGCGTTTTCGGCCTCGACAAACCGAACACCACGCCGTTGACCGACTACGGAATGTGAAGTCGGAGAACCCTGATGTCATCCACCATACCGCTACGCGAACGAAAGAAGGACGCGACCAAGGCTGCCCTGGCCAGCGCGGCTTTGGAACTGGCGGACAAATATGGCCTGGCGCAACTGCGGATCGAGGATATCGCCGAACAGGCCGGCGTATCCCTGCGGACCTTCCGGAATTACTTCCCGAATAAGGAAGCTGCGGTCGTGGGGGTCCTGACCCACAACTATGATCTCGTCGTCGAGGCGCTGCGCGAACGGCCGGAAGACGAAGAGCTGTGGGTAGCGCTCGCCCATGCCTGCGCGGCTCTCTACCCGACAGACCCGGACCGTGCGTGGGTCAGGCGCATGCGACTGCTGAAGGCCGAACCTGCGCTGGCGGCTGAGAAATATCGTTCCGACGCGACGGCGCTGGAAGCGCTGGCACAGCAGATCAGCACGCGGAAGGGCAAGTCCGGCTACGACGTCTATCCCCGCTTCGCCGCCGAAGTTACCCAGGCGGCCCTGAGGGCAGCCATCGACTATTGGCTCGACACCCCGAACACTCCGCCTCTCAGCCAGGTCGTTCGGGACTTCATCTCGCGAATCCGCATCCAATAGGCCGCATTGGCCGCACGCACCGGACAAAAATGATTGCCGTCGCGTGGAGCGAACAAGCCCCCCCGAGTGACAAGGAGAATACGCCCATGATGACTGCAGACCATCCAAATGCCCTCTGGCTCGCGCATCTCTACGAAGGGGTTATTGCGATCCAGAGCGATCAAAGCCTCGAGCCGTCCGAGCGGGACGAGAAGCAGGTCGCCCATCAGCGATCCGCCTTCGCCAAGGTGTCGCCCGATTTCGTGATCCACACTGGCGGCGTGCGCCTGGCCGCGACCGGAGGCGCCGAGTTCACCCAGGCCTATGGCGCGCGCCGGATGGCGATTGCCGGCCACAGCTTCCGGCTTCTGGGAGTCGATCAGATCCTCGCCGACGATTATTATGGGATCGTTCGCCTCCTCACCCGGCTGGAACGGGACGGCAAGGCCGAAGATTTCATCGGCGTCGGCGGGTGGCGCTTCGAGGGGGACCTCGCCGTCGAACATTGGGAAATGGTGCCCGGCCAGCTTTGGGACGCGGCGTTCCTGATCGCCGATCTGCAGTTCCAGGGCGAGGCGAGGGATTTCTGGCTGGCCAAGTGAAAGGCGGCCCGCCCGGCAGGCCCCAAGGGAGACATATCATGACGGACCAGACATTGGCCGAACTCGAGCGGATCAGAAAGGACATCGAGAGCCTCGACCATGACATCGTCGCCCTCGTGGCCCGGCGCCTCGACTTGTGCCGTGCAGTGGCGCCCTTGAAAATGTCCGCCGGGCTCGAGGCCCACATCCCTCATCGTGTCCAGCTGGTCATCGATCGGTGGATGAGCCATGCGGTCGAGCGCGGGATAAACCCCGAACTGATGCGCAGTATCTGCGGACAGATCATCGCCGAAGGCGAGACGCTGCAGATCGAGAAAATGCAGCAGGCCGAGAGTTCCTCATAATAGCCGCCCCCGGCCAATGCCGCCGAGGGTACATGCACAACCGTCCGACCCACGATGGGAGAACGAACATGTCCGTAATCAGGCTCGACCATGTGACGATCAGGACGACAGACCTTGTCGCCACCCTGCGCTTCTACGAGCAGTTTTTCGGCCTTAGGCCCGGTTTCCGGCCCGACTTCTCGGTCGGAGGGGCCTGGCTCTATGCCGAGGGCGGCGACTATCCCATTCTGCACGTGATCGAAACGGACAATAACCTGCCCGGCATGCGCGACCATGTGGCGTTTCGCGTGACGGGTCTCGCGGCATATCTCGACAAGGTGAAGGCCGACGGCTGCGCCTATATGGCGATCCCCGTGCCTGGGACCAACCTCGTCCAGGTACAGCACCGAGATCCGAACCGGCTGCTGGTCGAAGCCACCTTCGAGGGCGAGCCGATCGAACCCGGCGAGATACGCGACAGGCAGGTGGCGTAGGGCCAGACGGTTACAAGCCCGACGTCGGGCTCCCCGCCTGTACGCGCCGCCTCATGCGCGTTCGAACAGGGCCGCGACGCCCTGGCCTCCGCCGACGCACATCGTCTCCAGCCCATAGCGCACGTCGCGGCGCTGCATCTCATGCAGCAGCGTGGTCATGATGCGCACCCCGGTGGCGCCGATCGGGTGGCCCAGCGAAATTCCCGAACCGTTGACGTTGAGCTTGTCGCGATCATCCCAGCCCCATCCCTTGAGGACGGCGAGAACCTGTGCGGCGAAGGCCTCGTTGAGTTCTACCAAGCCGACGTCGTTCCATCCAAGCCCGGTCTTGGCGAACAGCCGCTCCACGGCCGGCACCGGTCCGATCCCCATGGTCGCGGGATCGCAACCGGCCGCCGCCCACCCGACCAGGAATCCCATCGGTTTCAGGCCAAGCGGCTCCAACAGGTCCTCCGCCACAATCAGGCATGCCGACGCTGCATCATTCTGCTGGCTCGAATTGCCCGCCGTGCAGATTCCGTCCGCCATCATCGGACGGAGCTTCGACAGCGCTTCCGTCGTCGTGTCGCCCCGCACACCCTCATCCCGATCGAACAGGAGCGGCTCCCCCCGTTTCTGTGGAACGGACACGGGCACCACCTCGGCGCTCAACACGCCGCTGTCCCAGGCGCGGGCTGCCTTGTGCTGGCTATCGGCAGCAAAGGCGTCGGCCTCCTCGCGCGAAATCCCATATTGGCTGGCCAGATTCTCGGCGGTCTCCACCATCCCCGAAATCCGGCCGAAGCGCTCGACCGGCTGCGAGCGCTCGCGGCCCCGGTCCAGCCGATCATGGAGGATCGGCGAGCCCTGCCGAACGCCGCTTCGCAATCCGGTGACATAGTGCTCGATGTTGCTCATGCTCTCGACGCCGCCCGCCAGCACCACGTCGGCTGCCCCGGTCTGGATCATCATCGCGGCCGTGACGATCGCCTGGAGGCCGCCGCCGCAGCGGCGGTCGAGCTGCATGCCCGGAACCTCGACCGGCAGACCCGCGGACAGGGCCGCCCAGCGGCCAACGCAGGGCGTCTCGCTGTTGGCGTAGCTCTGCGCGAAGACCACATCCTCGATCATCGCGGGATCCACCCCGCTGCGCCCGACCACGGCCTTGACCACGATGGAGCAGAGATCCTCGACCGGAACGCTACTGAGGCCCCCCAGGAACTTTCCGACAGGGGTACGAACAGGGCTTACGATGGCGGCGCGGCGCATGACGGCTCCGATCAGACTGGGTCGTATGGAAAGACGGTGGCGGAAGCGCCGAGGTCGGTGAATTTGGGTTTCAGCGCGTTGAGGGCGTCGCCGAGCAGCGTCTCCGGCGTCCAGCCGTCGCCCCGCGCCACCGAGGCGATCGGCCGCGGCTGATTGAACAATATGACTTCATTCCCGCGCACCGCGAATATCTGACCGGAAACGTCGGAGGCGGCGTCGGCGGCGAGCGCTATGGCCAGCTGGGCCACCTGCTCCGCCCGCATGCCTGTGCGCATCCGCTCGACGCGCTGCGCGGACGCCTCGTCCGTCACGGGGATGGTGGCGATCATCCGCGTCCAGGCGAAGGGAGCGATGACGTTCGAGCGGACGCCCTTTGCGGCGCCTTCCATGGCGAGGATTCTCGACAGCCCGACCACGCCCATCTTGGCCGCAGCATAATTCGCCTGCCCCAGATTGCCGATCAGCCCGGAGGTGGAGGTGAAGTGCACGAAGGAGCCACTGCCCTGCTCGCGGAACAACTCGACCAGCGCACGCGACACGTTGAAGGCGCCCCGCAAGTGCACTTCGACGACCGCATCCCAGTCCGCCTCCCGCATCTTGTGGAACATCCCGTCGCGCAGGATGCCGGCGGGATTGATGACGGCGTCGATGCGTCCAAACTCGTCCAGCGCCTGCCGTACCATCCGCTCGACCGCCGTGAAACTGGCAACGCTATCCCGATTGGATACCGCCTCGCCGCCGCTGGCGCGGATCTGCCGCGCCACGCCTTCGGCGGTCTCGGGAGAATCGTCGTCCTTGCCCGTTACGCCCGCGCCCAGATCGTTGACGATGACCTTCGCACCCTCGCGCGCGGCGAGCAACGCGCACTCGCGCCCGATCCCGTTCGCGCCGCCGGTGACCAGCACCACCTTGCCGTCCAACACACCCATGATCGCTCCCCCTCAGCGCCCCTTGAAAGCCGGGCGCCGCTTCTCCTCGAAGGCGCGAACGCCCTCCGCATAATCCTCGCTCCAGCCAAGTTCCCTCTGCAGATCCCGCTCGATATCCAGCTGCTGCTCCAGGGTCGACGTACTGCTCGCCCGGATCGCCCGCTTGATTCCGGCGAGCGCCAGCGGCGCCATGGCGGCAAGCCGCCCGATCAACGCCTCCACCGCCTCGGCAAAAGCCTCGTCATCAACCGCACGCCAGATCAATCCCCATTCGGCGGCCGTCTGTGCGGGCAGCGGCTCGGCCGTCAGGGCCAGTCCCATGGCGCGCGCCTGGCCGGCCAACCGCGGGAGATGCCAAGTGCCGCCCGCATCCGGCACGAGACCGATCTGCGCGAAGGATTGTATGAATTGCGCGCTCTTGCGAGCGATGACGATGTCACAGGCGAAGGCGATGGAGGCACCGGCGCCCGCTGCCACCCCGTTCACCGCGCAGATCACGGGCGCGGGCAATCGCGCCAGGCGCCGCGCCAGGGGTCCCCACCGCCACTCGAGCGATGCCCCCAGATCGCGTGGCTGTTCGCCGGATTCCCGCTTTAGCTCCAGCAGGTCCTGGCCCGCGCAGAAGCCTCGACCTTCCCCGGTCAGCAGCAGCAGCTTCAGATCGCGGTCCGCCGCGAGCTGTTCGAGAACACCCCCAATCTCCTCGTGCATCTTCACGGTGAAGGCGTTGAGCCGCTCCGGCCGGTTCAGTCGGATGCGGGCCACACCCTCTTCGCGCTCGAATATGATCGTTTCAAAACCCATGTCAGACCCCGATGAAGCACTGATGCCTTATGTCACCGCCCGATCGCATAGGCCGGTCTCCGCGGATCAGCTGCCGCCTCAAGCACTCCGGAAGGAGACTTCCGTGCGAAGCAGACGGCTCCCGCGCGCCATGCGAAATCCGGCCAGCCGACGACGTCGTGGCCGAGCTTGGCGAGTTCGCCCATCCGTTCGTCGCCGAACCGCGCCTCCACGTTGAGGCGCCCGGGATTATAGGCATGGGGCTCGAAGGAATCGGGGAAGCTGTACGTCGCGAAACGCGGTGCCTCCACCGCCTGCTGGGGCGACATCCCGAACAATTCGATGTTCAACCATACCTGCACCAGGGCTTGCAGCTGTACATCGCCGCCCGGTGTCCCGAACGCACCGACGCCGCCCTCGTCCGTCCTGAACAGGAAAGCTGCGGGGGTCAGCCTCGGGCGCTTCCCCGGCGCCACGCTCGACGGATGGGCGGGATCGGCCCAGGACTGGCTCCCCCTTGAGGACGGGCAAAGGCCCGTGCCGGGAATCACCGGCGTATCGGTCGAAACGTCGCTGGGCGTGCATGAGAATACATTGCCCTTGCCGTCGATGACGGCCACGTAGGACGTATCGAGGGCAGGCAGCGCAGGCGGACGTTCGATCGATCCCGCCGCTTCCATCCGCGGCCCCTGCCCCGCCCTGCCCGGAGCGGGCATCTCGGGAGCGGCCCTTGTCGGCGAGACCAGCCTGCGGCGCCCGGCGCAATAGGCGGCGCTCAACAGTTCGTCGAGAGGCACGTCCTCGAACCGGGGATCGCCGAAATAGTGATGCCGATCGGCGAAGCAGAGCTTGATGACCTCGGTGATCGTGTGGACATAGGCCGTGCTGTTATGGCCGAGCGCGGCCAGATCGATGCCCTCAAGCGTGGTCAGTATCTGCAGCAGGCTCGGGCCCTGTGACCATGCGCCGCAGGAATAGATTGTCGAGGATCCGAATTTCTTCGACAGCGCCGTTTCCGTCTCGACCCGGAAGCCGGCAAGGTCCTCCATGGTGAGTAGCCCACCATTGGCCTCGTGATAGGCGACGATGGTGCGGGCGATGTCCCCCCGGTAAAAGGCGTCGCGAGCGGCATCCAGGCCAGCCACGCGGCCCCGGCCCGATGCGGCCGCCTCGCAATCCACCATATATTGCAGGCTCGCGGCGAGATCGGCCTGGACGAAGAGGTCGCCGACCTTCGGTGGAGCACCGTTCGGCAGGTAGATCTTTGCCGAACTCGGCCATTGCGCCAGGGTTTCCGCGAAGGTTTCCAGCAGATTGGCCTGGAACGGGTACATCACATAGCCATCGCGGGCGAAGCGGATCGCACTGCGCGCCACCTCTCCGAAGCTCATCGTGCCGAATTGGGCGAGCGCCGTCAGGCACGCATCGGGCGCCGCAGGAACCACCGTCCTGAGGATGCCCTCGGGAATCCTCCCGCCATGCTCCCGAACGAACAGGTCGGGGGAGACGGCCCGAGGCCACCACCCCAGCCCGCTGATGGTGAGCACTTCATCCCGCTCGGCCAGATAGACGGCGATCGGTGCCACGCCGGCGACGTTCACCATCTCGCTCTGCACGACCCCCATCACCAGGACCGCGCAGACACCGGCATCGACCGCGTTGCCGCCCGCTTCGAGGATCGAATAGGCGGCCTGAGAGGCGAGATAGTGGCCGGCGGTGACGACATGTTCGCGGCCGGAGATCGTCGGCCGCAGGGAGGGAATGCCCTGCGCGGCAGCAAGGCCGGTGAGAGAGTCGATGCTCACGTCAGATCTCCGAACTGCTGCATGAACTCCGGCACCGCAGTCTTGTAATCGGCGACCAACCCATAGTCGGCGACCTGGAAGATCGGTGCGTCGGGATCCTTGTTGATCGCCACGATCACCTTGGAGTCCTTCATGCCGGCCAGGTGCTGGATGGCACCGGAGATGCCGACCGCGATGTAGAGTTCGGGGGCCACCACCTTGCCCGTCTGGCCAACCTGGCAGTCGTTCGCGGCATAACCCGCATCGACGGCGGCGCGGCTCGCACCCACGGCAGCACCCAGTTTGTCCGCGAGCGCCTCGATGACCGCCCGGAATTCCTCCGGCGATCCGAGGGCGCGCCCCCCGGACACCACCACCCTCGCACTGGCGAGATCCGGACGGGAAGATTTGACCGCCTCCTCGCTGACGAAGCGGGACCGCGCGGGGGCGACGGGAGCCTCGACGGCCTCGATCGCGGCCGATCCGCCCTCGCTTGTCGCAGCGAAGGCGGTCGGACGGACGGTGATGATCTTTGTCGCATCCGAGGCTTGCACTGTCTCCAGCGCATTGCCCGCGTAGATCGGCCGGACGAAGGTGTCCGCGTCGAGGATGTCGACCACATCGGAGATCAGGGCGACATCCAGCTTGGCCGCAATGCGCGGGCTCACATTCTTCCCCTGGGCGGTCGCGGGGGTGAGCACTGCATCATATCCCCCGGCGAGAGGCACCACGAGCGCTTCGAACGCCTCGGCTAGGCCCTGCCCGAGCTCCGCGCTCTCGGCCATAATCACCTTGCGGACGCCGGCCAGGCCAGCAGCTTCCGAAGCGATATCCGCCACACCGGCACCCGCCACGAGCAGGTCGACGGAGTCCGAAAGTGCCCGAGCGGCCGTCACCGTCTTGTGGGTGGTATTTCTGAGCGACTGGTTGTCGTGGTCGGCGATGACGAGGACGGCCATTACAGGACTCCCGCTTCATTCTTGAGCTTCGAGACGAGTTCGGCCGTGGTCCCGACCGTGATGCCACCGGCGCGGACCGGCGGCTCGGTGACCCTCAGCACCTTCAGGCGCGGAGAGGCATCGACACCAAGAGTGTCCAGCGCCCTCATCTGGAGCGGTTTCTGCTTGGCCTTCATGATGTTGGGCAGAGATGCATAGCGCGGCTCGTTGAGGCGCAGGTCGGCCGTTACGACGGCCGGCAATTCCAGTTCGACGGTCTGCAGTCCACCATCGACCTCGCGGGTAACCGTGGCAGATCCCCCGGCTATTGCCAGGCTGCTCGCGAAGGTAGCCTGCGGCCAATCGAGAAGCGCCGCCAGCATCTGGCCGGTCGCAGCATTGTCACCATCGATGGCCTGTTTGCCCAGCACCACCAGATCCGGCTTCTCCTCGGCGATCAGCCCCCGCAGCACCTTGGCCACGGCGAGCGGTTCGAGATCGCAATCACCAGCGTCGATCAATATTGCTCGGTCGGCACCCATCGCCAGCGCGGTTCGCAGCGTCTCCTGAGCCTGTACGGGACCGATGGACACGGCCACGATGTCGGTCGCGACGCCCGCCTCCTTGAGACGAACCGCTTCCTCGACGGCAATCTCGTCAAAGGGGTTCATCGACATCTTGACGTTGGAACGGTCGACCCCGGAACCATCGGGCTTCACGCGTGCCTTGACGTTGTAATCCATCGCTCGCTTCACCGCGACCATTACCCGCATTTTCCACTCCATGGTCGATCAATTCGACATTGAGAATCCGCGCCGAGCTGACAGCCTCGTTCGCCGCATTCTTTAAGTTTGCGCTGCCTAATCCGCGTAACCGGGGTTCTCGCGGTCGAGCTTGCGAAGGAGGGCCGGCCAGTTGCGCTCCGCCGAAGCCGCCATCATCTCCCGGGTGAACCTGCGATCCGCGTCGGCCGCCACTTGGGGATCGGGGAGGTGCAACGGACGTCCCATCGACAGCGCCGCCACCTGCGCGGAACAGGCGGTCTCCAGATTGGCGATCGCCCGGAAGGCTTCCCTGACCGAGCGGCCAACCGCGAGCGTCCCGTGGTTCCTCAGGAACATGAGGTTCTTCTCGCCCAGATCACTCTGAAGTCGCGCGCGTTCCTCCAGATTCGTGGCCACGCCTTCATATTCGTGGAACGCGATCTCGCTCATGATCAGGATCGCGGGCTGCGTGAGCGGCAGCAGCCCCTCCTCGATCGCCGAGATCGCCATACCGTCGCGGGTATGCAGGTGGATCACGCATCCGGCATCCTCCCGCGCCATGTGGATCGCGCTGTGGATGACGAAGCCCGCCGGATTGACGGGATAGGGAGAGGGCTCGATGATGTCCCCGGCGAGGTTCACCTTGACCAGGCTCGACGCCGTGATCTCCTCGAAGAACATGCCATAGGGATTGATCAGGAACGCGTCGCTCTCGCCCGGCAGCCGCGCCGAGATATGGGTTCCCGTGAAATCATCCCAGCCGTAGAGCGCAACGAGCCGATAGCACGCCGCCAGGTCGCGACGAATTGCGCGCTCCTCCGGGGTCCAGGTCTCGCCCGCATGTCCATCCATCTGCGCCGTTGCCATGCTCGATCGTATGAATTGAATAGGCCGCGTTGTTGCCGCGTGAGCCCGGACCCTGCTGGCGGGACCGCGTTGTGAGAAGTGCTTCCTTCCCGAAATTCACGCCATATTCGCAGCAATCCAGGCCCGCCCGAACCGGGCTTCCGGCCCGCCGCGCGATTGACCGAAGAACGGAAACGGCCCACAACCGGCCACTTCAAGTCAAGCGGGCCGGTGGCGTACATGGATGTCGATCTCGCGCGCGCAGTGCGCTTCTTCTACGTGGCGGAAGGGACGTCGTTCATCCGGGCGGCCCAGAAACTGCACGTCGATCCGACATGGCTGTCGCGTCAGATCCAGCAGCTGGAAACTCAGCTGGGCTGCCGCCTGCTGAAGCGAACCACCAGGAACGTCACGCTGACGCCGGAGGGGCAGCAGCTCTTCAGCGCCGTGAAGCAGCTGGCGAACGCTGCGAACCAGGCGCAAGCGGTGGCTTATGCTCTGGAGCAGAAAAAGAGCCTTCAACTCACCGTGGGGATCAGCAGTTCCACATTCTGGATCCCGGTCAGACAGGCGTTACTCACGTCGTTCCGATCGCGGCATCCGAACATGGTCATCTCCACCACGGCCAAGACCAGCACCGAACTGTTCGACGATCTGATGCAGGGAGCGGTCGATATCGCCATCATCGGCGCCGTCAAACCCATGGATGAGTTCGACCGCACCGTAATCTACCGGAACAGCCCCTTCCTGCTCATACCCAGGGAGTCCCCGCTGGCCGACAAGCCGACGATAACGATGTCGGATTTCCGCGATCTCGATGTCGTCTTCCCCGTCATAGACAATAATTTCTCGTTCGAACTGATCTACCAGCCTTTCCTGAACGCCGGAGCGCGACCTCACTGGTCACCCGAAGGCGTCTATGCCGCCATGTATTTCGCGGCATCCAGACGGATGGGGATGATCGCCTGGGGTTTCGAGCATGTGATCAGCGACTCCCTCGTGCTCAGGGAAATCTCCGACTGCACGGCGATGATGGAGGTGGTCGCCCTGAAGAACAAGGATGACGAACGGCGGGCCGTTCGGACATTCTGGTCCACCGCGCAGAACGTCGAAAATATTCGAAAAGGTTAAGTCGGCGTCCGAAATCGTTCCTTGGGGCTCTCTCCCCTCTTTTTTGATGACCAGGCGCCTCGCAAAAACCCGCCCGCCGACTTCGCTGATAACGAAGATCGCTGCGTACGGGAGTGTCGATCAACCGTAAAAACTCATATGTACTGGGGTCGATAGTAGGCGTATTGTATCATTCTCCGAAGTACTCGTGCCGAAATATTGGATTTCGCTGACCATCCCGGCCATCGAGCGAACCGCAGTTTCTTTCGAGCATGGCCATCTACTAGGAAGGCGCTTGCGCCCCGCGCGCCTGGTGCGGTAGGAATGGTGCGGAAAAGGATGGTTGGCGCTTGAAGCGCATTGATGTCCTTCGCAAAATGCCCGAGCTTCGGCAACATCCGTGATGGCGCACGTGGGAATGCCAGCACCGGTCGATGTGCATGAACGTCAACTAAGGAGGAGGCCATTCCGGCTCGAGACGCGGCGATCAGCCAGAATCGCGTCCGAGTGGGGATCCGCAGAACAACGAATGAGGATGGACCAAGACCTTAGGCGGCTCGTGCAATTCTACCACGTCGCTCGTGCCAAATCCCTGCCGGCGGCGGCTTTCAAGCTGGGCGTCGAGCCGACATGGCTCTCGCGGCAGATCAAGCAGCTGGAATCGCATCTGGGCTTCCTTTTGTTCGACCGGTCCGACCGCAATGCGACGCTCACTCCCGAAGGCGCGGAATTCTTCGAGAGCGTGAAGGAAATCGCCGATGCCGCGAGACGCGTCGAGTCGGTCGCCCGGTCGCTCGGGGCGGGGAAGAACGAGCTCCTGTTCGGATTGGCGGACTCGTCCTTCTGGCTGCCGGCGAGGAAGGCCCTTCTCGAGGCGGTGTCGAAGTGTCACCCGGAAATCGTCCTCAAGACCGTCGTCAGCGACACCACGGAGCTGATGAACCAGCTAAGGGACAGGGAAATCGACATGTGCCTCGTCGGCCGTCTCCACGACATGGAGCGTTACGACTTCCTGACGATCCACAATGGCTCTCCCCGCCTGCTGGTCCCCGAGGAATCCCCTCTGGCGAAAAAGCCCCAGCTATCCATGGCAGACATAAGCGAGCTGGACGTCGCCATTCCCCTGATCGACAACGACTATTCATTCGAGACCATCTACGGTCCGTTTCTGGGCGCCGGCGCGAGGCCCCATTGGGTTTCGGAAGGCCCGCTCGCGGCCTTCCACTTCGCCTTGGCGAACCGTATCTGCCTTGTTGCTTGGGGATTCGAGGACAGCGTCAACAGCTCGCTTCTTCCCAAGGAAGTGATCGACAGCGACGCCAGGGTGGAGGTCGTGGTCGCGATGAACGCCGACGACGACCGGGAAGCCGTCCGGAAGGTGTGGCAGGATGTCGTCGCCATCGCAGCAAAAGCCGGCCAGCATTCCCCGGATACCCATGCTCGCAGGAAACGCACGACGGCCCCCGGGTCGAGCATCTCCGGCGTGAACTGACGCGCTGGGCGGGCAGCGGCGTCCCCAGAACGGCAGTAGTGCGGACGCCGCCGATATCCTGACGGATTCGCAGTAGTTGGCCCAACAGCGGTGTGAAATACCGAGCCGGTCCGTCGGGTGCCGATGAGGCGCATCCGCGAGCCCCGCAGATGAGCCTGATCCAGCCGGCGAATGGTGGCCACGTACCGCAGCCATCTGCGGGGCCGAGATTGTCTTAAGCTGAGCTCTGGGGGCCAGGATTTTGGAACTATATTCTGAATATAAGGCGCTTCAGATCGAGAAGCGTCGCGCGGTTATGGTGATTACTCTTCATAACCCCCCGATGAACGCCAGCTTCCCCGCAATGCACTTGGAGCTTTCCCACATCTTCTCGACGATCAACCGGGATCCCGACGTCAAGGTGGTCGTCCTGACGGGGGCCGGGGATCGCGCATTCTCCGCCGGCGGAGATGTCAAGAACATGCTGCGGAGGCTGACGACTGCGGACCACGCGGCCTGGCTGCGCGGGATGCGGGAGGCGAAGGACCTCGTATATTCGATCCTCCGTCTGGAGAAACCGCTGATCACCCGCGTCAACGGGCACGCCATGGGGCTCGGCGCGACGCTCGCGGTGCTCGGCGACTTCTCCTACATGATCGAGACCGCCCAGATCGCCGACACCCATGTGAAGGTGGGCCTTACCGCCGGCGATGGCGGCTCGATGATGTGGCCCCTTTTGATGGGCTTCATGAAGGCGAAGCAATATCTGCTCACGGGCGACCCGCTAAGCGGCAAGGAAGCTGCCGAACTCGGCCTGATCACCGGGTCCGCGGCGACGATGCAGGAGTTGGACGAACTCTGCTTCGGTATGGCCGATCGGCTTGCAGGTGGTGCGACGCTCGCCGTGAACGCCACCAAGGCGAGCATCAACATGCTTCTCAGGCGCCTGCTGGAAGGCGTGATCGAGGCCCATCTCGGCGCCGAGACCCTCACTTATCTGTCCAAGGATCATCTCGAGGCCGCCAAGGCCTTCAATGAAAAACGGACACCGGATTTCAAGGGCGAATAGCGACGTCCGCCGCACAGGACTGCCGATTGGAGACCCGAGCTCCAACGAAACGGAAATTCTTGGAGGAGAAGCTTCGGATGCTAGCGACTGGCGCACTTTCTCGAGTGCCGCACATGGACACGCTCCAATTGCCGGTGCTGGCCGCGCCGATGTTCATCGTGTCGGGTCCCGAGCTGGTGATCGCGCAATGCCGGGCTGGCGTCATCGGCTCGTTCCCGGCACTCAACGCCCGACCCATGGAGGTTCTGGACGATTGGCTGGCCCAGATATGCGAAGAAGTCTCGCTTCCCGGCGGACGGCGTCCGTTCGCGGTCAACCAGATCGTCCACAAGAGCAACAATCGCCTCGAACATGATGTCGAGCTCTGCGTGAAGTACAAGGTACCGATCGTCATCACGTCGCTGGGATCGCGACGCGACGTCAACGAGGCGATCACGGGATATGGCGGCATCGTCCTTCACGACGTCATCAACGACCGTTTCGCACACAAGGCGATAGAGAATGGGGCCACCGGCCTCATAGCGGTCGCGGCCGGGGCAGGCGGCCACGCCGGCACGCTCTCCCCGTTCGCGTTGCTCCGCGAGATCCGGAAATGGTTCGACGGCCCCCTCGTCCTTTCGGGAGCGATCACGCATGGAGCATCGATCCTCGCGGCTCAGGCTGCCGGCGCGGACCTTGCTTATGTGGGATCTGCGTTCATCGCGACAGAGGAGGCCACCGCCGCGGCCGGTTACAAGCAGATGATCGTCGACAGCTCGGCGGCGGACATCCTGTACACCAACGCCATCACCGGCGTCCACGGCAACTACCTGATCCCTTCGCTCGTCCGGGCCGGTTTCGATCCGGCGAACATGCCGGTGGGAAACCCCAAGGAGATGAATTTCCAGAGCGGCGGGAACATGGAAGCCAAAGCCTGGCGGGATATCTGGGGGTGCGGCCAGGGCCTCGGCGTCATCGACGAAGTGAAGTCCACCGCAAGCCTCGTCCAGCGGCTGGTGGACGAATATGGCGCCGCCCGGGAAGATCTCAGGCGTTCCGCCTACGCCAACGGCTGAGGCAAGCGGCGCGGCCCTCGAAAGCCGCAGCCCTGTCCAGGGATTGCAAATCGGACCGGCATCGCCCGGCCGCGGATCGGGAGCGAACGATGTTCCCCGGCCGCAAGAAGTGAATGGGAGAGATCGTGGAACGCGACTATGAGTTGGACTTCGGGAGGTTCGGCCTCGCTGCGCCGGTCTCCCGTCCCAGTATCCCCTTCGGCGCACAGACCATCGCCGACGTGCTGGAGCAGCCTCTCAGGGAGCGGCCAGATAGCGAAGCGTTGGTCGATCGCAACAGTCGGTACAGCTATGCCGAACTCGATGGGGCGGTGAACGCGGCCTGTCAGGCCCTTATGGGCTTCGGCATCCGGGCCGGCGATCGCATCGCGGCATCCTCCTTCAACAGTGCTGACCTCATCATAGCCTTCCTCGCCTCGCAGCGCCTGGGGGCCATCTGGATCGGCATGAACCGCGTGCTGGCACCGCGAGAGAAACTGTACCTGCTTCTCGACTGCGAGGCGTCGCTGCTGCTGATCGACGACGAGAATCTGTCGGGGCTCGTGTCCTCGCTCCAGGATGCGGACTTCAAGCCGCGTATCGTGCGGATGAACGGGACCTTGCAGGATGACGAATGGCGCGTGGCGGTGCGCGAGGCCGCCGGCGCGCCACGCGCCGACGTGGCCATCGATCCGCATGCCCCTGCGCTGATTTCCTACACCAGCGGCACGACGGGCCGGCCGAAGGGCGCGGTGCACAGCCAGCACAACGTGGCCGTCGTCGCGGCGGCCTGGGTCGCCAGGGGAGACTGGGACGTGGGTCTGCGCCGCGGCTGCGCACAGGCCTTCACGATCAACAACATCATGATCCGGGCCGGGGTGCTGGCATTCGCCGGCGGGGGAACCCTGATCTGCATGGATCGGACCGACCCCGAGGGTGTTGCGGACTGGGTGGAGAAAGAGAGCATAGAAGTGCTCTTCGCCGTGCCGACGATGCTGCATGACCTTTTGATGGATCCGCGGGTCAGCAACCGGCGGCTGCCGTCTCTCGTGCGACCGCTGACCGGCGGAGCGAGTCTGCCCGATAATGTACGGCGCGCCTTCAGGGAGCGGTTCGGCTCGGAGGTGCAACTCGTCTACGGCCTGACCGAAGCGCCGACCTCTGTCGCGCAAACGGACCCCACGGAGCCCTTTGTACCAGGTTCGAGCGGCCGGGCCTTCCCCCACCTGGAGATCGGCATCCTCGACGAAGAGCAGAAAATGGTCGCCTTGGGAGAAGCAGGCGAAGTGGCGATCAGGGCCAGCCGAACCGGAGCATGGGCGGGGGTATATACACCCCTGCTAGGCTACTGGCGCCGGCCCGAGGCAACGGCGCAGGCCCTGAAGAACGGTTGGCTGCTGACGGGGGACGTCGGCCGGCTGGACGAGGAAGGGCGGTTGTACATCCTCGACCGACGCAACGACATGATCATCCGGGGGGGAGCCAACATCTATCCGGCCGAGGTCGAACGTACGATGGAAGAGCATCCCCACGTGGCCGCGGCCGCCGTTGTGGGCCTTCCCGACGACAGGCTGGGCCAGGTGGTCGCCGCGGTGGTCCAACCGGCACGCGACGAACCAGACCTGGCGGAAATCGATGCATGGCTCAGGACGCAGCTCGCCGGCTACAAGGTGCCGAAATATTACTATGTCGCCGATGCGATGCCGCGAAACGCCATGAACAAGATCGTGAAGCCCACCCTGCGGGACTGGATCGGCAGCGGTGAACTCAGGCTGGCACTCGAAACCAGCCGTCGGAAACCGCCGACCACGCAGGTCCCCGGCTGATGTCGCGATGCCCCATCGGTTCGTCATACGCTCACATGATATGAGGCTCCATAGCTGATGGTTTGCTTGCGTCAGTCCCGAATGGTCGACCGCCTCGATGAGCAGCGGGCCGCGCACGCTGTGTCGGTTCGTTCCGGCCGCGCCCGCCGATGAACTCGCTGACCCTGGGAGCTGCGGAGCGGCGCGAATGGTCCGTCGGCTGGAAGATTCCGCTCATCGCCGCGATCGGCATGGGCATGTCGGCAAGTCCGAATCTGACCTTGGGCGCCCTCATGACCGCCATCCAGGACGACACCGGCTGGTCCCGGCTGCAGATCTCGTCCGGGGCCGCCATCATGAGCGTCATCATCGTTACGCTGGCCCCGTTGATGGGGCATGCCGTCGATCGCTTCGGATCCCGCAGGATCGCCCTGCCCGGGCTGGTCATGTTCTGCCTCGCGCTAGCGTCACTGGCCATCGCCGGCGCCAGTAAATGGACGTGGTGGGCCGGTTGGACCTTCCTCGCCGTCGCGGCTCTGTTCATAAAGTCGACGGTCTGGACGGCAGCCGTCATCAGCCGCTTCGACCAAAGCCGCGGTCTGGCTATCGCGGTCACGCTTTCTGGAACGGGCTTGGCCTCCTTCTGTCTTCCGTTCATCCTCACACTGCTGCAGCAATCGTTCGGCTGGCGGGGTGCCTACATTGGCTTGGCTGCGATCTTCGCACTGCTCTCCCTCCCCGCCTGGTTCTTCTTCTTCGATGCGTCCGATCAGCGTCGACGCGACAAGGCGGAAGCGATTACAATCGACCGTTCCAAGTTACCCGGCCTAACCCCTAGAGAAATCTTCCGGTCGCGCAGGTTCGCCCAGATGGCCCTGGCTTGCCTGCTGGTCGGGATCGCGATCAGTTCCCTCACTGTCCACTTCATTCCCATCCTCAGGGGCAAGGGAGCCTCGCCGCTGACCGCAGCCGGGATAGCCTCGGTCATCGGGCTCGCCACGATAGTCGGGCGCCTGGTGACAGGCTGGCTGCTGGACCGGTTCAATGGTCCTCTGATAGGGCTGATTGCGCTCGCCCTCCCAGCTGTGGGTTGTGCCTTGCTGCTCGCCGATGCGGGGCTGAGCTTCGCGTTCGTCGTGGCGGTACTGATCGGCTTCTCGGCTGGTGCCGAGTTCGACGTGATCGCCTATCTCGCAGCCCGCTACTTCGGCGTTCGACACTATGGACTGGTCTTCGGCACCGTCGTCGGCCTGCTGAGCTGCGGGGCGGGGCTCGGTCCAATGTTCGGAGCCCAGATGTTCGACCATTTCGGAGACTACTCGAACCTCCTCCTGATAGTGGGTACCACCTTCGCCCTGTCGGGGGTGCTGATCGGCACCCTGGGCGCCTACCCGACTCTTGCCGCCCCGGAACCCTCGCCGTGACAGCGCCGGCCCTCCAGCGGGTCCATCTGGTCACTCGGCAGCGGTCCATTCGCAGGAGCTGCTAATGAACGACCGTATTACCGTCGACATTCGGGCGGGCGTCGCCGATGTCCGCTTGAATCGGCCCGACAAGCTGAACGCGTTGGACGACGCAATGTTCGATGCGGTCATCCGGACAGGTGAGCGGCTGGCCCAGGAGAAGACCGTTCGCGCGGTCGTCCTCTCAGGCGAAGGACGGGCGTTCTGCGCCGGCCTGGACATGAGCAACTTCACGGACATGGCAGGCGACGAGCCACCGAGTGACCGCCTGTTCGGCAAGACACGCAGCTCCAGCGGGGCGAACCGCGCCCAGCAGATGGCGATGACGTGGCGCGATCTTCCCATGCCCGTTATCGCCTCGATCCACGGCGCTGCGTTTGGCGGCGGCCTGCAGATCGCGTTGGGCTGCGACATCCGCTTCGCGACGCCCGACGCCCGATTGTCCGTGATGGAGATCCGCTGGGGCCTGATTCCCGACATGGGCGGCATGGCGCTGTTGAGGAACCTCGTCCGCGATGACGTCGCGCGCGAGCTGACCTGGACCGGCCGGCAGGTCTCGGGGGAGGAGGCGGCCGGTCTCGGCTTGGTCACCCGCCTGTCGGCAAATCCCCACGAAGCCGCGATGGCGTTGGCGACGGAGATCGCCGCAAAGAGCCCGAATGCTGTTCGCAGCGGGAAGCGGCTGCTCAACCTTGCCGCCGACGGCGATCAGCGCAACATATTGCTGCTCGAAACAGAAGAGCAGCTCACATTGATGGGAAGGGCGAATCAGAGGGAAGCCCTCCAAGCGAATCTGGAGAAGCGCGAACCATCGTTCAGAGACTGAGGTGTATGCTGCTGCTCCTATCGGTACGATGCACTGAACTGCTGCCGGTTTGATGGACACCGAGATCAGCTCATACCGAATCTGAATCAGAGTTCAGTGCATTATGGAAGCATGCAGCTGCTCTTCGCCCCATAGCACACTGTCATCCCGCGTTCGCAATGTGTCGGAGCAACCATTCGATCAGCCATGCCACGCCGTTGAGGGCGACCAGGGCGAGCACAGACAGCGCTATCTGGATCGACAAGTCAGCCCAATTGAACTTGCCCCAGTTTAGCAGCACGGAAAGGGAAATCAGCAGCAGGCATATGATCGAAATGACCGCAGAAACTCGCCGGATAAACCTAGCACCCGCCAATCCTATCAATCGGCGACGCCGCTCATTCGTCTCGCGAATGCGACGCTTACGGCTATGCTCTCGCAACCATTGCTGCTCTTGGTTCATCTGACGAACCTATTACAGTAGCGATCGGCGGTCTATGAATAGACCATTCCATTTATAGGTTCACCACCTGGTAGGCCGCAGTGCAAGAGTTCCATCCAATTGGATGGATTACTCCATGCCCTGGATGACATGGGTACGCCAAGGTGCCGCGATCTCGCCTGCCGACGAATCCAACAATGGCCTCAACTATCCTCCGCTCGCTCCTTGCCACGCAAAGTGACGAAGGCTCGGGCAACCAGAGCTGCGCAGCAAACCCGCAGCTTGATGCGCATCGCATCGGCCGACCACCAAAATCGCGCTTACAGAAAGTCGAGCAATTTCAACGCATCAAGGCCACGCGAAAGCGTCTCACGGCTCGGCGGCAGATGCTGTAATCACCGCCAAAGCGGGGACAATTCCGGCACCACAGAAATGAAGTTAGTTATTGATATGGCGGGATAAAAAAATGGTGCGCCAGCGGGTCTAGACCAAGGTCGTCTCAGGTGCGAGTTTCACCCGTTCCCTCCCGTCACTTCCGATAAATCTGATTTTCTTCGCGATTCGGTGCCCCAACCTTGAACACAGCCGCAGTTTTCGGGCACTTTTAGCGCCCTCACCCGTCCCCGATGCACGGGTGGTGTCACGGGTGAGGTACGGGTGGTCCGCGGGAGCTATGGGGACTGCACGGCACCGTCGATGGAGCAGCACGGGGACGTGCCCTTCGAAGATTTTCGAAAGCTCAGTTGACAAGGTTGGGGAGCAGGATGTCTATTAGGAGGCGCTGACAGGTGGCATCACAGGTCAGCTTACGTGCGGGGCGTACTTGGTTGGAAAAGTGTCCCCGCACGGGAGTAGATTAGCCGCGAGGCGAGTCTAAATAATAATGGCGGGAGGCGCCTGACGAGCGCCCTTAGACATACCCGGCCCTCCGTCTGTGGCAGCGTCCAACCTCGCCTCAGACAGCTAACCCAACATTTGGGCGCAGCCCTCGCGCGTCGAGGACCTGTGCAGAGCAGGGGGCGTTATGTCTCGTCGGCGATCGACGCATGATACCAGTTTTCACGGCGGTCCAGAGGATCTGGGCGGCCATTTCCGGGGTAAGCCGCCAGGCGATAAGAACCCGAAGCGAAGCACGCTATTTTCCAGCACCAACCAACCAAAGCGTAGGCGGAAGCCACCGGCTGACTACGGTTGGACGGCTTGGAATGCAGTAGATCCTGCGCAGCGGCCCAAATCACTCCCCATCACCGATTTCGCGGAACTCGGCGCAGACATGCTCGAGGAACTGGTGCCCTATAAAGAGGGCGGTCGAGTGATCCAGGTTCCCTGCGTCTACGCTGCGATACAGCAGGGCAAGAAGCATTTGTTTGCGGGAAGCCGGCGGGATTGGACCGAGACAATGAGGCTGCTGACCTCGATCGGGGCGTTTGAGCGCCTAAATCAACGCCAGCACAGGCGGGCCACGGAAATCGAACGGCTCAATAGCGAGGCGTGGAATCAACGGTCTTGGGCTCTTAAATCGATGATTATCAGGGCTCTGAATGGCGAGGAGCCCGACGATGGCGTGGATCTGGAAGAGCTCATCGGCGTGCCCATGTTCAAGGGAGAAGAGGATCGATTGCTCGCCGAGCTTCAGCTGGAATATGCGGAGCTCAAGGAATCCAAGGCTCAAGAATCGACCAAGAACGCTGGTCAAAACGCCTATTACACATCGTCGCCCGGGCCAGCTGAGCCAGAGGAGTACCCGATAGACGACGAGGCGCAATCCATAGAAGGCGCAGATTCGGAGACTGGTGACAACGAGTTGAACGCCTGTGATCCGCATGATCCCCTTGATCCCGCGCATGGTCAGATCGGCACACCATCCCCCAATGTCGAATCTACAAACCCGCCCACACAAGACGTCGACGCGGAGAACGCACAAGCCGGCGCGATTCCGGTGGACGGCAGCGACAGCATAGCGCCGGGAAGCACTCCGACCGACCCGCTGGAGAAACCGAATTGCGCGGCAGATACCGAACATCCCTATCCCGGTGTTGGCCCGCCTCCGTCCTTTTCGGCCAAGAACAGTGGTCAAAAACCTTCAGCTGAAGGACTCAAAAAGGGCGAGAGGCTCTGCTGGATCGAAAAGGGTCCAGCGGATCAGGAGATCCGCAACAAGGGCGGGTGGCAGTACGGCGCCAAGCCGAAGAAATAGCACTGCCGCCTTCATCCACCATTTCTCAGGTCGCCAGCTCAAGGCGACCCAAAGGACCGATCATGGCAACTCAAGTGAAACAGGATTTTCAGCCAAGCCTGAAGCAGCAGATTTTGGCGCGGGAACGCGCGCGTCGTAAAGGCCGCTCTGACGAAGTGAGCCTGACCGCGATTTCACACCCCGTGCGAAACGACCTGACACCCGAGCTCAAGCTTGTCACGCGCCGGCTCGCTGATCTGAAGCTCCGTGAAAAGCGGCCGCGAAAGGTGAATCCAGATCAACTCGAGCGTGTGATCGCGTCGATCCAGGTTCTGGGTTTCCTGGCGCCCTTGCTGATCAATGCCAAAGGCGAAATCATCAATGGCGCCATCGTGGCTGAAGCCGCCAGGCGGCTCGGGCTGGAAGAGGTTCAATGCCTCGTTGTGGAGCATCTTTCCCCGGAAGAAGAGCGGCTTGCGCACGTCACGCTGAACAACCTTCCCGTGCTCGGGAAGTTCGAGCTGGAGGAGTTGGCAACGGAACTGCAGGAGTTGGAGGCCTTTGGCCTTGACCTCAGCATAACCGGTTTCGATGCCAGCCAGCTCGACCTGATCCTCGGCACGGTCGTTGACGAGGCGCTGGTCAGCGACGTCATACCACCGGTTCCGTTCGTCCCGGTATCCCGTCCTGGCGATCTCTGGATCCTCGGCGACCACGTGCAATATTGCGGCGATGCTCGGGAAGCGTCCAGCTACCTGCTTCTGCTCGCCGGTGAGGTGATCAACTGCGTATTCTCGGACCCACCGTATAATATCAAGATCGATGGGGTGGTAAGCGGTCTCGGCAAGGTGAAGCATAGCGATTTCGCCATGGGCTGCGGCGAAATGTCGGACGACGGGTTCACCACCTTCTTGAGCACCTATCTCACGCGATGCCGCGAGCATTGCGCCGAGGGAGCCGTTATGTTCGCCTGCATGGACTGGCGGCAGATCGACTTGCTGCTCTTGGCCGGCCGCAACGCCGGCCTTGAGCGCATCAACAAGGTGGTCTGGTTCAAAGGGTCGGGCGGCATGGGCGGGCTATATCGTTCGGCCTATGAGGAGATCGCCGTGTTCTGCACGGCCAAGTCCCCTGGCACAAACAATGTCCTGCTTGGTCGCGGCGGACGCGACCGGATGAACGTCTGGGAATATCCGGGCGCCAACCGCATCGGATCGTCAGCGGGCAAGGCTCTGAAGGACCATCCGACGCCCAAGCCGGTTGAGTTGGTCGCCGACGCCCTGCTCGACGTGACGAAGCGGGGCGACATCGTGTTCGACCCGTTCATGGGCTCGGGCACGACGCTCATGGCCTGTGAAAAGGAAAAGCGGCGCTGTCGTGGTATCGAGCTCGACCCCGCCTATGTTGATGTCACCATCCGGCGCTGGCAGGACGCGACCGGCAAGGTGGCCATTCACGCCAATGAGCGGATGACCTTCGAGCAGCTCGCGATCGCGCGGGCGCAGGAGAGCGAGGAGAGCAAGTCCAGCGGGGATGCTCCCGCATAACGGTAGCCCCTCCAATGACGACGGTCGTCAACTGCCAAGGAGGAAGCCGTCGGCGGGCCGGCCGGCGGCTTCGTCCTGCAGATAGGATCTGATCCACTCCCCGTGAATGACGAGCCGCTCGGCCCATGCCCGTCCGCCATCGACGAGCAGCGGCGCGACATGCGGTCTTTCACCACTGACGTCGACCAGCACCATGTCGCGCCATCCGGTGGTGCGGCACCCGAGCAGCGCCGCCAGGTCGAGCGCATAGATGCGGGCGAATTTCGACGGTACGTGCGCCGCCAGCGCATCGATCGAAAGCCGCCCGTCGCTTTCGATCGATCCCATCGGGATCGGCAAGCCACCTGCCGGGTGAAACATCTCGATATCGACGCGGGTCCTGACCAGCCCATAGACGCCCGTTGGTGCCAGACTCTCCAGCATCGCGTTGATCGCTGCCCGCTCCGCCTTTTTCATGCCGCATGCTCCGATTGCTTGCTCACCTCGGCGAGTAGCGACTGCATGGCATCGGCCCAGGCCTCGGCATGCTCGGGCAATAGCTGGGAGACCAGCGGCGCCGAGCTGCCATTGGTGGTGACGGCGAGGCCATCGCTCCCCGAGAGCTGGCCCCCGATCAGGTCGGCCAGGCGCCGTGTGTAGCGCCGGGCAATATTCGCGGGAACGGTGGTCGCGACGGCATCGGTCCAGAGTTTGCCGGTCTTGTCGATAAAGCCCAGGCTGATCGGCTTGTGGCCGTCGGGATGGTTGGCTTTGATGCCGAGCGTCGCCCGCTGGTCGGGATAGACGCCCAGCGGTTCGACCTTCTTGATGAAGGCCTGGATGGCATTGGGAAGGGCGGGGTCGCGCTTGGCCAGCTCCTCGTAGAACATCTCGGCGCTGAGGCTATGCGGCTTGGTGGCCGCCTTGCCCGGTGCCGATGGCAGGATCTTGGGCACTCCGCCTTCGATGACGACGATGCCGCGCTCGATGAGCACGGTCTGGGCGAGCGTGTCGGGCACAACGACGATGTCGCCGGTGCGCTCGTCCCGCCAGCAGCCAAGCTCGACCAGCGCGAAGGTGAAGTGTGCCCCGGCATGGCTCTGGAGCAGGCCGACCAGCGATTCCGTTTCCTCGCGGATGCCTTCAGCCACCGCCATGACCAGCATTCGGCCCTGTTTCAGGTTGCGGGCGATGGCGTCGATGAACTCGGGCTCGTCATAGGCATCGGGATGATCGGCGACCAGCGCATGGAGCGAGGGCGCCTTCAGCTTGCAGCCGTGGAGGATCATCGCCTCGAAGGCGGGATAGTCGAGCCGGGTCAGCGCCGCCACATAGTCGAGCGCCTGCGCCACCACCTTGCGGCGCAGCTCCGCGTTCCGCCACAGCTTGGCTTCGACCAGGATGATCTCACCCGTAGGTGTGAGGAACAGATTGTCGATGAAGCCAGCAGCGCACGGCATCTCGCAGGCGATGGCGATGGGATCGCCGAAGGCCGGCTCGATCATATGAATGGGCAGCGCCGATGGGTGATCGTGCATCAGCTTCTGGAGCCAGGCTTCGCTATGGACGCCACCGAGGGTGATACGCTCCAGCCGGTTCTCGCCATCGGCGGTGACGACAACCGGCGTCCCGCGGCATCTGCGCTTGGGGCCTCTCATCGGACCGACCCCGCGATGTAAGCGGAGCTCGTTACCAAGGCCTGGCAATCGTCAGCCATAGGAGAGCCATCAGCCATTGCCGATGGCCGATCGGGCAGGGCCTTCGCAGCGCCAAGGCCCTGCAGCATGACGCAGCGGTGCTGCTCGGCGGTGGCTGCCCAGTCATAACGTAGCGAATAGTGCCGGATATAGCTGCGGTCCCACGAATGTCGCATGACAGATCGGATACCGTCCGCGATGGCACCGCCTGATCGCTCTTTGAACAGGAGCCCGATTTTGGGGTCAGCGACGATCTCGGGCGATCCCCAGACCGGGGTTGCGGCGACCGGCGTCCCACAAGCTAGGGCTTCCAACAGAACGTTGGAGATACCCTCATATTCCGAGCAGCTAACCAAAAGATCGGCAGCACCCATCAGCAGGGCCAGATGGGGCTGGTCGACCGAACCGATGAAGCGCACCCTGTCGGTAGCGCCGAGGTCGCTCGCCAGCGCCCGCAGCCTGTCGCGTTCGGGGCCGTCGCCGACGATGAGGAGATCGACGTCGGGGATCTCAGTCAAGGCGCGGATTGCGAGATGCTGACCCTTGTTCTGGGACAGATGGCCGACTGAGATCATGGTGAAGCGCTTCAGGCCAAAGGTCTGGCGCAGGGCATCCCTGTCATGGGGAGGGCTGAACAGCTCGAGATCGACGCCGTGCTGCACGACGGTCAGCTTCTCGGGCGCAATGCCGCAGCCAATGAGTTGATCGATCAGCGCGTGGCAGACGGCGGTGACCGCGATGGCGCGGCGGGCTGCCCAGCAGATGAGGGCGCCTGGGATGGGCTGCCTGGCGATCTGGGTGGCGTCGGTGCCCAAGGCTGTGAGCATGACCGGTTTTCTGAGCCACACGCCCAGCAGACATGCGGCGACTCCATCCGGATAGAGATAATAGGCGTCGATGACATCGGGCTCGAAGCCAGATCGCTTCATGTCTCTTATAGCTTTTAGAGCCGACAGAGCGATGCTGAGCGGGGTGATCCACATGCTGATCTTGGGCAGCATCGGATAGCGAATGAAGCGGGCGGGGATGCCGCTCGTGTCGTCATCGCGCGGGGTCTGCGCCAGCTTGGCGTATTGGCCGAAGATCCGCGCTGTGGAAGGGAACCATGGGACAGGCGCTATCAGGCGCATCTCCACGCCTGGCAAGCGGGAGAGGTGCTGCAGCCGATGTTTAAGGAAGACGCCGTTGCCTGGTCGAGACGGGCTTGGAAAAAGATTGGTCAGCGCCAGGATTTTGAGCGGTGCGCCCCTGCGCTGAGCGGAAGCTGTTGCCGCCGTCGGTCCAACCATATGACGTCGTCCCCCGTTACCGGAGCGACGCCTTCGGCCTTGGCTTATCTCGTCGCGCCTATGTCCTCTCGAGGCGACGCACCGTGAGAGAATATCGCCTATGAGTGACATAGCCAATGCTCGGAAATCGGCGCCAGTCAACCAGATTGTCACTGATCGTCTGTAGATCGATCGTCGACAGGCGTGTCTTTAAGCTGCTGTGGATATATGCAAGCGCCTCGGGCAGAACGTCCGCGCCCTCCGCGAGGAGAAGGGCTGGAGCCAAGAGGCTTTCGCCCATGAGGCCGATATTCACCGCACCTATATCAGCGACATTGAACGCGGGGCGCGGAATCCGACGGTGATGATATTGGAAAAGCTGGCCAAACCGCTCGGCGTACCGGCCGCTCGGCTCATTGAGTAGCTTTTGAAGGCTCAATCTTTCGTAGGATTGCGTTGGCGCACCAGACATGATTGGGTCATTCAATGGCCAGCTTGCGTAGCCGATAGGAATAGCGCCCTGCCCTAAATTCGGAGGTCCCTTCTCGTGATGATCACCACGGAATGCGGCATTCACCTTCATCGGCTACCGTAAATAGCTTTCCCGCAACTCGCGCTTCAATATTTTCCCACTTGCATTTTTAGGCAAGCGATCTACCAAGTATATAGTTTTAGGCTGCTTGTAAGACGCGAGCCTCGGCCGGCAGTGATCGGCAAGTTCTTTTGCCCCGATCACAGCATTCTCTCGCAAAACCACGGCTGCGGTAACAGCTTCAATCCACTTGTCATCGGGCAGGCCGAAGACAGCAACCTCGGCAACGGCGGGGTGAGCGAAGATGACTTCTTCGACCTCGCGGCTTGCCACATTCTCACCACCCGACTTGATCATATCCTTCTTTCGATCGACGATATAGAGATATCCATCCTCGTCAAAGCGGCCCAAATCGCCGCTGTGGAACCAGCCACCTTTAAACGCTTCGGCTGTCTTTTCATCATCGCGATAATAGCCAAGCATTGCCTGTGGACTGCGATGCACGATCTCGCCCACCAGGCCAACAGCGACAGGGCGATCATGCTCGTCAACCACACGGGTTTCGACATTGAGCACGGGACGGCCGGCAGAGCCTAGCTTCGCGAATTGTTCTTGGGGCTTCAATATTGCCGCGACGGGCGCCAATTCGGTCTGACCATATAAGTTCCAGAGACGCACTGTCGGCAACCTTCGGGACAACTCCTCGATCACGGCTACCGGCATGATAGACGCCCCATAATAGCCCTTGGTGAGACTCGACAGATCGCGACGCTCGAAGTCGGGATGGCGCAGCAGCGATATCCACACCGTCGGCGGACAGAACAGCTTGGTCACACGTTCGCGCTCGATCGCTTCCAGCATCCGAGCAGGATCAGGCGTGCGCATGAGGATGCTTTTCGCACCGATGTATAAATCTACGGTAAGGAAGCAATCTAGCTGAGCGCAATGATAGAGCGGCAAGCAGTGAAGCTCTACATCTTCAGCATCCATGCCGCCATCGACGATGCAGCTCAGATATTGCGCGAACAGCGCTCGCGAACTGAGCAGAGCACCTTTAGGTCGCGACTCCGTGCCACTGGTGTACATGAGCTGGACAGGATCGTCTTCATCGCGGATTACAGCCGGCGCGCCTCCGCTTGGGCGCGACAGCCAATCCTCGACGGAGATCCACCTGGCCGGAATTTGATTGCCAGCCGACGGGATATAGGCCCTTACCACCCGCGGGTCGGAGAGTAGCCTGAGGGCTTCCTCGACCACGCCGCACAGCGCATCCTCAGCTATGACCACGGAAGGGCCGGCATGATCGAGAATATAAGCGACCTCATCGGCGTTGAGCATGAAATTGATCGGCGTGAAGATCGCGCCCGCACGTATGATCGCGAAACGGAGGATGATGAAATGGCGATTGTTACGTGAAAACAGTGCAACGCGGTCGCCCGTCTCGACGCCGGCCGCCCGCAGTGCACTGGCGGCCCGGCTAACCAGATCATCGAGATCGGCGAAACTGTCTTCCTGTTCTTCGAAACATAGCGCGATTCTGCCGGGATTCCGCGCCGCTTGCAGGCGCAGGATATCGCTGATGCTACGGGCTCGTGCCCGACCCACGACAGGCGAATCAATCATCCGATCATCCTTGGAAGACTATAAAGCGCACAAGCGAACGATCCGTTCAGCTTCGCGGAGGAGCCGTATGCTCCAGCACAAAATCGCCGATCTGGTCGAGAGCTGCCGCCGATTCCGGTAGAGTCGGATGGACCGTGGTGAACATCATGGGCGCATCGAAGACCCGCAGGTCCAAGCGCCCTCCGGCTGCTTGGTATAGCGAAACGAATCGCTCCGCCTCCAGCCCATCGAAGCTTCCATCCGGATCGCGATAGTCGTGAACGTCGTCTCCGCTGGCGCGTATCCAAAGCGCGGGTGGAAGCGTCACCGGCTCCCCGCGATCGAGGATGAGCATCGGGTTAGCCTCAGCCATCCGCTCCTCGGTCCGCCAATATCCATCATGGCATTGAACAATATCCCTGGCCCAGTAAGGCGGCTCGACATCAAGGCATTTCATCTGGGCAAACCGGTAGCGGCTCAGTGGATTGATGACCGGCCACAGCATCACAACCGCGCGGACGCTGGCATCCGGCTGGGACAGGTCACCGGGCAGCATGAGCGCTGCGTATTCGGATCGGGAGGATCGCATCGCAGTGAGCATCGCCAGATGACCGCCGGTTGAGTTGCCCGACAGGGCGATGCGATCGGGGTCGACACCAAACGCATCCGAATTCCGCTTAAGCCAACGGATCGCGTAATTAATGTCCTGCACGCTGGCTGGGTGCGGGTGGTCCGCGCCCTGGCGAAAATCAATCGCCATCACAAAGATTCCGCGTGCCGCCAGCGCCTCGTGCAGATGCCGGCCGCGGGTCCGGTCGAACTTGGACCACGCACCGCCATGGACCTCGATCACTGCCGCACCGCGATCTACGGCGGCAGGACGGTATAGTCTAGCGAGCAGGCCCAGATCGCCGTGGCGAAGATACTCAACATCCTCGACGTCAAAGGACACTTTCTGCTCAAGCATGCTCGACCTCCTGTCCCCCTGCCTCGGCCACACCCCGCCCCATCTTCCGCTGCCGCCGATTGTCCGCTGCCCCACGCACGAGGTCGACCAGTCCGAGCGGATCTTTTGGTGCAACGTCCCCTCGCCAGGCTACATGTCCGTCCGGCCGCACCAGCACGAGCCGGTTTTCATAGAGAGTGCGAGCATCGGGATCGGCGATGTCGACCACTGATATCGGCAACTTGCGCCGCGCTGCCGCAACCTCAAGCTCCTCCAACCCGATACTTCGATCGAACCGCACCATGACGAATCCACGGCCGAACCGATCGAGAATAGACTCGCCTGGGTTCATCCAGAAATGCGGTGCCCGCGCGCCCGGCCATGTCGTCGGCAAATAAAGCATGTGATCATCGGGCGGCTCCAGCGTTCCGTCATCCGCACAGATCGGCGAAGCTGCATAGCGATAGCCGAGTTGAATCCCCTCGGTCGCGAACTCGCGAAGGCGTAACGCGTGCAGTCGGTTCGCCAGAGCGGCGCGCGCGATTTCACCCTCGGCACCCTCGCGATCGAGCGCCGGATCCGGAACGATAGCTGCGTCAAGACGGCGATTAATCGATGCCTCGTTGACGTTGCGAATGGCGACCGGCCGCCGTTCAGCCTCATAGCTGTCGAGGATTTCCGGAGCGGCCCAGCCGTCGAGGACGGCGGCAAGTTTCCAGCCAAGATCGATGGCGTCACCAATTCCGGTATTCGCCCCGAAGCCCCCTTTGGGCCAACGTAGATGGGCGGCGTCGCCCGCCAGGAAAATGTTGCCGCGGCGATAATGCTTCGCGACGACCCGGTGCCCTGCCCAGGACTGCGCCTTCAATATCTCGCAGGACCTGCCCGGCAGCACGCGATTCAGCACATCGCGAGCGTCGGGGCTGACCTCCTCATCGGTGTAGATGGACAGACGCCAAAGATCCGTACCATTAACGACCGTCAAATATGGTTTACCCTCGCTGTTCACGGTGTGTAGCTGGGTGATGCTGACGCCGTAATGCCGGCTCAGGGCCGCATCCAGTTCGGCGCAACGGAAGAAGATGGCAAAATTCCAGCCTTGCGCGAAAGACCCCTCTAGGTCGATATCGAGCGCCCGCCTCACCACGCTGCGGGCGCCATCGCAGCCTACGAGATAGCGTGCGGCCACAGTAAACTGGTACCCGTCCTTCTCTAAAAGCGATTCTACTCCATCTCCCGTATCGTGGAATCGGATCAGACGAGCTCCGAAGCGGATATCGCAGGACGGAAGAGCTTCCGCCTGGGCGCGCAACGCCCGATCGAAATCCATTTTCGGCATGATGAGCGTCCCCTCCGGCGTGGCAGCCGAAGATGTCGGTTCATCCGCATTGGATTCTTTCTCGAATGTGGCCAGCGCGCGACCGAACATCGATGTGGCGAATACGATCGACTTCTTGCGATCCGGCGGGAAACCGCCCGAATAGCGGACGCGGTCAGCCAGCCCCCAGCGTCGCAGATGTTCCATTGTCCGGGAGAAGATATTTTCCCCGGCCGGAAAGGGAATCTCACCCTGACCCTCATCTATCAGCATGCAGCGGATACCACGCCAGCCCAGTTCGTTAGCGAGAGCCAGACCAGTCGGCCCGCCGCCGACAATCAGAACTGGTACGGTTAGAGTTTCCATCGAGACGCCTTTTTGACACTACGACGACGTCGTAGACCGACCTTCGTAAATTTATCAATAGAGTAATATATTATCTATATGATAGAGAGATTGCCTGCTCGAACTAATTTTCCTGGCATGCGACCGGTGTGTTCCCCATGTTCGAAGGTAATCTGGCCAGCAACAATCGTAGCCCTGTAGCCGCGCGAGCGTTGCACCAGCCGGCGGCCACCGGCAGGCAAATCATATTTCATTTCCGGCAAGCCAAGCGTGAGCTTGTCGAGATCGATGACGTTGATGTCAGCACGTCGCCCTGGGACAAGCGCGCCACGATCGTACAGCCCATAGAAATGGGCCGTTTCGGACGTCTGCATCTGAACGACGCGCTCCAGCGGCAAACGGGGGCCACGGATACGGTCCCGTGCCCAATGGCTGATCATGTAGCTAGGCAGGCTGGCATCTACGATCGAACCACAATGCGCGCCCGCGTCGCTGAGGCCAAGGATTGTCCCCTCATCCTCGATCATAGCGCGGATCACTTCGTGGTCACCTTCCGCATAACCCGAAATCGGAAAGAACAGGAACGAGTCTTCGGAAGCGGTGATCACGTCATAAGCGACATCCTCCGGCATACGCCCCTGTTGCGCGGCAATGGCTGCGACGCTGTTTTCGGGCCCGGGTTCGTAATCCAGCTCATCGCCCATCACGAACAGCAGATCCCATCTCTCCGTGATCACCTGGCGGAGAGCCGAAAAACGCGCGAGGAGCGCGGGAGAAGGCGAATCCGCAAGGATTTTGGCCCGGACATCCGGGCAGCGAAGCTGCTTGAGCCGCTCGCCGACTGGCAATTGCAGCAGCGGCTCATAGCTGGGCCGGATCGAAAAGGGATTCAGCTCGGTATCGATGCCGAGCAGCACACCCACCGGCCGGCCTCCGACCATCGCGTGGACATGTCCGCCCTTTTCCCGGGAATGTTGCACCCGGCGCAACATTTTCCGCCAACCGGCTGGATCGCGGGTGCTTTGTCCCAAAAGGAAGTAAACGGGCCGCCCCGTCCGGATCGACAGGTCCGTCATCCACGCGAATTCGTCGTCGACGTCGTCGAAATCGGTCAGCATGCCGAACGCGCCATGGCCTACGGCACCCAATGCCAGACCGATCTCGACGAGTTCATCCCGCTCGGCATTGCGCGCCGGCACCATTTCGCCCGCGCGTGTCTTGTGCGCATTCGTTCGCGATGTCGTGAAGCCAAACGCGCCGGCCCGAAGAGCCTCCTCGGTCAGTTCGCGCATCCGAGCGATGTCTTCACCGGTCGCCGGCTCCCGGCGCAGACCGCGCTCACCCATTACGTAGACGCGCAAGGCATGGTGCGGGACCTGCGCGCCAATATCGAAGGCTCTCGGCAAACGCTCCAGAACGTCAAGATATTCGGGGAAGGTTTGCCATTGCCAATCGAGGCCTGCGGCAAGCGTCAAGCCGGGTATCTCCTCTACGCCCTCCATCAATTCGATCAGCCGCTGCCGGTGCTCCGCCCGCACCGGCGCGAAGCCGACGCCGCAATTTCCGAACAGCGCCGTAGTTACGCCATGCCAGCAAGATGGCACCAGCATCGCGTCCCAAGTTGCCTGACCGTCATAATGGGTGTGGATGTCGACAAACCCCGGCGTGACGATCAGGCCATTGGCATCGATCCTTTCCCGTGCGGGCCCAGCCGTACCGCCCACCGATATGAGCCGCCCTTCGGAGATAGCGATATCGCCGCGATAGGCGGGAGTACCCAGACCGTCGACGATCGTTCCGCCGCTGATAACCAGATCATGCATGGTCGATATTCCTCTGCGAGGAAGTCCAGAAAGCTTCATTCCGCAAACTTTGCCGATAGGAGCCGAGCGCCCCTGCTCCCAGGAGAGCCGATCCGATCAATGCAACTGGCGGCACAACCGCCAGCGATATCCAGATCGACTTCTCGTCGTGCAGCACGAAATCGGTGAACAGGGCGACCGCAGTGGTGCCGAAGCCGATCCCGCAGACGTTGGAGACCGCCAGGCTGGTCGCAGTGGCCGTTCCGCGCATCCGATTGGGCATGATCTCGAGGAGGGCCGGCGTGACGGTAACCGAGGTGAAGGTACCGAAGAAGGTGAGCGGCGCCAGCATCGCCAGGGCAAGTTCCGGCGTAGGCATTAGCGGAAAGGCGACCGCGAAAGGCAGCATAAGAGCACCGGCACTGGCCTGAATCCGTACCCGGCCATTCTCGAAACGGGTTCGGGACCAGTCGCCGAGCAAACCTCCAACGATGATTCCCGCAGATCCGCACAGGACCAGGATCAATCCATAGGCGTGGCCGATCTCGGGCGCCGACCAGCCATAGACCCGGATAAAAAGAGTGGGCACCCAGCCCTGCACAGCATAGACTGCGGTCGCGATCAGCCCGTGGCAGAAGATCAGGCAGGCCAAGGTGCGCCCATTCTGCCGGAAATAGGCAACAACCTGGCCGAGCGGAATGGCGGTGCCTCCCTTGGCCCAGGTGCCACGCCGCGGCGGTTCGGGCAGCAGCAGGATCAGCGGCGTCATGATCAGGCCGGGTAGCGCCACGACGAGGAAGACCGCCTGCCAGCCTCGCACGGCTCCGACGATGGGCAGGACGATATCCGTGCCATCCTTGACCAGGCCGGTCACGATCCCACCGATGACCAGCGCCAGCCCGGATCCGACATAAAGGCCGGTGGCGAACACCGCGAGGGCGATACCGCGCCGCTTCGGGGGAAAGGAATCGGCGAGCAGCGAATAGGCCGCCGGCGCCAGCGCCGCCTCCCCCAGACCGACGCCGACACGGCAGGCGAACAGCCCCAAGAAACTGCGGACCAGCCCACAACCGGCAGTCATCATGCTCCAAAAAGCAATTCCGGTGGCTGCGACACGTGTTCGGCGGCGAAGATCAACGATCCGCCCCATGGGCACACTGGCCGTCACGTAGAGAATCGTGAAGGCGAGCCCCTGGAGCAGGCTGATCTCCGTGTCGGTAAGATCGAGATCGCGCTTGATCGGCTCAACCAGCAGCGAAAGTACGTTCCGATCCAGGAAGGAGACGACATAGGCCGCCATCAGCATTGCAACGAGGAGCCAACTGGCCCCGGCCGGAGGATAGGGTGCGTCATCTGCGGGGACAGGGGCCGGCCGCGTAGTGGGTGGAAGCTTCATGCCGCGCGCACCAGACGCCCCGGCAATGCGCCGGTATGTTCGCCCCGCTCGAAGGTGGGCACGCCCCCCGCCACGGTCGCGACATAGCCCCTCGCCTTCTGGATGAGCCGACGGCCTTGCGCCGGGAGGTCGTGGACGACCTCCGGGGCCTCCAGGGTCAACGAGGGCAGATCGATCACGTTGAGATCGGCCCGAAGGCCAGGTTTCAGGGCGCCACGATCATGAAAACCATAAAATCCAGCCGTGGCGGAGGTCTGCATCCGAACCACCTGCTCGAGGCCGAGCCGCGGCCCGCGCGACCGGTCCCGACTCCAGTGAGTGAGCATGAACGTCGGCAGGCTCGCGTCTACGATCATGCCGCAATGCGCGCCCGCGTCGCCCAGACCAAGGATAGCGCCATCGGCCTGCAGGAGCTCCGCGATGACATCGTGATCACCCTGGGTGTAGCCGGTCGTCGGATAGAAGAGGAAATGCTCAGCCGAATTCGCCAGATAGTCGTAAGCCACCTCATCAGGCAGCCGGTTCGTGGCTCGGGCGATCGCGGCCACGCTTTTGTCAGGCGAAGGCTCATAGTCGAGCGTTTCACCCATGACGTACATCCTGTCCCAGCCGGTCGCGATCTCCCAAAGAAGCGGCGCCGCCGTTTCGCGAAAACTCGCCGGCACCGCATCGGCCAGGATTCGGGCACGCGTGGCGGGCTTACGCATTTCGGTCAGTCGATCGTCCGGTGACATATCCAGCAGCGCTTGATAGCTCGGCCGCATCGAAAAGGGGTTGATGCTGGTATTGGCCGCGAGGAGCACGCCGACCGGACGGCCAGCCACCTCTGCGAAGATCGGCAAGCCCTTGACGCGCGATTGCCGCATATGTTCGGCGAGGCGCCGCCAGCGATCGGGATCGGATGGATGATCGGTCAGCAGGAACCAGGCCGGACAGCCATTCTCCCGGACCAACCGCTCGAGCCAGGCAAACTCGGCCGTTTCGTCTACGAAATCGCTCATCATTCCGAATACACCACGTCCAACGCGGCCGAAGGCGCGACCGATGCCGAGCAATTCCTCGACATCGGCATTCTGCCCGGGAACCAGATCACCCTTCACAGTACGATGCGACTGGGTGCGCGAGGTGGTGAAGCCGAACGCACCCGCACGCAATGCTTCCTCGGTGAGGCGGAACATCGCCGCAATGTCCTCGGCCGTGGCTCGTTCGCGCCTAAGGCCCCTTTCGCCCATCACATAGACACGCAACGGGTGATGGGGGATTTGCGCGGCGACGTCCATCACCCGGGGCAGTCGATCGAGCGCGTTGAGATATTCGGGAAAGCTTTCCCAATCCCATTTCAAACCCTCGGCCAGGGTGATACCGGGAATATCCTCGACACCCTCCATCAGTTCGATCAGCGGCCCGCGATGTTCAGGCCGCACCGGCGCAAAGCCGACACCGCAATTGCCGAACAGCGCTGTCGTCACCCCATGCCAGCAGGACGGCGACATGAGCGGATCCCAAGTCGCCTGACCGTCATAATGGGTGTGGATATCCACGAATCCCGGCGTGACGATGGCACCGCTCGCATCGATCTCGCGCCGGGCGGGGCCTGCCCGCCCGGAAACCGCAGTCAGGATGCCGCCGTCGATTGCGACATCGCCACCATAAGCGGGTTTGCCAGTTCCATCGACGATGGTGCCGCCACGAACGACGAGATCATGCATGATCCGCCTCTCCCTATCAGAACTTGAAGCCAACGCTGGCTAGTATCTGCCGGGGATCGGCATAATAATAGCTGCTGCTGGTGGTCCCGATGATCCGCTGGTTGTCGGTGCAATTACGGCATTCCACCGACAGCCGCAGCCCGTTGTCCATCGTGAAGCCCGCCGACAGATTCAGAACCTCGAAGGGGCCCGAATAGCCCTTGATAGGTGTGACCTGGTTGGTGGCGAGACGCCAGGAACCTGATTGGTAGCGGAAATCAGCAGTAAGGCTGAAATGCCCTGCCAGCCCATCCGCCGGGATTTCATAGGTCGCGCCGATATTGAAGGTTCGCGCCGGCAGGTAGACCAACTTATTGGTGAGATCGACACCCTTGACGAACACACCTGCGGCGGTGGTGAAGGACGCGGCATCGGGATTCACCCGGTGATAATGCCCCCCCTGTACCGCCGCACCGCCGAACAGCTCAAGATTGCGGAATGGTACCGCGGTGAATTCCAGCTCCAGGCCCCGGGTGCGAATGTCGCCGGTATTCTTGGTAACAGGCAGCGGCGCACCGTTCGCGACCAGGAAATTAGGCGCGCTATACGAAAGCTGGAGATTGTCGGTGAGCTGATAGAAAGCATCGCCCGAAAGCGTCAGTCGCCGATCTAACAGTTCTACCTTACCGCCGATCTCGTAGGTGCGCGTCTTTTCCGGCTTGAGTGAATTGGATGTGGCAGGCGTCGGCCCGAGATTGAAGCCGCCCGATTTGAAGCCCTGTGAATAGCTCGCATAATACATCTGCGAGCCCGATGGTTTCCATCGAATGATCGCCTTGGGAGTCAGGATCGAGCTTTTTAGCTTGGTGTCGACGCCGTAGCGAACCAGATCGGCGGTAAGCGGGCCGCCGGCGGCGAGCCCTCCAAGACTGACCGGAACGGCATCCAGCGTTTTCTTCTCGGCCGTGTAGCGAGCGCCGCCGGTCAAGGTCAGCGTGGGTGTCAGCTCGAAGTCGAATTGAGCATAACCGGCAAAGCTATCCACCTTCTGGATGCCACGCCGCGTCGTATAATAGCCGCGCTGGCCATTCGGGCATACCACCTGACCATCGCCGAAGCTGCCCGGAGAGCAGGTGACCACCCGATTAGCCGTTGCACTGAGAATGAAGTCATCCTTCTCGGTGAGATAGAAGAGCCCCGCGACATAGGTCAGCCTGTCTTCGACAAGCTTGCCGGTAATCTTCACTTCCTGGGTGAAGTTGTCACCGCGCAAGTCGCCGATCTGATAGGCGGGGACCGGCGTCGCTGTGGTGCTGGTGAGCGAAAGACCCGAGCCGTCATAAACGAAGGGCGAGTGGAACTCGTTATAGCCCGTGATCAGGCTGAGATCAGCGCCGCCCAGATCGATTGCGAGATTTGAGGCCAGGCTTGTCGAATAGACGTTGCCGCGCAGCCCCCTGTTCGCGAGCGCATCCGCAACCACGTCATTGGTGCCCCCCGTGAGAACGCCCTCAAGCCGGGTGATTTTGGGCTGGCCGGCGAAGGAGCGAATTTCGAGCCCGTATGACCGCGAATGTTCAGCCGAGGCATCCCATGTGATACCGTCCGAAGGCAAAAGGCGAATGGCAACGCGACCGCCATAAAGCTTCTTGCCCATAAGCTTGTCGCCTCTGGTGAGGTTGGTCAGCCAGCCATCTGCTTTATCATAGAAGCCGGTCGCCCGGATCATGAAGCTGTCGGACAGCGGCACATTGATCATCCCTCGCAGGATGTGCTCGTCATAGCTTCCGTAGGTGACGCTAACATCCCCTTGGAATTCGGGCGACGGCTTCTTGGTGGTGATACTCAGTGCGCCACCGGTAGAGTTGCGTCCGAAGGTCGTGCCTTGAGGACCACGCAATACTTCGATCCGGTCAATATCCGAGAAATTAGTGGTGGAATTATTCTGCCTCGGCCGCAGGACTTCGTCGACGTAGTTGGATACGGCAGGGTCGAGAAAAGCCATGGGGCTTGTGGTGCCCAAGCCGCGCAAGAACATGAAAGTGCCGCCACGCAGCCCGTTCGTGGGCGAGCCGTACATGTTGGGCACCGCCGTAACCACATCAGTCGTGTTCATGATGCTGCGCCGCGCCATCTGATCGCCCGTGATGGCAGAGATGGCCAGCGGCACATCCTGCAACCGCTCGGAACGGCGCGTCGCGGTGACAACGATATCCTCGACGGTATCCCGCGCCACTACCGCGGCGGCCTGCCCGGGAGCGGCACCCTGACCGTAAGCAGGCAGTGCAAGAACAAGTGTCGAGACGCCACAAAACAGGCTGGCAGGCGAAATGAGCTTCATCGAATCCCCTCCGGTTAACGCCATCGGCCCACAGCTGCCCCGTGGTGCCAGATTGACACCTACGATTCGTTATCTTATGAATAACATGTTGTCTATAAAATTATGTGAGAGGACTCATGAGAGGCAATCAGCCTTTGAATGTGATGAAGGAGCTGCACGGCATAGTAGCCGACTTGGCTAAGCCATCCTGCACGGAAGTGGTTCTTCAGACCGGCCGTTTCGACGAGGCTAAAGCTTGGTACGAGGCGGTGTTCGGACTCGATTGGTTCATGGTGAATACACCTGAGGTGATGGCAACCGACATCCCGCTTTCGGGAAAGCCGCAGGTCAGGGCCGCTGATGTGAGATCGTGCTTCGCCGCTCTGGAAGGCGGCTTTACACTCGCTCTATTCGAACTGCCCGGCATGTCACTTGGCCCGACAAGCGATCCGGGCCTGAACCATATCCAGTTCAAATACCACGATCTGGAGCGCTTGGTCGCCCAAGTGGAAACTCTCGCCGTTCATGGTGTGACGCCTCATCGAACGTCCAATCATGGGCCGATCACCAGCTTTTATTATCGGGATCCCGACCAAAACATCGTCGAGTTGTGCGTCAATAATTATGACAGCCACGCCGAGTTTGTCGCCTTTACGCGTTCCCCTGAGTTTCAGGCCAATCCTTCCGGCATAGAACTTGATCACGAGGACTTCCTGCGCCGCTATCGCGCTGGGGCCACGAGAGACGAACTCCGCCGCTTGTCCTAAGGGGGGTTTATGGACTTTTCTATCGTTTCACCCGCTGAACTGGTGATTTTCGCCTGTGCGATGATCGGAGCCGGACTAGTCGGCGGTGTCGTCGCAGGGATGTTGGGCGTTGGCGGCGGGATCGTCATCGTGCCCGTGCTCTACTATCTGCTGGGTCTGTTGGGCTTCGACCCCGACGTGCAGATGCATGTGGCGACCGGTACATCGCTAGCGACAATCATTCCGACGTCCTTCTCGTCGATACGATCGCATAATGCGAAGGGTGCAGTCGATCATTCGCTGGTGCGTAGCTGGATGGCTCCGATGGTTTTTGGGGTACTGATAGGGAGCATCGTTTCTGGATTCGTCGGCGGCCATGCGCTGGCGGCGGTATTCGGGATAGTTGCATTGCCCGTAGCTATTCACCTCGTGGCGGGCCGTGAACCACATTTAAAGGATGAGCCCCCTCGAGGAGGGCTGCAGTACGCCATTCCTACCTTCATCGGGACAGTCTCAACAATGATGGGCATTGGCGGCGGAACGGTGGGCGTACCGATCATGACGATGTTCGGTTTTCCCATACATCGGGCCGTCGGAACCGCTTCCGTATTCGGAGCGATCATATCCGTCCCGGGCACAATCGGCGCGATTCTGGCGGGGGGTGCCGCGACTAACCTGCCACCCGCATCCCTCGGTTATGTGAATTTGCGCTGATCGCACCGGCATCCTTCGTTATGGCGCCATACGGAGCGCGGATCGCCCACAGCTTGGATCGCAAAAAACTGCGCCTCGTCTTTGGCCTTTTTCTGGCCCTTACCGCAGCAAAGATGCTGCTCAACACCTTTCACTAAGAGGTATCATCCATGCAAATCGCCGCTTTCGAGCGACACGGCACAGAAGCCATCGGGGTTGTCGTGTCAGACGGGATCGTCGATCTCTCGCCCAGACTTCCCGAGGCCGCGACCATCATCGAGGTAATTACGCGCTGGAGCGAATATCACTCGCTCTTCGCAAGCGCAGCCCGCGGCCCCGCCGATTTTGCCTTGGCCGACGTGCGCCTGCTTGCGCCGGTCCCGCGGCCAAGCAAGATCCTGGCGATCGGCCTCAATTATGCTGATCATGTCAGAGAAACCGGCCTTCCCATGCCGAAAGCCCAGATTTGGTTTTCAAAACATGGCAATGGCATCAACGCACCTTTTGGGAGCATCGAAAAGCCGCCCGTGTCGGATGCCCTGGACTATGAAGCCGAACTCGTCGCTATCATCGGCAAACGCTGCCGCAACGTTCCCAAGGCGCGCGCAAAGGAAGTCATCTTCGGCTATTGCGTCGGCAATGACGTATCGGTCCGTGACTGGCAGTTGCGATCGCCTCAATGGATGATCGGAAAATCGTTCGATAGCCACGCACCGATTGGCCCGTGGATAACGACCGCCGATCAATTCCAACCGGAAGGGCAGAGCATCACGGCATCGGTCAACGGCGAGCTGCGCCAGCGATCGACCCTGGATCAGTTGATTTTTGACTGTACCGACCAGATCGCGGAACTCAGCCAGGCGATGACGCTTGAACCAGGGGATCTGATCTTCACCGGCACACCCGGCGGCGTCGGCATGGGTTTCCAGCCGCCCCGTTATCTCGCGGTAGGAGATGTCGTCCGTGTGGAGATAGAAGGGCTGGGAGCGATCGAGAATCATGTGGTGCCCGGCTCAGGCGCGACGATGATCGCCTGGTAATCCATGCTGGCAGATCCGGCGCGCATGCACTACAGCCGCGCTTAAGCGTAGGCGCATAAAGGCTGACAGGCAGTGGCTTCAGGAGATGGTGAGGGCAAGGTCCCACATGGGGTACAATCCGCGCGCGCGGCACTGCGGATCATGAGCGCTCTGCTGAACGGCCGAGAACCGGTGCCGCTGGCACAGATCGCTGCCCATGTGCAGATGGCGCCAAGCAACGTCTATCGCTATCTGGTCAGTTTCGGCGAAGGCGGGCTCACTGTTCAGGATCCAACAAGCGGCCGTTATGGCCTAGGACCCCTTGCCGTGCAGCTAGGGCTGGAAGCATTGCGCCGCATGGATGGCATGGAGATCGCCCTGCGAGCATTGGAAGAAGCGCGGTCGCTCCCGAATATCAGCGGCATCCATCTGAATGTGTGGGGCACCGCAGGAACAACCGTGGTGCGCTGGATCAGCGGTGCAGGGGGCTCGATCTCTTTGCGGATCGGCGAAGGTACCGTCCTGCCGTTGGCGACGTCGGCCACGGGGCGGCTGTGGGCCGCACTCACGGCGCCCGCTGCGATCGAGCCGCTTCTGAGCGCCGAGATCGCTCAATTAGCTCGCGAACGAAAAATAACAGCCTCCAAACTTAATGCCGATCTCAGCATAGCCTTCGAGGAGATCAAGCGCATCCGCCTGTCTTTTTCATCGGGGGAGCAGCATTTCGGATTCGACGCCATCGCGGCGCCGATATTCGATCGCTTCGGTGAAATGGTCTTTTCGATGACCGCCATTGGCAATCCGACGCAAGCGGATTTACGCGCAGACGGTAACATAGCCGCCAGATTGAGAGAGCTGTGCTCTCTGGCATCCGGCCAGCTCGGTTTTACGACCTGGAACGATACCTAATCGCCTCGCATCCCGTTGAGATGATTATTTCAACTCCGGATCATCTTCGTCTACAAAGATATCCGCCTGCAGAGTTTCGATCGGATTATACCGATATTTATCAAGATCAACCTGGCCTTCTTCGCGTAGAACTTCATCGTCAAAGAAAAAGCGGCCCGAGCAAGATCGGGCCGGCCTACAGAAAATTGCATATGCCGCATCGGCCATGATTTCCGGCCTGCGCGACCGCCGCATCAACGGCTCGCCGCCTAGTGCAAACTGGACAGCTGCCGTCGCGACAGTTGTTCTCGGCCAGAGTGCATTGCAGGCGATGCCGTCGGACTTGAGTTCCTCAGCCAATCCGAACATCACCATCGACATGCCATATTTGCTGATTGTGTAAGGCAGATGCTGTGCGAACCAGTCGGCTCTCATGGCCAACGGGGGCGACAGCGCCAGGATATGAGGATTTGAGGCAGCGCGCAGATAGGGCAGGCAGGCGCGAGACACGATGAAAGTTCCGCGCATGTTGATCTGCTGTATCAGATCGAAGCGCTTGATCTCGATAGCTTCTGTGCTGGACAGGTCTATGGCCGACGCATTGTTCACGCAGATGTCGATGCCGCCGAAATGAGCTGCAGCCGTCGCAACCGCTCTTTCTACCGCCTCGGCATCACGGACGTCGAGTGCCAGGGGCAGAGCCCGCCCACCCGCCTGTTCGATGGCGTCAGCGGCGGTGAAGATCGTCCCTTCCAGCTTGGGATGCGCCTCGGTGGTCTTGGCGGCGATGACGATATTCGCGCCGTCCGCGGCTGCGCGAAGGGCGATGGCCTTGCCAATCCCGCGGCTCCCCCCGGTTATGAGGAGGGTTTTTCCAGCCAATGTCATACCTGATCTCCTCTCAGTGGTTCGGTTCGCCACGGCGATGATCGGCCGCTTTCCACATCCTCTAGGAAACGCACGACAATCTCTGTGCAACTGTCGGGATGCGATGCCGCGAGATGATAGGAATCGGTGTCGATGACGCAAATCTTGCGCTTGTCCGGCACCGCTCGCTGCCAGCCGATGAGTTCATCGGGCGAGAACAAGCCGTGGGACGACGTCAGAAGAAGAGTGGGGATCGAAATCTGGTCGAGTAATGGACGCACATCTATGGTCGCTACCATCGGCATAAATCCCAGCAACGTATTCGCAGGTGTGCGACTCATCAGATCGATCCACCATTGAACCTCGATCTCACCCATCGAGGCTCCCATCCTGCCGGCAGTCGTTTCGCGCACCCAGCTTTCAACACCGTCGCTACCGATTTGGGCAACCGCGGCGGATAGCTGGTCGCTTCTTTCGACCATGGAAAGAGGAGCGCCGATCGCGGTGACGCTGAGCAAGCGTTCCGGCCGCCGAGCCGCGAAATCCAGCGCCAAGGTTCCCCCGATCTTCGCGCCTACGAGGTGAACGCTGTCGAGTTCGAGCTGATCGAGCAACGTCTCTAAATCGTCCTCGAGCTTCGTGAGACTCCAAGTAAAATCGGCGGATACTGGCGATGAAAGGCCAAATCCGCGATGATCGGGGCGAATGACGCGCCACCGGCGGGAAAATGCAGGGCTCCAAGCGCGCCAGAGAAGGCCGGATTCCGCAAGCCCATGGAGGAAGACTATGCTTCCCGCCTGCACCCAGGGATCGGTAAAATCATCGATTGCGACATGTAGGATAGCGCCATCCGGCATGGCCATCCGGTGATCGGTTTGGGGCCGGCCCATCGAATTCATGGTCGCGCGTCCTTTGTGGCTCGGAACAGCTTCCGGGGGTTATGTACTAGGATAAGCTCCTGCCGGGCGTTGCACGTGCAATCGGCCAGGAAATCAAGAACCGCTTCCGTGCCAGGCGTGGCATCGGGGAGCCCGATATGGGGCCAGTCGCTGCCCCAGAGAATTTGCTCGGGCGCGACATCGATTAGTGAGCGAGCGAGCGGCACGACATCCGCGAAGGGCGGCCCCTGCTTCGATAGCCGATTGAGCGCCGAAAGCTTAAGGTAGACATGGTCGTATCGGACCAGCCGCAGCAGGCAATCAAGGATGCCACCTGTCGCCCCATCCGTCAGATCCATCCAACCGAGATGATCGATCACGACAGGCAGGCGGAGCGAGGCGAGGCGCGCTTCCAGTAGAGGGTAGAGCCGTCCGGGCCCGGCAAGCTGCAGGAACCAGCCTCGCTCGGCACAGAGCGTCGCGATCGACTCCAGGTCCGCCATCGCGGCGCCGTCACCATATATATCGAATAGCCTGGCCCCGATGACGCCGGCATCGCGCAGAAGGTCAAGTTCGGCTGGCGCCATTTCGGCGTTGACTACGGCAACCCCCGACAGTCGGCTTGGATAGGCCCGCAATCCGTTCAGCAGGATATGATGGTCATGGCCATGTACTGTAGGCTGGACGATCATGCCATGTTGGATGCCAAGCTGATCGAGCAATCCTATGTAGTCATGAACGGTCGCTTCCGGCGCCGTGAACAGGCGAGTGGCAGACTGAGTTGTTGCCGGGCCGACCAGATGGGCGTGCATGTCCCACGCGCCCGCCGGAGGAATCACGCGTTTCGGTCGTCCTGTCGGTCGCCATGCTGCACAAAGGGGCGGCTCCGTTTTCACTTCATTGCCCAACATCGCTGCTGCTCTACATCCCGATGGAAGCCAGCCGCTCTTCGGCTACCGCTCGCCATGCCGTAAGCGTCATCGTGGGGGTCAGCGCATCGGGGTCAACGATGATGTCGATCAGCGCCGGCCCGCCACAGGCGATCGCGCGGCCGAAGGCGGGGGCGAATTCCTCGGTTGAGCGCACAGTTTCGCCATGCGCGCCGAACCCTCGCGCGATCGCGGCGAAATCAGGGCCGGCAAGATCGGTTGCGATCACACGGCCCGGGAAATCGCGCTCTTGATGCAGGCGAATTGTGCCCAGCATGCCATTGTTGACAATAAGGATGATCACTGCCGCGCGATATTTTACGGCAGTCGCTATCTCCTGCATCGACATCATCAGGCAGCCATCGCCAGCAAAGGCGATCACCGCACGCTCGGGATGGTGAAGCTTGGCAGCGATTGCCGCGGGTAATCCATATCCCATGGACCCGCACGTAGGCGCGAGCATTGTTCCTAGTCCCCGGTACCGATAATATCGATTGGGCCAGGACGCATAGTTCCCGGCGCCATTGGTAATTATGCTGTCGGCAGGCAGCCGGTCCCGCAGCCACCTCATGATGTCGCCCATTTGAACGTGCCCAGGGATCGCTGGCACTTCAGTCCATGCCAGATATGCCGCCCGAAGCGCTTCGCATGGGATGCTCGACCTTATCCCTTCAGGTTCCATCGCCGCCAGGGAGCGGGCCATCGACCGGACTCCCGCCTGTATCGCGAGCGCCGGACGGTAGACCCGGCCCAGTTCTTCGGCCGATGGATGGATATGGACGATCGGCTGGCGCGGCTCGGGAATATCGATCAGTTTGTAGCCGGCCGTGGTCACCTCACCCAGCCGGGCTCCCAATATGATAAGGAGATCGCTGGCCTCGACCTCTTCCACCAGCGCAGGGCCGGGTCCGATACCGAGGTCGCCGACATAGCAGGGATGGGCATTGTCCATCAGGCCCTGGCACCGGAAGGAAACCGCCACCGGGATTTTCCAACGTTCGGCGAACGACCTGACATCGTCGCACGCCCCGACATCCCATCCGCCGCCGCCCAGCAGCAGCAGCGGCCTGCGCGCTTTCGCAAGCAACTGCAGCAGCCGGTCAGCATCAGCAGCATCAACGCCAGGTTCGCTGGGTTGATAGCGCAGAGCAGGCTGCCGCTTCACCGGCTCCGCCAGCATATCTTCGGGCAGCGCCAGGACGACCGGGCCGCGCCGACCGGAGGTCGCGGTGGCGAATGCCCTGCCCAAGAGTTCCGCCAGTCGATCGCCTTCGTCGATCTGGGCGACCCATTTGGCGAGCGGACGGAACATCTCCCGGAATTCGATTTCCTGAAAGGCTTCGCGGCCCATCGCCTGGCGATCGACCTGCCCGATGAACAGGATCATGGGTGTCGAATCCTGCGCCGCGACATGAACGCCGCAGCTGGCATTGGTTGCACCTGGGCCTCGGGTGACGAAGCAGATTCCCGGCTCTCCGGTCAATTTGCCGTGGGCTTCGGCCATCATCGCGGCACCACCTTCGTTACGGCAGGTGATGATCTCGATCTCGGGCACGTCGACCAGCGCATCCAGCACTGGCAGGAAGCTTTCGCCGGGTACGGTGAAAATGCGGGTCACGCCCTGCCGGCGAAGCATTTCGACCAGGAAGTGCCCCCCGGTGGGCAGGGCCTGACTGTCTCTCGCGCCTGACAATAACTCGGACATTCAAGATCCTCTTCTTTTTCTGAATGCGCGCTTCGTCCTTGCTCGCCAGGAGAAAGCGACGCACGTGCCAGCCGTCATGGGATGCGATGGAAATCCACCGCGATGCGCCCCAGGCTCGAGAAATCAGCGCGCGCGCGCGCCTCCGATCCGTCAAGCATGACCGGTCTGGTCATGGCGCCGGTGATCACGACACTACCGGCCTCCAGCATCCCTCCGGCCCGCGCCAAGGTGTCGGCGACGAACCGCACCGAATCCATGGGATCGCCCATCACCAGCGCGCCCGATCCGGAAATCTCAGCGCCGTCATCGACCACAAGCGTCACCTGTTCCAAAACAAGATCGATCATGGCCGGGTCGCAGACCGGCGCACCCAGCACTACATGGCCGCCGATCTTGTTTGCCACGATCCACTGTGCCCGGCTCCAGCCGCTGCGCCGCTCCAGCATCGGTACGATCTCGAAAGAAGGCATCAGCGCTTCGATCATATCCCGAACGGCGTCGCGATCGACTCCGCCCGGGCAATCCCGTCCGAGGCGAACCGCGATCTCCGCTTCGAGCAGCGTCGCACCGGACAAGGGGACCACATCACCTGAAGCAAGCATGTGATCCTGGCGCAGCGTTCCTACCCGGGGTCCCCCAGGGGCATCAGGCGCCGTGTAGGCCGCCTTGTAACCGATCACCGGGTCGCCACGCCGCCCCCGGTGAGCCGCGAGTTGAACCTGCAGAGCGTAGGCCTGCCGATCATCCAAGGATGAGAGCCCCTGCCAGATCTCGCTGACGGCCGAAACGCCATCGATCTGCGCCTCGATTGCCTCGAGGCGGGCCTCCGAAAATGTTTCCAACTGGGCTGTCATAATGCGAATTTGGTGCGCGCAATGTCCTGTTCGCGCAAGCCCGACGGGGTTCTCACAGCCGGCCTGGACAGCAAAGCCACATCTGTGTTTTTCAACGCCCTGGGTTCTTGAACGCGGGTTCCTCGGATAGTCGACCTCAATGACGAAAACTGGAGAGACCTTCGATTTCATCATTGTCGGTGGGGGAAGCGCAGGATGTGTGCTCGCCAATCGCCTGACGGCCGATGGCACCTATTCGGTGCTGCTGCTGGAGGCGGGGGGGCGGGACCTCGATCCGCTGATCCATGTGCCTCTCGGCCTGGGCAAGCTCCAGGATTGGCGACTCCACGACTGGGGCTATGATAGCCTTCCCGAAACCAGTCTCACAGGCCAGCGCGTCCCGCTCATCAGGGGGAAGACGCTAGGTGGATCGAGTTCGGTCAATTTCATGGCTTATACGCGCGGCCATCCGAATGACTATGATCGTTGGGCTGGCGAAGGCGCTCCCGGATGGTCGTTTGAGGACGTCCTGCCTTATTTCAAGCGAGCCGAGACATGGGAAGGCGGGGAGGATTTCTGGCGGGGAGGCTCCGGACCGCTGCATACATGCTCAGGCGCTAGTCGGGATCCGTTGCTGGCCGCCTGGCTCGAAGCAGGCAAAGCTGCCGGATTTCCTGAAAGCCATGACATTAATGGCGCGGACGCCGAAGGCTTCGGCTGGATGCAATTCACCTTGCGCAATGGCTATCGCCACTCCACGGCACGCGCCTATCTGAAACCGGCAGCGGGAAGACCAAGGCTTACGGTTCTTCCCCGGTCACTCGTGACAGAAATACTGTTCGAAGGGAATCGCGCGACGGGTATTTCCTATCGCCGTCGCGACAAGCTGAGGAAGGCATTTGCTCGACGCGAAGTGATTCTGAGTGCCGGTGCCATCAATACCCCCCTTCTGCTGATGCGTTCCGGCATCGGGCCAGCGGACCATCTTCGCGCCTTCGACATCGCCGTCCGAACGAATCTGCCCGTCGGCCAGGACTTACAGGATCATCCTGGCGCCTTCTTTTCGTGGCGCCGCCGACAACCCGGACCGTTCCACGGGTTGATGCGCGCCGACCGGATCGGCAGAGCCATGATCCAGGCCTATCTTCGCGGCACTGGCCCCGCCACCATGCTGCCGGGCGCCTGCGCCTTCATCAAAACGGACAAGGGCTTGTCTTGCCCGGACACTGAGATCATTTTTCGCGGATCAAGCCTCCAGCCTCATATCTGGTTTCCTGGCGTGCGCAGCGCGTTCGAAGATAGCTTCTCCGTCCGCCCCGTGCTACTGCGACCGAAAAGCCGCGGATGGGTGCGACTCCGATCACGCGACCCCCGTGTCGCGCCGGCCATCCAGCTCAATTTCCTATCGAATCCGGAGGATTTGGATAGCCTCGTCAAAGCCAGCCGCATCGCGCTGGACGTGGTGGAAACGGCGCCATTCGCGCCCTTTCGCGGCGCGCCCATCGACCCCGCCGAACGCTCTAGCGAAACGCAGATCGCGTCGTGGATCCGCCAGACGACAGGAACCATCAACCATGCGTGCGGAACAGCGGGCATGGGCCGTGTTCTGGACCCTGAGCTACGGGTTCATGGCGTTGACAATCTTCGGGTCGTGGATGCATCCGCGATGCCCAGCATCGTGGGTGCGCACATCAATGCATGCGTCATCATGATGGCGGAAAAAGCTTCCGATCTGCTTCTGGCCTAGGCAGTGGTGGGACCGGGCGCGCATGCGCCGTCGCGGCCGAGACTATTAGCTGTCAACCCTACCGCCATCTTCAAGCTCCGCCAGAATCTCTTGCGTGTGCTCGCCCAGCATCGGCGGATGGCGGTAAATGCTCGCCGGCGTCCTGGAAAACCGGACGGGCGGCTTGACCTGCCGATAGAGCCCGATCTCCGGATGATCGAAGGATTGGAAGAAGTCGACCGCTGCGAGCTGAGGATCTGACGGCAGATCGTCGAGGCGGTTCACCAGCGTGGCCGGAATGGAGAGCGGCTGAAGGATGTCGAGCCACTCCCGCGACGTTTTCTGAGCTGCCGCCCGTTCGACCAGCCCGTAAAGCTCACGAGCGTTTTTCACGCGGTTCGGATGTCCGATGAAGCGCGGGTCTGATCGGGTTCCTTCATCGAAGCCCGCCGCCGCGAAGAAGGCTTCCCAATGCCGATCGGTATAGGGCAGCAAGCTGATATAGCCGTCCTTCGTGCGGAATGGTTTGCGATTGGGGTTGACGATCCTGTCATAGGCCCAGTCGCCGGTGGGAGGGATAAAGGTCTGATTGTAAAGATGCTCCACAAGCAGGAAGCTGGTCACCGCCTCCATCATCGGAACCTCGATGAACTGCCCCTCCCCTGTACGTTCCCGATGAAGAAGTGCGGCGCTCACGGCCTGCGCGAAGAACAGGCCCGACACCTTGTCGGCAATAAGGGTCGGCATCATGCGAGGCGTGGGATCGCCATCCACCCGTGAAAGGATATCGGTGAACCCCGAAGCGGACTGGATGAGATCGTCATAGGCCGGCTCGCCGGCACGCGGACCGTCCGACCCGAACCCGGCGGCGTGGGCATAGACGATATCCGGTCGGATCGCCGCCGCGTCCTCATAGCTTAGGCCGAGCCGGACCATTCCGTCATAACGGACGGAGGTGGCCAGCACATCGCACCAGGCTACCAGGCCTCTAAGCGTGTCGCGGGCCGAATCCTGCCGGAGGTCAAGCAGAAGCGATCGCTTGTTCCGGTTGATCATCAAGAAAATCGGCCCCATGCCAGGTTTAGCCCCTTCCGGAGGCGCACCGGCCCAGCGCATGATATCACCGCCACGCTCGCTGCCGTCTCCGGGATATTCGAGCTTGATCACGTCGGCGCCCTGATCGGCGAGTATCTGAGTGCCGTAAGCGCCATTGACCACGCTGGTCAGGTCGAGGATGCGAATGCCCGACAGCGGTCCGCTCGGCTTATCGTTCAGGCTGGTCATCGTCGGGGCTCCGCTACAATATCTGTCATCGTCCGGTGAAGTTTCCGTGCCGCCGGTCGGCCACCGCACGGACACCTTCTTCAAAGTCGTCGCTCACGCGCAGCAGCCGCTGCGCGGCGAGTTCGGTTGCAATGCTCCCTTCAAAACCGGCAACCAGATCAGCCCTGATGGTCTGGCGGGTCGCGGTCACGCCAAGGGGCCCATTTCCAGCGATTTCCATGGCAACGCCCAGCCCATGATCGAACAGCGCGTCCGGTTGGGCCAGCCCATCGATCAAACCCCAGTGGAGCGCCTCTTCCGGCTTCAGCCGGCGGCCGGTCAGAAGCATCAGCGAAGCCCTTTGCGCGCCCACCGCGCGCGGCAGGCTGTAGGTGAGCCCAAGGCCCGGATGAAAGGAAAGCTTCACGAAATTGGCGGCAAAGCGCGCCTCGGTCGAAGCGATCCGAAAATCGCATAACAGGGCCAAGCCCAGGCCTGCTCCGATGGCGGCCCCCTGAATGGCCGCGACGATCGGCTTGCGCAGCCGAATGATACGGGCGGCTTCCCCATATAGGCGCGATGCCTGGGTCATATCATCATCGGCGGAACGGCCGCCGCCTGTAAAATCGGCGCCAGCGCAGAAGCTCTTGCCCGCCGAGGTGAGGAGCGTGACACGCACCTGACTTTCCGCGTCCGCGGCGGCGAGACAATCCGCCAAAGCGGCCATCATCGCCGGCGAAACATGATTATGGGGCGGGTTGTCGATCGTGATGACCGCCACCGGCCCCTGCAACCGCAGGCTTACTCCATCCCCCCAAAGCTCTTGCACGGCGTGTCCCCTATCGCCTGGTGCCGAGGAGCCGGCGCGCAACCACCCATTTGTGGATCTCGGTCGGGCCGTCATAGATTCGCATCGTGCGCAGCTTGGACTGCATCAGATGGAGCGGCAGATCCTTGGTCATGCCCATCGCCCCGAATAGCTGCATCGCGTTATCGACGACTGCATAGGCCATCTCGACAGCGAACCATTTGATCATGGAGATTTCGGAACGGACATCTTCGCCCTGATCGATCTTCCATGCACAGTCATAGACCATCAGTCGCGCGGCATGAATCTTGGTAGCAGCCTCGGCGATCCAAAACTGCACCGCCTGACGTTCCGACAGCGGAACGCCGAAAGTGGATCGCTCCGGCGCGAAGGCGATCATCATATCAAGTGACCGCTGAGCCATGCCCACCGCCCACGCCGCCATCTGCACCCTTCGCGTACCCAGGCGAGTCTGCATCGGCGCGAAGCCTTCACCTTCGCATCCAAGCAGTTTCCAGCCTCCGATCCGACAATTGTCCAAAGCGATTTCATAGCTCGTCTGCCCACCGATCATGGCGATGCGCCGCTCCAGCAGCAGCCCCGGCGTATCCCGATCCACGATGAAAGCAGAGATAGCGGGACGATCACCAGACGATCGCCCAGTCACGGCCATGACGATGGTGAAATCAGCCTTGTCGGCGCGGCTTATCCAGATCTTGCGGCCGTTGAGTATCCAGTCATCACCGTCTCGCGTGGCGCGTGTCGTCATCGCCATCGGGTCCGAGCCCGCCCCGGGCTCTGAAATCGCAATCGCCGAGACGAGCGTGCCCGCAACGTAAGGCGCGAGATAGGCTTCGCGTTGACGATCCGTGACCGTTTCCATCAACATGCGCAGGTTGGGACTATCCGGCGGCAGGCTGTAGGGAACGATCGACCGCCCGAGTTCCTCCTCGACGCCGACGATGGCGACCATCGGCAGGTTGGCGCCGCCGACATCTTCCGGCGCGTCGAGGCCAAAGAGGCCAAGCTCGCCGGCCCGCCGGTCCAGCCTTTCCTGCTCATGTCGATCGAGCGCAAAATCCCCACCGTCTGCCTCCCGCTTCAACAGTCCGGCTTCCAGAGGAAGAAGTTCATCAGCAACGAAACGCGCGACGAGTTCCTGGAGCATCCGCTGCTCGTCGCTGAGGGCAAAATCCATCGAATGGGAACCTCCAAGGGCGCCGGAAAGCGGCTACTTCAAAGCATCGGGACATCGATTTACCGATCCGATCAATCGAGTCAGACCGGATCGGCATCGAGGCTCGCCCCCGCAGGGCCGGATTCCCTGCGGAGACGAGCCGGTCGGTCAGAAACTTTTCTTGATGCTGGCGCCCAGCGTCCTTGGCGGTCCCATATAGGCTCGCAGCAGCGTAGCGCCCGTGGCAGGCACATTTCCACCCAGTGCCGAAGCGAGCAACTGCTGGAAGCTGTAGTTATAATAATGCGCGTTGGTCAGGTTCTGCCCATATATCGATAGTGTCCAGCTACGATCCGGGCTGATCAGATTGATGCGAGCGCCGAAGAGCGTGCGGCTGGCCACGATCCCTTGGGGATTGGCGTCATTCGACGTGTACATCCGATCGGTGTAGCTGACATCGCCTCTCGCCACGGCCTTGAAGCCGCCGAGGAATGTCGGCGTCTCATATTCGACTGCGCCATAGAGCGTCCACTTCGGTGCGAATGAGGTCGGACGGCCAGTGAGGTCCTGAACCCTCGGACAGGAATTCGCCGCGCCGGTACAACCGGGCAGGCCGGGCGCATTCACATTGCGGCTATATACCGAGTCGATATAGGCGCCGGAAAATTCGATCTTGAAGCGATCGACAGGCAATATCTGCCCCTCGAACTCGGCACCACGAGCCCGGATATCGCCCGCATTGCGAACGAGAAAGGTGACGCCATTGAAGGACTTGTCCTGAAAATTGTGCAGGTCCGTCTGATAGAGATTGGCGTTCAGCACCAGGCGCCGATTGAGCCACGCGCTCTTTATGCCCGCCTGATATTCGGTCGTCGTCTCGGCATTGAAGGTTCGATCCACACGCGTAAGCGCAGGCGCGCCACCGCTCTGATTGAATCCACCCGACTTGTAGCCTGTCGAGTACGAGGCGAATGTCATCACGCCATCGGTGGGTTCCCAGCTGAGATTGAAGCGCCAGGTCGGGCGGTCCTTGCGGAAGCGCAAGCCCGTGGTGAGTTCCGATGCGCGAACGATGGTCGCCGCCGAATTGTTGATTGTCTGCTCGAACCGGCCGTCCTTTCGATCGAAGGTGCCGCGCGCGCCGACCGTCAGCACGAGTTGGGGTGTCAGCTTGAAATCCGCCTGCGCATAGGCCGCCAGGCTTTTCCCGAGCTGGTTGAAATTGCCGACCGAAGCCGCAAGCTGAGGGCTGGCCAGGCAAGATGGGATACCTGCTGACCTGCCGAGAAGCGGAAGGATGAAGCTGCAGAACTGGGAACCGAAATCCAGCGTCTCGGTCGTCTTGTACCGCTCGCGGAAATAATAAAGGCCCAGCACGAAATTAAATCGTCCGTCGAGCAGTTCGTCCTTGGGCGACAGGATCTGCAGTTCATGGCTCTGGTTAGTGCTTGAATAGCGCCCACGACGATTGAGGATATCGAGTGGCGTCATCATGATGTCGCCATCGGTCTGGCGATTGTGCCACTCGCGGTAGGCGTTGATCAGGCGAAGAGTGTAGCCTTTGCCGAACTGCAAACTCATATCACTGACGACACCGCCCTGCCGGTCGTTGAGCGTCGGATCGTCGAAACGCTGGTTTGCTCGATAGGTGGGCCGATCGGATATCGTCGGAGCATTCGCCGGCCCACCCAGCCTGCTGACATAGGACGCGAGCTGGGCCGGCGTCGCGCTGCTCGCATAGACCTGGGCAAGATTGAATCCATCGCCACCCATCTTCGCATAGTCAGCGCGAACCACCCACGTCAGATTGGGCGTGATCTCCCACTTGGCGGACAGGCGTCCGGCGAGCGTGTTCGTGCCGCCATATCGCCGACCGTCCAGATTGTTGCGGATATAACCGTCGAAGCTCTTGTAGAAACCGGCAGCACGCAGAGCGAAGTTATTGCTGACCGGCACATTGCCGATGAGCTGCAGCTTATATTCGTTGTAGCTCCCATATTCGACATAGGCCTCACCCGATGCCTTGGTAAGAGACGGCGCGTTCGTCGTCAGCGAGATGGCGCCGATGGCCGAATTGCGGCCGAACAGCGTACCTTGCGGTCCACGCAGCACCTCGATCGAGGAGACGTCCAGGAAGCTGGTGAGCATCGCACCCGGCCGCGCGATATAGACGCCGTCGATATAGGAAGCGACGTCTGGATCGATGGCCGAATTGGCGATCGACCCGAACCCCCGGATCCGAATGACCGCGCTGGAAGCCTGCGAATTGGATGTGAAGCTCAGATTCGGTACAATCTTCTGAAGTTCGGTGATGTTCGTCACGCCGGCTTGTTCGAGCTGTCCGCCCGACTTGGCGATGATCGAAAGCGGGACCTTCTGGATATTCTCCGCACGCTTCTGCGCCGTCACCACGATATCCTGCATGCCCGTACTCACCAGCTCCGCTGCGGCGCCATTGGCCCCCTCCGCCTCAACTGCCGCCGCTGGGGGCGCATCGTTGGCTGCTGCCGCGAAGGTGGCCGACGACCACGCCATAGACGTAGCGACCGAGGCCAACAGAGCGCACATCCGAGCGGATCGCGTGCGCCCTTGCGCCAGTTTGATGTCGGCCAATGCTGTGGTGATCATACTCATGATTTCAACTCCCCTATCACTTGGCCCGTCTTGCTCAGCGGGCTTGCCGTTAGTTGTTGGTGCCTGCCCGCCGCTCCGGGCGTCAGATGCAGGCGGTTCCTCCGCCATCCACGTCGATGCAGGTGCCTGTGATGTACGAGGCGCGATCGGAGCAAAGAAAGGCTACTAGCCCGGCCACCTCGTCGGGCCGGCCTGCCCGCGCCAGCGCAACCGATTCCCGGGAGGAGCGGGCAGCCGTCTCCTGCGACGATCCATTGATTTCGGCGCTCTGTTCGAGCAGGCTATCCATGCGTCGGGTCTGAATGGGCCCTGGATTGACTCCGATGACGAGGATGTTGCTCGCCGCAAGATCGTCTGCCAGCGCCTTGGTGAAGTTGAGCAGGGCGGCATTTACGGCTCCCCCGACCATGTAGGTCGATCGTGGCTGCCTTCCGCTCCTGCCCACGATGTTGATGATGCGCCCGCTGCTCCGTGCGCGCATGGATGGCACCAGTTCTCGGCTACAGCGCACATAGCCCATCAGCTTGAGCTCGAGCGATTTGGCCCAGGCCTCGTCCGGCATGTGCTCGATCGTCCCCATGGGAGAAGAGCCCGCATTGTTGACGAGGATATCGATCGAGCCCAATTCACGCTCGACCATCTGGATGCTACGACGGACTTCATCCGAGCGGCTGATATCGGCTGCAACAGCAAAAGCGCGTCCACCCTGGGCACGAATTTCGCCCACGCTGGCGTTCAGTTGATCGGGGTCCCGCGCCACCATGCCAACTGCAACGCCCTCTTTAGCTAGTTCCGATGCAATAGCAAAACCGATCCCTCGACTTGCTCCCGTCACAAACGCGACCTTATCTCTCAAATGGAGATCCACCTATGTCCTTCCCAATTTTCCCGAAAACTTATTGCACCCGCGATTGTGGCGGAGATGATTTCACCATCGCGCCCTTATACTTTTCCGGTTTAGGTAATCTGTCGAGGTCGGGACGAGGCCAAACCTTCAAAACCACATATGTGGTTTCCAATATGCGGCCCGGCCTGAATGGACGGGTCGCCTTGCGAAGCGTCAGCAAACCGATGCATCTGCAGGTTCAAGCCCCGTATCGAAGCGGGACCCTGAAAATCCGCCTTCGGCCCGAGTGCCGAATAGCGCGATGCAAATCCGAGGATGTGACCGAGGTGACCAAATCGACCTATCCCGATACGCAGCTTCTCATCGGCGGCCGCTGGCGCGATGGCGGGGCAGGCAGGGTGATTCCGGTAATCAATCCAGCGACGGAAGAACGGATCGGTGAGGTCGCGCATGCCGAAGAGAGCGATCTCGCCGATGCCGTCAGGGAAGCGGAGGCCGGTTTTCACATATGGCGCGGCACGCCCGCAGTCGAACGATCGCGCGTGTTGCGTCGTGCTGCCGAACTGATACGCGAACGCAGCGAGGACATCGCTCGCCTGATGACGCTTGAGCAAGGAAAACCCCTTTATGACTCGCGCGGCGAGGTCATAGGTTCAGCCGATATCGTGGACTGGATGGCGGACGAGGCGAAGCGCATCTACGGGCGGGTTGTGCCGGCCCGTACCTCGAGCACCTATCAATTGGTCCTCAAGGAGCCCGTCGGCGTCGTAGCAGGCTTCACGCCCTGGAACTTCCCTGTGAGCCAGGTAGCGCGAAAAGTCGGTACCGCGCTTGCCGCCGGCTGCTCGATTATCCTGAAAGCGGCTGAGGAAACACCGGCGGCACCTGCCGCCATGGTCCAGGCGTTCCTCGACGCAGGATTGCCAAAGGGCGTGCTCAATCTCGTTTATGGGCGCCCGGACCAGATATCGGAACGGCTCATCAGCGATCCGGTGGTCCGCAAGATCACCTTCACCGGCTCGACCCAGGTCGGCAAGCACCTCGCTGGCCTCGCCGGCCAGCACATGAAGCGGGCCACCATGGAACTTGGCGGGCATGCCCCGGCGCTTCTTTTCGAGGATGCAAACGTCGAGACCGCCGCGGCCGCGCTGGTCGGCTGGAAGTTCAGAAATGCCGGGCAGATCTGTGTTTCCCCGACCCGCTTTCTCGTTCACGAACGGATCCATGACGATTTCGTCCAGGCTTTCGTCTCGAAAAGCCGGGCTCTTCGGATTGGCGACGGAATGGATGAGGGGACGCAGATGGGGCCGCTTGCCAATCCTCGGCGTGTGACGGCGATGGAGGAAATGGTGGCGGATGCGGCCCGGAAAGGCGCCCGCCTGGAAACCGGCGGCAAAAGGATAGCGAATAAGGGCTATTTTTACGAACCGACCGTGCTCACCGGCGTGCCTCGTGAGGCGCGGGCGATGAACGAGGAGCCCTTCGGCCCGCTTGCTCTAATATCGAGCTTCTCATCCTTTGACGAAGCCATCGCCGAAGCCAATCGGCTTCCCTACGGACTTGCGTCCTTTGCTTTCACTGGATCGACGCTGACCGCGACGAACGCTGCATCCGCGATCGAAGCTGGCATGCTGTCCATCAATGGTTTCGGCATCGGACTTCCCGAAGTTCCCTTCGGCGGTGTCAAGGATTCCGGCTATGGCTCGGAGGGCGGCACCGAGGCCATCGACGCCTATCTGGCCACCAAATTCGTCAGCCAGACGGCGGCTTGAAAAAGGGACGTTGATGACGATCACGCCATCCGGACGCAAAGATTTGATGCCGACAAAGACGCCGGCGGCGAGCACTTTCAGCCAACGCACGCTGTTATCCGAAACCGGATTGTCTACCAGCGCCCGTGATGAAACGCTCAGATCGGGCGCAATGCTGCTGGCAACGTCGTTGATCGGTCTCCTGATATCGCAGTTGCACACGAATACGCTCGGCCTGTTCATGGAGCCGATCAGCCAGGATCTGGGTTGGTCCCGCACGCAAATCTCTCTGGGCATAACCATTGTAAGTGTCATTTCGGTCGCAATGGCGCCCATCATCGGCCATCTCGTCGATAGTGTCGGCGCGCGCGTGATCGCGCTCATCGGTTCCTGCGTGTATTGCGCGGGATTCGCGCTACTCACTCTCGGAGCATCCACCCCGTTGAGCTGGGTACTCTGCTGGGGCGTCGTGTCCCTGGGCACCGTTTGCATGAAACCCAATGTATGGGCCACCACGGTCGCCGGCCGCTTCAGGACAAGGCGGGGAATAGCGATGGCGATCGCCTTCTGCGGAACCGGCGTAGGCATAGCGTTCGTGCCGACGCTGACAATGAAGCTGATTGCCGTCTTCGGCTGGCGCGCGACATTCCCCATATTGGGCATCGGTTCCGCAGTCATCCTGCTACCGCTGGTTTTCTTCTTCTTTCGGGATGCCTCCGATCTCGGACGAGCGAAAGCGAAGACCAAATCCGAGCGAGCCGCAATTCCGGGCATATCGATCCGCGGCGGTCTACGGTCGGCTGCCTATTGGCAGATCACCCTCGCCGCGCTTCTCGCCACGCTGCCGCTCGGTGCGCTGATCGTGGATCTCGTGCCCATGTTGACCGAAAGGGGTATTGGCCGGTCGGAAGCGGCCATGTTGGTTGGCTGCGCAGGGCTGGCCTCGATCGTGGCCCGCCTCTGCTGTGGCGCCTTGCTCGATCGCGCCGACATTCGCCTGATCGGCGCAATGACCTTCCTGTTGCCGATCGTCGGTTGTCTTATGCTCCTGCCATTCGATCAGTCACTGGTCTCGGCCGTCATTGTCGCGATATGCGTCGGCGCCGGACTGGGAGCGGAGATTGACGTGATCGCCTATGCGATCGCCAGCTACTTCGGCATGCGGCATTACGGACTGCTGTTCGGGATCGCCATGGGCACGATCAGCTTCGGAGCGGGTGTCGGCCCTCTCATCGCCAGCATGTTGTACGACCAGCATCAGACCTATCAGTTCGCCATCATGTCATGCATTCCAGCCCTGTTCGCTGGAGCTATGCTCCTGCTGCTCCTGCCAGCAAAAGCACCGTTCCGTCCCAATCGCCATTGAATCGACAGGAGCGGCTTCCCAGCACTCCGCGATGCGGTACAATGAATCCATGACGGAAACAGCGATCGAGGATGGAGACGTACCACTGTCCGGCAGCACCGAGCTCGGGCAACAGCTCCGGCCGGTAAATCGCGTAGGCGCCATCATCAAATCGACGCAGCGCACGCTGGAAATACTGGAATTGTTCGACCTCGTCAGGGGTGAACTCACCGCCATCGAGGTCGGCCGGCGCCTGGGCTATCCGCAATCCTCCGCCGCTGCTTTGCTGCACAGCCTCGAGCGTATGGGATATCTGGATTATTCCCGCGAAACACATGGCTACCTCCCCTCCTTTCGCGTCCTGTTGCTCGGCTCCTGGCTCGAAGGCACACCCATTCGCGAAGGACGCCTGCGTCGGATGCTGGAAGAAACAGCGAACGAAACGGGTTGCACGGTGATGTTGGCGGCCCGCTTCAGTATCTATTCGCAATATCTCCACGTCGTCCTCGGCGGGGGGGAACTGGGTTATTACCTCGCAGTGGGGTCGCGCCGCCTGCTGGTCCAGTCCGCCACAGGATTCGCGTTGCTCCGCGATGCATCAGACGATGAGGTCCGCCGATTGGTCCGGCGCGCTGCGGCCGAAGCCGAAGATGGGCGCCAGCATTCGGAACGTGACGCTCTTGCGAATATTCAATTGCTTCGCGAAAATGGCTATCTTTTCGTCCAGGGTCTCGTCGCACCCGGCTATGGCGCCATTGCTATCAGGCTCCCGGACAATGTCGATCCCAGAGGAAGGCCACTCGCCGTGGCGGTCGGCGGTCAGTCGGAAGACCTTGTCAAGCGGAAGGAAAAGATCGTGGAGACAATCCACCGCCTGATCCAAAACCATTTTCCGATTTCAGCGGAAGATCAATCACTTGCCTGAAAATTGTTTTGACAGGTGATAGTCCGTCTCTTCGAACTAATGCGATATCGGATTTTATATTTTCCAGATGATATCATGATCATTCCCAGCAGATGATGGGCTTGATCACGGCTCCCGAAAGACTGTCATCGATTGCCGCCTCAATCTGCTTATACGGATAGGTTTTTATAAGTCGGTCGAAAGGGAAATCTCCCTTCGCAAAATGGCTCAATATACGGTTGATGTTACTAGCTGCCGATCTCCCACCTTCAGCGACGCCGCATATGCTTTTGGAACTGAGGATCATATCCTTTACACTGAGAGTGAGCCCATCCGCTTCGGCATGAGAGACCAGCGCCGCGATACCGCGCTGGGCAAGAACCCGCACAGCGTCCCCCATTACAGCCAGCCGGCCAGTCGTGTCGATCGTCCGGTCGACGCCATCAGGCGCTATGGCGCGCACGGCTTCGGCCAGATCCTCACACCCTGCATCGACGACATGGGTCGCACCGAGCGACCGGGCGAGTTCCAGTCGCTCGGGCACACGGTCGATGGCGATGATTGTCGACGCGCCGGCGATGCGGGCCGCCATCAGCGCGCTGAGACCGACGGCTCCCGAACCGAAAACCGCGAAACTCATGCCGGGCTGAACCTGCAGGATATTCCACGATGCGCCGGCACCCGTCATGATCCCGCAGCCAAGAGGCCCCAGAAGAGCGAGCGGCAGATCCTTCGATACCTTCACGACGTTGCTGCGATGCGTGATCGAATATTGTGCGAAAGAGGATTGCCCAAAGAATCGATCGTTCAATACGCCGCCATCATGGCCTTGCAGGGCATGGCTCCCATCGGGCCTGGCACCGGAAAAACATAGCCGGCCAGCGGACCTGCAGCTCGATTCATGCCCGGACGTGCATTCGCGGCAGGCACCACATGTCAGGTAGGTCATGACGACATGATCGCCCGGCGCCACATCATGTACCTCGGCGCCGACAGCCTCCACCACACCGCTCCCTTCATGGCCGAGAACGATCGGCAAAGGGCTAGGCAGACGCCCTTCAAGACCATTGATATCGGTGTGACAAATTCCCGTCGCGACGTTCCGGACGAGAATTTCGTCCGCGCGGGGCGGCGTGATAATCACCTCTTCGAACCGTATGCCGCCATGCGGCTCACGGACCACCGCCGCCTGCATGAGAAAGGCCTCTGTTCCCCGCCGATTCTCTTTCATTGTGCCGCCCCGCTCTCGTTCGACGTGGAAAGGAGAAATGCTTGCTGCGATCCCGCCGCCGCGCTCACGCCTGGATGTCGACCACCTGAGGCTCCATGTAGGTCTTGGCCCCCACGACCGACATGACGCGGCCGAGGCCCGATTCCTTGGCCCCTCCGAAAGGCGCATCGACACTCGGCTCAAGATGTTTGTTGACCCAGGCGGTACCCACCTCCAGCCGCCTGGCGAGCGCATAGCCGCGCTTGACATCACTCGTCCAGATCGAGCCGCTCAGTCCGTAAGGGCTATTGTTCGCGCGTGCGATGGCATCGTCGATATCGGTGTATCGAACGATCGGCAGCACCGGTCCGAACTGCTCCTCATCAACGAGGCGCACACCATCGGATATACCGGTGGCGATCGTCGGCGGGATGAAATAACCATCCCGCGCCAGGGCCTCTCCCCCTGTCTCGAAGACCGCACCATGCGCCGCGGCATCCTGCATCAGTTCGATTACCCGTTCATATTGCATCTTGTTCTGGAGCGGCCCCATCGTCACTCCCGGCTCGAGCCCGTCGCCCAGCTTTGCCTCGATCGCCAGTTCGACCAGCGCAGCTCGCATGTCATCGAACTTGCTTTCATGCACGTAGAGCCGCTTGATCGCCATGCAGACCTGACCGCTATTGAGGAAGGCCGCGCGAAAGATCCGGGGGGCGGCCGTCGCGACATCGACATCGTCCAGCACGATCGCCGCGTCATTACCCCCAAGCTCTAGCACGATACGCTTCAAGCCATGCGTGGAAGCCGCCGCACCGATCCGCTTGCCGGTCGCGGTCGAGCCGGTGAAAGTGATCATATTGATCCCGGGATGCTCCACCATCCACGCGCCGAGGTCGTTGCCACCCGAAAGGATGTTCAGCACGCCCGCGGGCAATGTTTCCGCCGCGATCTCACCAAGCATCAACGTCCCGAGAGGCGTATAAGGCGAAGGCTTGAGCACCATCGTATTACCCGCCTGAAGCCCCTCCGCGATCTTCCCCGCGGCCATCGTAATCGGCACATTCCAAGGGGTAATCGCCCCCACCACGCCGAGCGGGCGATAGTGAAGCTCCCGCCGAACACCTTCAGCTTCGAAGATCAGTTCCGGCTGTACCTCGACCCGCGATACCGCTTCGATCAAGCGCGTCGCGCCCAATATTTCGCGGGTGGCATGTGCGAACGGCTGTCCCTGCTCGCGGGTGAAGACATTTGCGATCTCTGCAGCCTGTTGCCTTATGCCCTCTGCGAATCTGCCGAGGTGATGCCGCCGCTCCTCGTCGGATAGCCCACCCCACCCGGGCTGGGCACGCCTGGCTGCAGCGACGGCCTCATCGAGTTGCGTCCGCGATGCATCGGGCGCCTGCGCGAATACCGCCCCGCGAGCAGGGTCGACGATCCCGAACTCGGCTGCGCCTTCCTCCAGCCGGCCATCGATCAGCAGCGCATAACGACGGCTGTCCGGCATCAGAACGGTCGACATCGAAATCTCCTTCAATTCAGGGCCACAGCACCCGAACAATCGCTTATCATTCAGCTACTTGGCGCGTTCCCATGGAAGCGCTGACAGGATCGCGCAGGATAGCGCCTTGGCTCCGAAGAGCTTGCTGGATATCCACGACAGACAATGCCGCAACCGGGATGGAACCGTCCACGGCCAACGCTGCTGCTGCGCCTGCGGCGTGGCCGGTGAGCCAGCATTGCGGAATTTCGCGCATGAAGCTTTGCGAGGATGCGTCGGCGGAGAGGTGCCGGCCGGCGACGATCAAGCGATCGGTCTTTTGGGGAAGGAGGCTGCGGAACGGCACCGAGACGCTGTCGAACTTGGGAGCGAGGCTGGGGCTGATACCGACCTCGTCGGCATGAACGACGCCGCTGCGCCAGTCGTCGCGGGTCATCTGCGCCAGTCCCACCAGCCGCCGGGTCTGCCGGATCCCGATCTGCGGCGCGCTGAGCGCGATCCACGCATTCTCGAAACCTGGCGCATGCTTGCGATACCAGGCGAGCAGCTCGACCATCTTGTCGCGCGAGCGCAACTCGACCTCGGTCAGATCGCGAACGTCCAGGCCGTCATAGCCCGCCCAGCGAGGGCCCATGAACACCGCCACGTCATTGCGCCAGGCTGGACCGGGCGGTTCGAGCTGGCCTACCGCGGCACGCCCGGCGGCGACAAAATCCTCATAGGCATCCGAGTTCCGGAAGGCGAGCCAACGCTCATTGTCCGTCCCCGCGAACAGCCAGGCGGTGTTGATGCATTGCTGGATACTCGATTCCTCGATGTCCGAAGCACTTCGTTCTCCAGCCGCAGCGAAGATGTCGCCATCGCCCGTCGTATCGATCACCACCTTGGCCTTCGCGGCGAAGCGGCCCTGCTTGCTTTCGAAGATAACCCCGTCCAGCCCGTCGTCACCGACGATCGGGGCCGATGCCCAGGCATGGAAGAGGATTTCGACGCCCGCCTCGCGCACCATGTCGAGCGAGAGTTGCTTCAGCGCCTCGGGATCGATCATCGGCGCCCAGGTGACGATGTCGTGAAATGCGGAGTGCCGGGGCCGCCATTTGGCGACGATATCCTGTTCCCGGCTTCCCCATTCCTTCGCCGACGGGCCGAGAATGGCGTCGGCCGGCAGGCGGTCCATCATCTCGCCGCCGATGCCGCTGATCACGCGGTTTCCGTCCCAATCGGTCATCCGGTCGATCCAGATCACCAGGCCGCCGGTCGAAAGCCCGCCGAGATGATTATAGCGCTCGACCAGCAGCACGCGCGCACCCAGCCGGCCTGCGGAGATCGCGGCCGCGGTCCCCGCCGGCCCGCCGCCCACCACCAGAACATCCACGTCGAACAGAACCGGCACCCGACGCTCCGGTTCGACGATATGGCCTTGGGCGCCGCGCTTACGGCTCGCGCGATCCTTCGTGATCTCGCTTCTGAAGAACTGGTCGCCGCTCTGGCTTCCCATGATCAATCCTTTGATACTGAATAGGGCGCGAAACTCGGACTCGTTTATCGGCTAGGCGGAAGACGTTTTTGGACGCGCAATAGCATTAGCAGGCCCAACGCACTTATGGCCGTCAACAGCATGGGCGACCCGGCCACGGCGAAGATCTCTACCGGAGTCAGGCGCGGCATCAGACTACCGCCAATAACGGGCGCGGCGATTGCGCCCGTCTTGGAAATTCCATTTGCCCAGCCAACACCGGTCGCTCGTATCTCCGCGGGATAAACCGAGCCCACGATACCGTGGAGACTCGACTGCGATCCCAGCATGGCGGCACCCGCTAAAAGGCTGACGATCACGATATCCTGCGAAGTCCGGGCCAATCCCAGCACGGTGATGGCCAAGGCCGCAAGAACCGCCAGAACGGCAATCGCCAAAAACCCGACGCGATCCGTGATGAACCCGCCGATGACGCTGCCGATCGCACCACCGGCGAACATCGCGGCCATCGCATAGGAGGCGACGCTGCCGTCAAAGCCTTGGCGCACCACCATGGTCGGCAGCCAATTTCCGATGAAGAAAACCGACAGGGCGCATGTTATATACAAGGCCCAGACCCATATCGTCGGCCAGCGCAGGCGCGCGCCAAACAGCGATCTTACGCCCAGCTTCTCGGCCTTGCGATGATCGAGAACCAGGGTCACCCCTTCACCGAGGTCAAGATCGGGCCGCAATGCGAGTGCGGCTTGCCGTACGACCGATGAAGGTGCGGGTTTGCCCACCAGAAATGCCAGGGATTCGGGTATGATGACGCAGACGCCGGCTGCACACAGCAGCGATAGCGCGCCGCCAACCCAGAAGATCGCCTGCCATCCATAGCGAGGGACGATGCCTGCCGCGACCATGGCGGCGGCGATCCCGCCGAGAAGGAAGCAGGAGAATATGATGCCGATCGACGTGGCACGCAGCCGCGAAGGGATCATCTCGCTGGCCAGGGCGATAACGTTCGGCGTTACACCGCCAAGGCCAATGGCCGCGCCGAAGCGGACGAGCGCCAATTGCAGCGGCGACGAGGTGAAACCGGCCAGCAGCGTGAAACCCGCGAAGCAGAAGACCGCACCGATGATGACCCGCCGTCTGCCAAACTTGTCCCCCATTTCGCCAAGGACGAGCGAGCCCGCGAGCATTCCCAACATGGCGGCGGCGATGACCAGCCCCATCACGATCGGGGGGATCGCCCACAATTTCATGAGCGTCGGCGCCACATAGGCCAGCGCGCTGAGATCATAGGCATCGCACGCCATCAGCGCGCCGCAGATGGCGATGAGGCGATAGAGCGATGCCCCCACCCGCTGCCCATCTACCAGCGCTTCGACGGCCATCGTCGGTGCGGCGGAAACCGCGCTCATGGCATTTCCTTTCGATATCGCGCGAGGGCGTCTTCGTTGACCGTCACGCCCCAGCCGGGCCGGTCCGGTAGGATGAGGGTGCCTGCGTCCACCACGACGTCTTCGACGATGAGTTCATTCTTCCAGGGAACATCGTCCTGCTCGAACTCCATGATCCGGAAATTCGGCACCGCAGCCGAGAAATGGGCGCTGATCATGTTGGCGAGCGGACCATAGAAATTATGCGGCGCGACGTTCACCTGGAACGTCTCCGCCATGGCCGCGATGCGAAGAGATTCGGCAATGCCGTTCCACAGGATATCGACGATGGCGACATCGACCGAGAAGCGCTCGAAAAATGGTCGAAAAGCCCGCTGACCGTACACCGCCTCGAGCGACGCCACCGGCGTCGAGATTTTCCGGCGCACATCGGCAAGCACATCGGGTTCGTGCATGTCCATTTCGAGCCAGCCCAGCCGGCTCGATTCCACGGCCTCGTCGAGCCTGATCAAAGATTCGGGCGCCATTCCGAAACTCAGATCCAGCATGATGTCGCCTCCCGGACCGAAACCGGCGCGAAGTGCCTCCATCTGCCGGGCGATCGCATCGATAGTCCGCTGATCGCAATGGCCGCCCCATATGAGCGATCTGGCCGAAAGCCCTGTCGACCACCAGTGCGGTTCACCGTCGGGGCTGAAGATCAGCGCGTTGGTCTTCAGAGCGGTCCACCCTTTTGCGGCGGCATCGGCGGCAAACGCGGTGAGATCGTCCAGCGTGCGTAGCGCGCGCGAGCCCTCGAAATTGGCGAAATGATCTGGAGCGGCGGCGCGGACAGTTCCAAAATGCGACCAGTATAAAGGGATATGATCTCTGAATTTGCCGCCGAACAGGGCATAGACCGGAATGCCTAGCGATTTGGCGCAGATTTCCACGCAGGCATTTTCGATCGCGCCAAGAGCCTGCTGCATGGTGCCGCCCGCCACCATCCGGGTGATCGCCGACAGCTTGGCGATCAAGACCCGAAAGGCGCGCGGATCCTCACCCACGCACTGTTGTCCGATGGTCCGGATGACACCGGTCAGGCCGGGGGCCCAACCGGTCTGACAGAATTCGGACCAGCCCGTAACGCCGGTGTCGGTCGTTACCTTGAGGAAGCTGAACGTGCGCCACCCGCCGTCGACGTGAAAGTCCTCGACCTTTACGATGCGCATCGCTCGGCCTCGAACATTCTCTTCACAGGGCGGGCGGAACGACAGGCTGTCATGATCGGCCGGTCTCTTGCGTCGCGAGCGGCAGAATATGCCGTCGGGCAGCGGCAGCGAGCCGTCGAGCACCGGCGAGACTTCCCGCTGCGGCGACATGAGGCGTGATGATCAGGTTCGGCGCGGTCCAAAGCGAATGGCCTTCGGGCAAAGGCTCCGGCCAGACGACGTCGAGCGCCGCCCCCGCGAGCCGGCCCGACCTCAGCAGCGCTTCGAGCGCCTCCATATCGACCAACTCGCCCCGGGCGACGTTCACGAAGTAGCTGCCCGGCTTGATCGCACCGAGCAATTCTGCGTCGAACATCCCGATCGTCTCCGGTGCAAGGGCGATCGTCACGACGACGATATCGCTCCCCGCGACCACGTCCCGAATGGCTTCCAGGGACACGACATTCAGGTCGCCGCCTTCGCCGGGCGCAGGCGGGCTCCGTGTCACGGCGGTAACCGAAGCACCGAAAGCGCGCAGGAGCCGGCTGACCGCCTTGCCGATCGCGCCATAGCCGATGACCGCGACGGTGCGGTCCTCCAGCGACGCCATATGCGGCACGACACCATGCCGGCTCCAGATCTCCGCACGCGCCTGCGACTGCGCCTGCGGTATCGCGCGCAGCGAAGCGAGTGTCAGGGCCAAGGCGTGCTCGGCCACAGCCGGGCCCGTGGCCGATCCTGGGCCGCTCACCTCGACATGCCGCGGCAGACCGGCTCGCTCGAAACCGTCACGGCCAGCGCTGACGAAATGGAGCTTTTCAACAATATTGCCCGGCTCGTTGAGTTTCGCGATCACCTGGCCGGCGACATCCTCAGGCGCGTCGTAGACGATCAGCCCGCGCGCGCCATCCATAGCCGGCAACACTTCGTCGAGACTCGAGCAGATGTGTAAATCGATTCCTTCGAGCCCTTCAAATGCTTCGATGATCTGGCTCTTGGCAAGCCCGTAAGCCGCCCAATATACGATCTTGGCAGGCATCCGATCTCCTCGGTTTTGGCACGCTACAGTCGGCCACACCGGATGTGCGGCTCACCGGTACCGGCGAGCCGCACGTCTTGCTCACATCTTGTAACCGATCGTCACACCATAGGTCCGTGGCGCTCCAGGCACGATCGAATCGCCCAACGATTGCGAGGTCCATGACACATAATATTTGGTTTTCGTCAGGTTCTTGCCCCACGCACGCAGCCACCATCTTTCGCTCGGCTCTGTGTAGGTCAGTTGCGCCGTCAGCAGATCGTAGGCGCGTTGTACCGAGTGCCCATCCGGATCGAAATTGAAGCGCGAGCTGTGGAAATAGGTCGCCCCCACCGCGAACTCACCGATCGACGACGGAATTTTATAGTCGGCGGTGACGTTCGCGGAGAATTTCGGTGATCTGATCGTGTCGAACCCGGTGGCATCGCCCCGCGTTACGATCAGGCCACCCGCCGGATTGGGCGAATAGAAGGGCGCATTCTGAAAGCTCGTATAGTGCCCGTCCAGAAAGGACGCGGCCGCTCGAAGCGTGAAATGGTTGTTGGCGAAACGCGGAACCCAGGTCGATTCGAAATCCAGCCCTTTGATCTTCGCGCCGGCCGCGTTGATGATGACTGGCGTTCCAACTTGCACGATGATGAGCTGGATATCACGATAATTATAGTGGAAGGCCGACAGATTGAGCTGAAGCTGCCGATCGAACAGGCTCGACTTCAAGCCCACTTCGAAGGCATCCATCTTCTCGGGCCGGACCGGTGGGGCCGTAAAGCTCTGCGACGCATATTGGGCCGATTTATAGCCCCGGCTATAGCTGCCATAGACCATGATACCGTCCGCCAGATCCTGATCGATGGCAACGCGCCAGGTCGGAACCTTGTAGCTGTCATCCTGATTGGCTGAGCGGATGTTGGTACCGGGGGTGACCGCCGTATTGCCGCCGGCGGCGACATCCCGCCCCGCAACAGTGATCTTGTCGATCGTGTAGCGCGCGCCCATGGTCAGCCGCGTCGAAGGCGTGATCTTCGCCGTACCCTGGGCGAACACGGCATAGGATGACAGCCCCTGGTTCACGAAACGGTCCAGACGCTGCGCGCCAAGAGCGGCGCTGCGGATCTGGATAGGAAGGCTCTTGGCGGAAGAGTTCATGTAGAACACGCCACCCGTATAATCGAGCCAGTCGAGGCTGCCTCCGAGCGTGATTTCCTGCTGGAACGTGTCCGTCGCCTCCGCGAAGACGGCATCGATGACCGGAGCGGGCGTAACGTCCTGATCGAAATTGGCCCGGCTCTTCACGTAGCGGAACGCGCTCAGGCTCGTCAGGGCCATGGCACCCAGATCCTGTTCGATCTTCAGGCTCACGCCCCATTGCGGCGCGCGGACCTTCGTCGGCAGGTTGATCTGGGTGTCGTAGATCGAGCCGCGCTGGGGAACGCCACCGATCGCCCGCGTCCCCGGAGCGATCGTCTTAACCTGACCGGCATCATTGTGGTTGTTGCTGTAATCACCGGCAAGCGTGAGCTTGGTGCCGTCGGCCGGCTTCCACAATAGCTTGCTGCGCAAGGCGATCTCACGGCGGAAATAGGCATCCTCGCCCGTGACGAGATTGGTTCCGAAGCCGTCACCCTGGTGGCTGCCATAGACACTGAGATCGACCGCCAGCTTGTCGGTCAGGCCGGTCGATGCATAGGCCGAGCCCGTGACGGTCTTGTAATTCCCATAACCGAGATTCGCCTCGAGCACCGGAGTGAACGAAGGGTCACGGGTGATGATGTGGATGAGGCCGCCCGTCGCATTCCGCCCGAACAAGGTTCCTTGCGGCCCCTTGATGACCTCGATCCGCTCGACGTTGTTCAGCGCGAAAAGGCCCGCAGCCGGCGCGGCATAGTTCACGCCGTCGACATAGATCGCCACGGCGCCGGAACCACCGATATCGCCGCTCTGCGTTCCAACACCTCGCAGATATGGCGTTACCGAAGCTCGCGACATGGTCATGATCAACCCGGGGGCGACTGCTGGCAGCGAGCCCACATCGGAAATGCCGCTGCGAACCAGACTGTCACCACTGATGGCCGCAACGGCGATCGGAACCTTCTGAAGCGACTCCCCTCGACGCTGCGCGGTGACGACAATGTCCTGGACACCATCCGCACTTACCTCGGCCGAGTCTGCCGGCCCATTCCCGCTCTGCGCGAAAAGCTGCCCGGGCAGCGCCGTCGCAAGCGCGGTCGTCACAATCAGACGTACGATAGATGCTTTCATCATAACCCTCCCCTCTGCTTGATTTGCGACTATATTATCCACGACATCCCATATTGCAACGTAAAATTGTCCGATTGGATTGTTTTTTTGTCGCTGATGTCTCGCTGACGCGAAGCGGTCGCTGCGCGCGACATTCGCGCACCGCACCTGTTCACGGGGTATGGTTCGCCCAGCGCCTCGCTCCAGATATGCGGGCCCGTTTTCACCCGGCCCTTCGACGAAGCGGATGTTATGCGGCTGGATATCTCACGGCGTTAGCACGCGTCGCATCGTGAGGGTGGTCAATATTCAATGCCGAGTGATGGCACTTGCCACGCAACGAATTGGTTCAGGGCCGCTTGGTTTTCCCCGCTCGCCCTGTGCCTTTCGCGGCTACAATTTCTCCCGGATGTCGGAAGAATAGCGCCAAACATTGTTGGACATGCTGGTCGACAAACGCCTCCGACAGCGGCGAGCAACCAATGATCCGTTCAACCTCGGAAGACTGCATGAAGATGCGGGTCGTGGCACCAATGAAGAGATAATGGAGATGATTCGGATCGCCGGGTACGAAAGCGCCGGCCTTCTGAGCCTTGAGAATCAGGTCGGCGATCATGATGAAATAATCATGCAAATAGCCGCTTACCATTTCCTCCAATTGCGGACTCACGCCTTTAGCAGCATAGGTCATCAGGCGGTGGAGATCGGTGTTATCCGCCGAATACCGGATGAACTCCTCAAGCAATATTCGCAGCTTCTGAGCATCGTCCACACCGCGAAGCCCTTCGCAGCGAACGCGTTGCCGCTCGACGAAACTGCGAACGGTGCGATCGAGGGCCGCGCGCCACAATCCGTCCTTCCCCTGGAAATGATATGTGACGAGCGCGTGTCGAACCCCCGCCGCCTCTGCAACCGCGCGGGTTGTCACGCCGTCAAAGCCACCTGACGCGAACTGGTGAATGGCTGCGCCAAGGATGCGCTCCCGCGTATCTTCGGCACGCTGCTGGGGCCGGCGGGTCTTTTTAGGAGCTTCGCTTTCGATCGCGTCGGTCGACATAAACGTCCTCTATCAGCCATGCTGATCGGCCGCCAGCGCAACATGGCCGCCGCCTTCTATTACTCACGTCGGGTCTGAAGGGCGTGATAGCCGGCCTGCCGGCGCGCATCGTCAAGCCGCATTCCACCGAGCACGGCTTGACGAATGCGATCTTCGGCAGCCTCGATGTCCTGCGCAACCGACACCACCTCCGCAATTCGGTCGAACGGTATGGCAACGACACCGTCGGCGTCGCCGACCAACCAGTCACCAGCGTTGATACGAATCCCGGCAATCTGGACCGGCACGCCATAGGCGTCGGCTGTAGTGCGATCCTTGCCGGTGCGCATCGTGTTGCCGCGAGCAAAAACCGGATAATCGAGTTCCACGCACCGGTCGCTGTCCCGGCAGACGCCATCGATTACCGTACCGGCCACACCCTTGGTGTGCGCAACCAGGGTCAGGATGTCGCCCCACACTGTCTGGTTCATGATACCCTGATTATCAATCACCACCACGGCGCCGGGCTCGACCTCGTCAATATAATCCCCCACCACGCCACCACTGAGGCCGACCGGAACCATGCGGATAGTGAAGGCCGGTCCTGCAAAACGCATGGTTCGGACGACCGGCATAATCCCACAGGCCTGACCGTCGATACCGAGCCGGTCGAGCGCATCAGACAGCGCGGTTACTCCCAGCGCGAGCAGCTGTTCAGCCAGATCGGTGCGCGTCATCGTGATGTCTCCATCTTGAGCATGTCTTCATAGTCGGCACCCATGACGTCGCCGATCGGCTCGCCCGCATCGATATCGCGGGCCATCAGCGCTTCGCGCGCGGCAATCCGAGATGCGGCTGCCAGCACCTGTTCGACATCGCCCATCGCTACGAAGACCACCCCGCTCCCATCGGCGACCAAAAAGTCGCCGGGCTGCACGGTCACACCACCGATGGTGACCGCACAGGCAAAGTCATGTTCGGCGATACGCCCCCGCGCGGTGATCGGCACGGCAGCGCGCGCAAAGACCGGCAGGCCCAGGTCGCGGCTCTCGTCGACGTCGCGACATCCCCCGTCGACAATCACCGCCGCGATGCCCTTGCGCACCGCGCCGCGGCTGAGCAGGCCACCCCATCCGGATACGTCGCTGCGACCATGCTCAACCACGATCACATCGCCTACCGCAGCGGCCATGATCGCACCAGCACCTAGGTGACGCTTCGGCAGGCCATCGCGCGGCGGCCCCAGCTTTACAGTCATCGCGCGCCCGGCGATGCGCTGGCCGGGCATAGTCATGGGCTGCAAGCCGATCACGGCTCCGGGCAAACCGAGCTGATCGAGCGCATCGGAGATCGTACAACTGTCATAGGCCGCGAGCCGCGCCGCTATCTCCTGCTCAGTCATGACCATCCACCATCGCGATCACATCGCATTGAACGAGCATATTGGCCGGGAGGCCATCATAGGCCAGCGTATGCCTCGCCGGCCGTGACGCGGGATCGGGAAAGGCCTTGAGCCAATGTTCGTTCACATGAGCGCGCGCTTCGGGAACCTTGGCGTAAACCGTCATGCGTACCACGTCATCAAACCCGGCGCCGGCGGCGGACAGCACTCGCTCAAGTTGCCAAAACATGAGCCGGGTCTGCGCGGCGACATCATCAGGCAGGGTGCCGGTCTCGGGATCGAGGCCGTATATGCCGCCAGTCGCGATGAGAGAACCCTTGCGGCTGGCCACGGGAATGGGTTGGGCGCCGTGATCGAAACCATCGACGCGAATGCTTGTACGGGACATTATCTCTCCTTTGAAACGGCGCCCCAGCAGGCAAAGGCCAGGCCTACGCCCGTACCGGCGGGGGTACGGCGGACGGGTTCGTAATCGGCCCAGGACAATGGGAGATGACCAACGGCACCGGCGGTCATGATCCAGTTGAGGATTTCCGAAGAACCGGACCGCAGTGCCTCCGGTGGGATGGTGCACAGCAATTCCTCCTGGCCCGGCCGAAGCCCCGCGAGGACCAGTCGGTCCAGTGCCTCGTCGACGACGAAATGGCTGAGGCCGCCCGACGCCACCACAGCGACCCGCAAGTCGTCATCCGCCTGCTCGATCGCTTCGCGCAGCATCTGGCCGACATGATAGGCCCGGCAGGGCCGCATGACGTTGGGCGGGAAATAGGTGTTGAGAAGAACCGGCAGGATCGGAACGGCTCGCCCGCGCATCAGCCGCTCTGCGATGAAGCCGAATGCGTGCCCGAAACCGGCCTCGACTGGATCATCGACGAGGGCCGCCGCACTGACATCGACATGGCGCTCGATCAGCCCCGCGATGACCTTCCCGGCCAGGGCGGGCGCCGCGGGAAAATGATGGACGCGATCCATCGCATAACCCTTCGCCATTGCGCTCATCCAGGCGGGCTTGTCCGGCCTGCCCCAGACATCGTTGGTCAGGATCTCGTCGCCATAATAGATCGACATGGCCGGCATGTTGGCGAGCGAGAACAGTTCGCCCTGATCATCCCCGATGACCAGCACGACATCCGGATCGGCCGCCTCGAGCGCATCGGCCAGCCGGTCGAGATTGGCCTGCGAGCGGAATGCGGATTGCTCGAACTGCTCGGATGTCGCCAATGCCGCATAGGGCTCGCCATTTTCGCTCGCGAGCTGCGCATAGCTCAGGCAGCGGCCATCCGACATGTTGAGCTCCGGATTTTCATAATCCGCCTCGGCGCGGCGCTGCCACTCTTCCCAGTCGATGGTGAGAAGTGGACTGTGCGCGGCGCCGATGCCGAGGACGATGTTCGCCATCAGTCCGGCAGGCCGGTAAAGAGACGGCGCGCATTGCCTTCGAAGATCTTGTAGCGATCATCCTTCGAGAGGAAGTCCATCGCTTCGATATCGGGCTTCATGTCATCGAACGAGCGGCCCGTTGCATCGTTGATCTGGGATCCGCTGCCGAGCCGCTCGGTGCCGAAGCAGACCGCGTCGGTGCCGACGACCTTGATCAGCAATTCGACCGACAGCGGCGAATGCAGGCAGGTGTCGAAGTGGAAGCAGCGCAACGCGTCGTCGAACGTGCCCTCCTGCTGGTTCATGCGGCCTTCGACGCTGCCTTTGCCCAGATCGGGAAAAGACCCCCGCTCCGCCCGCCAGCGGCCGACCTGGTAGGGGACCGAGCCGCCGCCATGGGCGACGACGATCTTCAGCTTGGGATAACGCTGCATCACTCCTGCCTTGATCATTGACAGCAGGGCGATCGAATGCTCGGTGATGAAATGATTGGCATAGGTTTCGCGGCCGTTGCAGCAGGAGGCGGCGTGGATCAACGCGGGCACGTCATACTCGCACATACGCTCGTACAGCGGATACCAGTAGGGATCGCCCATGGCAGGTACGCCACCTAGACCCTCCGACGGATCAGGATTGATCAGGACCGAATTGAAACCGAGTTCACGGATGCAACGGTCCATCTCGGGGAACACCCGCTCGATCGGTTCGCCGGGAACCTGTGGAAGGCCCGCCATACCGATGAACCGATCGGGCGCGAGGCGAACCTGTTGCGCGACGGCATTATTGGTCCAGCGCGTCCACACGTCTACGAGCCGCGCGCCGCGCGAATGGAGCATGGTGAAGGGACGCGGCGACACCATCTGGAAATCGGTCCCGACGAGATCGAGCGCCTTGAACAACACTTGCAGGTGCTCGACGAAGCGCTCGTCGGGAATGCGCGGCTCCATCCCCGAATAGCTGCCATCGCTGCCCAACAGATTCATGCCGTTGGAATTGAGCTCCGGTGGCGCCCAGAGATGTGAGTGAACATCGATAATCATGAAGATTCTCCGGCAGGCTAGAGATCGTAGACGTCTAGGGTCCGCGCGCCGGCGCGGACCCGATCAAGGATGGTGAGTTCCCGCGCATCGCGATCGCGCGCGATAGGGATGGCACGCGAAGCTGCCTCGGGCGTGAGCACCAGCACGCCATCCGCATCGCCGACGACAAGATCACCGCGCCGCACCGTAACCGAACCAATGCGGATAACCTCGCCGACCGCACCGTCCCCCAAAGGATCCTTGACGGTCCCCTGGATGCATATGTTGGCGCTGAAGGTGGGGAGGCCGATATCTATCAAAGCGACCAAATCTCTGACGCCGCCCGTGATGACAAGTCCGCCTATGCCGAGCGCCTTGGCCGAGGTGGCCATGATCTCCCCCCAATAGCCGAACTCCGTGCCCGGGCCACAGTCAACCACCAGCACGTCGCCGCGCTGCGCCTGGGCCATGGCTCGGTGAATCCAGAGGTTGTCGCCTGGCGGGCAGCGCACCGGTAGCGCCGGTCCATGAACCGTCATGCCACGCTCGATCGGCTTGATCGCACTGGGCAAAGCGCCGGTTCGGCCCGCCGCCTCATGCAGCGAAGCGCTCGACAAACCATGCGCTTTGTTCTGGCCGAACGCGCTCTCCCTCTCCTCGATCACAAGGTCGCCTTTCTTATTTATTTTGTCCAATGGGACAGTTATGTGTAATTAATTAGTCCGTCAACATGAATTATAGGAATGCTGCTTCCGCGTCGCGAGGCAGCGTAGTTGGAGGGAAGCTTGACCAGCACTGCAGACACATGCTCGCTCGTGGGCGGGGCAACCCGCGAACAGTCTTTGGGGGCGATGTTGCGGCGGACCGTCGCGCGCTTCCCTGAAAAGATCGCGCTCCGGTGCGGCGGGGGCGATTGGACCTACGCCGAGCTGGATAGGCTGTCCGACCGCATCTCCCTCAGCCTGATCGCGCTGGGGATCGCACGAGGTGACCGGGTGGCGGTAATGGCACGCAACAGCCGCTGGTTCGTCGCCCTGCGTTTTGCCGTCGCCCGTACCGGCGCGATACTCGTACCGATCAATTTCATGCTCACTGCAAAGGATATGGCGTTCATCCTGAACAACAGCGATGTATCTTTGCTGTTCTGCGATACTGCATGCAGTGACGTTGCGACCGCCGCGGCCGCGCTGGCCGGGATTCGATCAGTGCGAGGTCTGCCGGATGCACAGGATGAAGAGCCGGACCTCCCTCCGCTCAGCGAACTGACCGCACAGGAGCATGACCACGCGATAGTCTTACCCATTGTCGATGGCCGCACTCCGCTGCAAATCCTTTACACGAGCGGGACGGAGGCCAATCCTAAGGGGGCAGTGCTCTCCCACGAAGCGGTATTGTGGCAAATCCAGGGAGCAATCGCGGGCTGCGACTGGCGCAGCGAAGCGATCGTCATCAACGCGCTGCCAATATTCCATTGCGCGCAGCTCGACGGATTCATGGCACCAGCGCTGGCTGTGGGAGCGACGAACATCATCCTTCCCGGCCCAGCCCCCTCACAATTGCTGGCGGCCATTCGTGAGCATCGGGCGACCTCCTTGTTCTGTCCACCGACTGTCTGGATCGACCTGCTTCGCCAAGATGACCCCGCGGATACGGCGCTAGGCAGCCTAACTCACGGCTATTATGGGGCGTCCATCATGCCGGTTGAGGTACTGCGCGAACTGAGTGCGCGGCAGCCACAACTGCGCCTTTGGAATTGCTACGGCCAGACCGAGATCGCTTGCATCGCAACGCTTCTCCAGCCTGAAGATCAACATCGCAAGATCGGCTCAGCGGGGCGCGCCGCGTTGCACGTCCAGATCCGCGTCGTCGACGACGCGATGAACGATATGATGCCGGGCGAGATCGGTGAGGTCGTATATCGCTCGCCACAGTTGATGAACCATTATTGGAACGACCCCGAACGCACTGCCGATGCTTTTGCTGGAGGGTGGTTCCATAGCGGCGATCTCGCGACCATCGACGCGGAAGGATACATCACCATCGTCGATCGCAAGAAGGACATGATCAAGACAGGCGGGGAGAATGTTTCATCGCGTGAGGTAGAGGAAATATTATACGGCTTGCCCGGTGTCTCCGAAGCTGCGGTGATCGGGCTTCCGGACCCTCGCTGGATAGAGGCGGTAACCGCCGTCATCGTACCGCGCACAGGCTGCGTTCTGAGCGAGGACGATGTGCGGGCTCATTGTCGCAAGCGGCTGGCGAGCTTCAAGACTCCTAAGCACGTCATTTTTGTGGACAGCATGCCGCGAAACGCCAGCGGAAAGATATTGAAGCGGGATTTGCGCTTGTTGGTCGAGCAGACACACCCTGGCTGACAAGGGCCCGGAATGGCCAGGCTAGATGCACCGGTTTGCGACCGGATTATAAGCATGGCCACCGCATAGCGCCGACCGCGACCGGCACCGCGGCCTCGACGACTAGGCCGAGACCGCTTCGGGTTGCGTTGCTATGATCGTCTGCGCGTTCGTATATTCGGTCAGACCCTCAAGGGCATTTTCAATGCCGATGCCGGATTGCTTGTGCCCGCCGAAAGCGACGTGGGGAGAGAAACTGTGGACCTCATTGATCCACACGGTTCCCGCCTCAAGACGTTCCGCTATGGCACGAGCCCGCTTCAGATCTTTCGACCAGACTGACGCGGCAAGGCCATATTGTGTGTCGTTCGCGCGCGCGATGACATCGTCGATGTCACGGAATTTGAGAAGCGGAAGGATCGGGCCAAATGCCTCCTCCGTGACGACGCGGCTGTCTTCGGCAGGATTGTCGACAATGCTGATCGGAACGAAGAAGCCGGGCCCTTCGACTATTTCTCCACCGGTAAGGAAGCGGTCGCCGGCTGCCTTGGAATCAGCGAGCAGCGCCTTGAGCTTCTCGAACTGGATGCCGTTCTGGATCGGCCCGAGATCGACACCCTGGTGCGCCCCGTCACCGACGTTGACCGTCGCCGCATAATCGACAAGCGCGCCTGCCAACTCATCATAAATGTCCTCATGGATATACAGCCGCTTGGCGGCAACGCAGAACTGGGCGCTGTTTTGGAAGGCCGCCCAGAACAGCGCCTTCGCCGTCTCCTTCACATCCACGTCCGGGAGGACGATCGCCGGATCATTTCCGCCTAGTTCGAGCGTTATGCGTTTCAAGTTGCTCGATGCCGCAGCCATGATCTTGCGGCCCGTCGCCGTCGAACCCGTAAAACTGATCTTGTTGACATCCGGATGCGTGGTCAGTTGAGCGCCGAGATCATTGCCGCCCGACACCACATTCAGCACACCCGGAGGGAGGATGTCGCGGCAGATCTCACCCAGCTTCAGCGTACAGAGAGACGTGTGGGGGGAGGGCTTCAGCACCATGGTGTTACCGGCTACCAGCGCTGGTGCGATCTTCCAGATCGCGAGCAGGACCGGAAAATTCCAGGGCGTAATCGCGCCGACGACACCCAGGGGAACACGGCGCGTCTCGACCGACCGGACGCTGGTCTTCTCCACGACATGAACGGCAAGCGACTGTTTGGCGATCTCGCGGCACCATATGATCGAACCCCCGATCTCCCATTCCGCCCCTGCCCGCGCCTTGCCCTGTTCGCGGGTCAGCAGACGCATGAACTCCTCGGCATGAGCCTCAATGCAATCACCGATCCGGCTTATGAGTTCCTGGCGCCGCTCGATCGGTGTGGCGCTCCAGCCGGGGAAGGCGCGGCGAGCCGCGGCGACGGCGCGGTCGAGTTGCTCGGCGGTCGCTTCGGGAACCTCGGCGATCACCGCCTCGGTGGCCGGATTGATCGCGCTGAATGTCAGCCGCTTCTCGGCTGACAAGCCGTCGATCGTCATTTCGTAATCAGCATCGAAATCGATCGTCATGATTTGTCCTTCAAGCGATTCCAGCCGGCAATCGAGCAGGCGGGGTTGAGGCTACGAGAGTCGGTTCGAGATCGCGCAGCGCGCGACGCATGATCTTGCCAGTGCTGGTGGTTGGGAGGTCCGGCACGAAGGCGACGGAGCGAGGCACTTTGTAGGGAGCGAGATATCTCCGGCAATGGTCGATCAACGCCGCTTCATCGAGCGACGAGCCGCCGCGCAAGACGACATAAGCCTTGGCCAGCTCTCCTTTTTCGGGATCAAGAAGCGAACCCACCGCGACCATCGCCACCTGTGGATGAGAGCCGATCACGCGTTCCAGCTCACCAGGATAGACGTTGTAACCCGCAGTGATGATCATGTCGTTCTTGCGATCGATGATGTAAAAATGGCCCTTCTCATCCTGGCGAGCTATATCGCCCGTCGCGAGCCAGCCATCCTCATCGATCGCAGCGGAGGTCGCGGCGGGATTACCCCAGTAGCCTTTCATCACCAGGGGCCCTCGTATCATGAGCTCACCGGGACTATCGCTTGGCACATCGTGATCGGCACCGCACGGATCCGCAATCTTGATTTCGACGCCTGGAAAGGGACGACCGATCGACCCGTGCACCTCCGGCCAGCAGGGATGGTGCGAGACGGCCGGACCCGCCAGTTCCGTCATTCCCCAAAGCTCCAGGAGGCGACAGCCCAATCGCTGAGCGACCTCTTCCATGACCTCTTTCGCCATCGTCTGGCCACCCACCGTGCAGCGCGTCAGGCTCGAGAGATCGGCGCCGTCGAGCGCCGGATGCCGCAGAATCTGATAAAACATCGTTGGCACGCCTTCGAGCAGAGTGACTTGCTCCGCGGCGATGATCCGCAGGGTCTCGCCTGCGTCGAATCGCGCAGGCGCCACGAGACGACTGCCCGCCAGAAATATGGAATTCATCACGGCATTGCCGTAGACATGGGAAAAAGGGAGTGCCGAGAGAATGACATCGTCCGGGCCGCGATCGTGGATCACGGCGGTCCAGGCGAGACTCGTGAAGATATTGCGATTGCTCAACATGACGCCTTTGGGGCGGCCGCTGGTTCCCGAAGTATAGGCTATCGCAGCCAGCTCCTCCCCGGAACGAAGCGACGGTGACGCAACACCCTTATCGAGCAGTTCTTCGAAACGGATCGAGCCACCCTCGCCGCCGACACCAATCACCACAACCGCTGGGCTTGTTGCCAGGACCGAAGCACAACGCTGTGTCGGCATAACCACTGCGCTCGCCCCCGAATCGGATAGAATGTAATTCAGCTCTTCAAGCGTCAGCATGATGTTCACCGGCACGACGACCGCACCCGCCCGCACGATGCCGTGATAGGCGGCGATCCATTCCCAGCAATTAGGAAGATGCAGGATCACCCTATCCCCCGGATCGATGCCCGCACCAATCAGCCCGGCCGCTACCTGACCGGCCAGGCGGTCAATCTCGGAGAAGCTGAAACGGACGCCATCTTCCATCGTGATAGCCATCCGGTCGCCGAACAGCTTAGCGGCGTGATCGGTCAGGCCGGCGATGACGGGCTGCATCTTGAAGCCCTCAGTTCGCGCGATAGGGAAGCAGAACCGGTTTGAGCACCTCGCCGCGCTCCGATGCACGGACAGCACTCTCGATATCTGCCAGGGAAAAGGTCTGTATCAACCGATCGAAGGGGAAGCGGCCCTGCATCCACAAGTCCACAAGCTGAGGGATGAAGATGTCGGGAATGCTGTCTCCCTCAATGATTCCCCGCACGGTTCGCCCGAACAACAATCCATTGAGATCAAGGGCGACCTCGGTGCCGAGAGGCGCGACCCCCAATATGCCGCAGGTTCCGGTCAGTCGCAGGCAATCGACCGCTTGGCGGACAACGGCGGGTATCCCGGTACACTCCAATGAGAATTGTACGCCCTCGCCGGCAGTCGCTTCCCTGATCGCGGCCACGCAATCCGCGTCGGTTGGAGAGATCACCATGGTCGCCCCCAGCGTCTCGGCCAGCGCCAAGCGCTTCGCGTTGATGTCTACCGCAATGATTGTCGTGCAACCCACGAGCTTCGCCGCCATCACCGCCGCGAGTCCAACCGAGCCTGCGCCGAAGATGGCGATGCTTGTGCCAGCACCGGGCCGCAGCGCATTGATCACGGCGCCGGCGCCCGTCTGAATACCGCAGCCCAATGGTCCCATCAGCTCGATCGGGACGTCCGATCGTATCTTGACTACGTTCTGCTCGGTCGCCAGCGCATAATCCGCGAATGACGACTGAGCGAAGAAAAAGCTGCTGAGACAATCACCGCGGTGATCTCGGCAGGAACTCGATCCATCCGGGCGCGCACCACTGAAATTGTAGGCATATAGATCAGGACAATAGCCCTTGAGACCACGCTGACAATTCGCGCAGGCACCGCAGCTCGCATAGCTGAGTACAACATGATCGCCCGGCGCCACCTTGGTGACCCCCCGCCCGACCCGCTCGACTATACCAGCGCCCTCATGCCCTAATATCGCCGGCAACGGCGTGGGAAAGAATTGATCGCGCACCACCAGATCGGTGTGGCAGAGACCCACGCCGGCGATACGAACCAGGACCTCGTTGTCGCGTGGTTCTTCCAGAACCACTTTCTCGATAGCGAACGCGCCACCTTTTTCCCGCACGACCGCAGCATTCATCGTGGCCATTTAGCACTTCCCTACTGGTGCTGAGAATGTGATCCGAACGAGCCAGGCTCCCAGGAAGGCGCTGCAGAGATGAGCGATCGCAGACGAATGGAGCGCGGCCGGCACCGCGATTGCCGTAGCCGCGCGGCAGCAAAGAATCGTCAGCGGTAGCGACAACATCATGGCGGCCGCGAAAGCGAGGCTTCCTTGCCACAGCGGACGGGCTGCCAATGGGAATGTCAACGCAGCCATCCCCAACAAGGACATTGGCCCGGGCGCCAGCAATATCAGCTGAAACAGCAGGCGATCGGAGCTGGGAAAACGTGACCCTCCGCAGATATCGGCCAGGATCGTTGGCGACAGTCGGCTGCTGTCGAGCAGGATCATCGCGATCGCGGCCGACGCTGCCAACGGCATGCGTGAGCTTATCCGTTGCGCGCCGAGAACTATCTCCGTCATCGGCTCATATCCAGGATATCGCGGAGGCGCGCCGCGAGACCCGGGGCGTCGATCGTGTCGGGAAAATGCGTCACGAATGCACCGTCCGGGTCCAGGAGATACGTCAGGGCCGTGTGGGGCATGGCATAGCCGTCGGCGTCGTCAGCATCGTCTCGCCTCTGGGCGAACACCCGAAAGGCGGACTTGGCCGCGGTGGTGGCTTCCTCGGTGCCGGTCAGGCCGACAAACCTGGGAAATCGCTCGCAGAGAAAAGCCTTCATGACGGCAGGCGTGTCGCGCGCCGGATCAACGGACACATATAGCGGCTGGATCAGACAGGCCGACGTGCCCAGCAGATCGAGCGCTTCCGAGATCCTGCCCAATGCCCGCGGACAAACGACGCGGCAATGGGTGAAGCCGAAGAACAACAGCATATAGCGTCCGGCATAGTCCGCCTTGGTAACCGGCCTGCCGTAATGGTCGATCAGCGCGAAATCTCCCCCGATCTCCGAGGTCGATGCGAGGCGCGGACAGCTACCTGGCATCTGATCGATCCCACACCACGAGAACCGAGGTCAGTCCGTTCAGCGGAAGCGCGATCACCAGCCTTTCGTCTTCGCGCCGCACCGCGATGCCGCCTGTGCTGGAGAGCACGGTACCGGGATCGCCGGAGGCGACCGCCACGTCATCGAGAAGGATGGTCCATGTGCCCCGTCCCCAGAACCTGCCGATCTCGAATTCCGCAGCCAGAGCGCGTTGATCTCGGGGAGCAAAGGCAAGGCTGAGCATACCGGTGGCATTATCGAACCAAGCTTGACGTACATCGATACCAGAGGACATTCCGACCACCGCCGGCTCGGCAAAATGCTCATCGTTCCATACGCCATCGTAGAGCTTGGCCAGGCCGCCCGGGACATTGAGGCGCGCATAGGCGAGCAGCACGTTGCCGGTATGCGGGTCCATCGTTATCGGCATACCGCTGGCGTTCACCGGCTCATCCTGCCGCGGGTAATAATAGCTACCCCTTTCCCATGTCGGCTGAAGCATGCTGTCCGCATAGCGGAGCATGCGGGCTAGGGTTTCCTCATCGCCCACTTCCGAGGCACAGACGGCCGCCCAACCGAAATCGCGTGCCGAAATCAATTCGGGGCGATTGGGTGCGATCGACCTGACAGGGCGAATGGTAAGGGTACCGTCCGGACCATCCATGCGCCATGCGGCCATCTGTTTGGGATAATGCTCCCGGACGAAATCAGGATTCCAGGCATGCATGAGCGCGGCCATCCAGAAGTCGGCCCAGGGAGCCTGGTCAGGCGTGATCAGGGTACGCTCGCGTTCCTGGATCATCATATTGTAATGACCCATTTCATTTAGGATGCCGAATTCGGACCAGGCCGCCAGATAGCCATCGGTCACCTCGCGGGCCAGGTTTCCACCATAGACGAGATCGTGGAACCGAAAGCCGATGATGGGAATCTGATTGCAGACCTGGAAGATACAATTCGGCTCACAGGCGATACCAAGATAACCGCGCTCTACCATATTCCAGTAAATGTGATCATTCAGAGATGTTTCGTCATATAAGAATAATTTCCCACCCTCTCCCCAGAACAAAGGTTTTATCGAAAAGCTGAGCGCACCGGGTCGAGCATATTTTGGATCACGGAAAAGATAGTGATACATCAGCGCCATGGACTGCACATAGGCACTGTACATTATATTATCGACTTCGACCGGATTCCATTGTGCCGGCAATTCTCCGAGCGACTTATTGAATGGTCCCCGTCCGGTACTGACATAGTGCCAATAGGTCCAAACGTCGGGCGAAAGAATCTTCTGGATAAAATTGTCGAAGGGTTTCTGGAAAACGACCGGCGCAGCCGGAAGCCGATGGGCATGAGTCAATGCAAGCACATAGGCCATATAAGCGAGCTGGAAGCGTAGAGCGCCGAAATCTTCCTGGAGTGTCGTTGGCCCGAGCATGCCCGACCAATCGTCCGGCAGCCGCTCGGACAGTTCGAGAATGCGACGCAGGCTGCCCGCCTGAACGACATCCAGTGACGGCGCCTCGCTTCTGGCGCGGATAGCGTCCACATCTTGCGAGAGAGGCTTTAGTTCCAAAGCTGAATCCCCTCCTTGCTGGCGTTCAGCCAGTCGCAACCCTGGCCTCGGTCTCCCGGCTGCGCCGCCTGGCATTTTAATCCCAAGGCAGCCCGGAAATGTCAATATCGAATTGAACTATTTTTGTCATTTTGGTTTATTTGAGTATAATTTTTCGCCTTGGCGCGGTTACCGCGCCGCCGGCATCGTTTTGCACGGTAAATCATTCATACGTAGCGTCAGCCCGCACCCGTGTTGCACGGAAAATGTCAACATGGATGTAGATGATACATTATAGCCGCGTGCTGATATTGGATCTGAGATGGCACGAGATTGAGGTTCGAATGATAGCAGCAGCAGATAACAGCCGTCGAAGGGAAATCGGAATCGCGCGGCGGGAAAAAACCCGCGAAAAGCTACGGCAAGCTGCCGCGCGCGTCATCGCGGAACTTGGCGAGCAGCGGGCCACCATCGATGATTTTATCGCCGCTGCCGGCGTCGCGCGCGGCACATTCTATAATTATTACAAGACGCGACAGGCATTGCTGGACGACTTGTGGGACAGCACTGGTCGAGATCCTTTTCAAGCCATTCAAACCGCCTGCGCCAAATTGGCAGACCCTGCGGAGCGCCTGGTTGCCGAGGCCAGGCTTGTCTTGCGGGAAGCGGCGGAGAAGCCGGCTTGGGGCTGGCTGATCTACGCCCTATCCGTCGACTCCCTCACGGTGAATGCGGATCTTCTGGCCTATCCCCGCCCCGATCTCGAAATGGGTCGTCGGCTCAATCGCTTCGATTATCTCAGTCTCAGCGCCGCTACCGACATGGTGGTCGGAACGGTGCGCTCAGCATTGCGTGCGACGCTCGCCGCTCCGCAGCGCATAGATTATGCGGAATCCATAGGGATCCTCCTGTTGAAAGCATTGGGTATCGGGAATGACGAAGCAGTCGAACTGTGCCGGCGGCCGCTTCCTCCTTTGAACCCATGACATGCGGGCACGGCAACCTCGGGGAATCTGCCTATCGAGAAATCAGGTTCCCGGCTGCCGCTCCAGTGCGTCGAGCACGCGGTAGCAGGGCATGACCTGCGCGACCGAGGCGTTGGGCTCCCGGCCTTCGCGGATCGCCGCCACGAACTCGCGGTCCTGCAGTTCGATGCCGTTCGAGGAGACTGCGACACCTGAAAGATCGACCGGCTCTTCCTTGCCGGTGACCAGATCGTCATAGCGCGCAATCCACGTGCCGTTGTCGCAGATATAGCGGAAGCAGGTGCCGAGCGGCCCGTCATTATTGAAGCTGAGCGACAGGGTGCAGATCGCGCCGCTCTCGGCTTTCAGCTGGATCGACATGTCCATCGCGATGCCGAGTTCGGGATGGATCGGCCCCTGCAGGATGTTGGACTGGACGATCGGCCCGGCCTGATAGGCGAACAGATCGACGGTATGGGCTGCATGGTGCCAGAGGAGGTGATCGGTCCAGCTGCGCGGTTCGCCCTTGGCATTCATGTTCTTGCGGCGGAAGAAATAGGTCTGGACGTCCATCTGCTGGATGGTCGCCTCGCCCGCGACGATCTTGTCATGAAGGAACTGGTGGCTCGGGTTGAAGCGGCGGGTGTGGCCCACCATCGCGACGAGGCCGGTCTCCTGCTGCTTCTTCAGCACCGCCTCGCCGTCGGCCAGGCTGTCGCAAAGCGGGATCTCCACCTGGACGTGCTTGCCTGCTTCCAGGCACTGGATCGCTTGGGCGGCATGGAGCTGGGTCGGCGTGGCGAGGATCACCGCGTCGAGCCCGGGCAGCGCCAGTGCTTCGGCCAGTTCGGTGGTGGCATGGGCCACGCCATATTTGGCGGCGAGCGCCTGGCTTGGCTCGAGACGACGGCCGATGACCGAGACGATCTCGACACCGTCGATCTGTTTGAGCGCGTCGAGATGCTTTTCTCCGAAGGCGCCGCCTCCGGCTAGGGCGATTTTCATGGGTTTCAGGCTCCGCTGGAAAGGGGGGATGCGGGTTCGAGCACGATGTGCCCGATCGCCGTATTGCTGCAGGGGACGTGGTAATGGCGGTGGAGCGCGCGGGTGGCCGGGCCCAGCGCGCCGCGCATGATCAGCCACATCACCATCTCGATTCCCTCGGATCCGGTCTCGCGCAGATAGTCGATGTGGGGGATGCGGCGCAGATGCTCGCTCTCGCCGATCAGCCCGTCGAGGAACATGTTGTCCCACTCGGCATTGATAAGCCCGGCGCGCTCGCCCTGGAGCTGGTGGCTCATCCCGCCGGTGCCCCAGATCTGGACGTTGATGTCCTCCGGGAAGCTCGCCACTGCGCGGGCGATCGCTTCGCCCAGGGCCCAGCAGCGATTGCCCGAGGGCGGCGGATAGGTGACTACGTTGACCGCGAGCGGGACCACCTTGCACGGCCAGCTATCGACATGGCCGAACATCATCGACAGCGGCACGGTCAGGCCATGGTCGACGTCCATCTCGTTGATGATCGTCATGTCAAATTCGTCGAGGATCAGACTCTGCGCGATGTGCCAGCCGAGATCGGGATGGCCGATCACATCGGGCACCTTGCGTGGCCCCCAACCCTCGTCGGCGGGTGCATAACGCTCGCCGCAGCCGATCGCGAAGGTCGGGATGATCTTCATGTCGAAGGCCGAGGCATGGTCGTTATAGACCAGGATCACGACATCGGGCTTCTCGGCCCGTTCCCAGGCGCGGGTCCAGTCATAGCCCGCGAAGATCGGGCCGAAATAATCGTCGCGATCCTTGCCCTGATCATGCGCGACGCCGAGCAGGGGGACATGGCTGGAGCCGACCCCGGCGGTGATCAGGGCCATCAGCGCGCCTCCTTCTTCGAGCGGACGCCCTCGGGCGACCGGCCGCCGGCGTTCATCATCGCCTCATAGTCGGCGACCGACATGCCGCTCATCGTACTGACCGCCTGTAGGAAGCTCAGCCCGTCGGTCGAGAAGACCTTCGACAGGAAATAGATGTTGCCGCCCAGATCGAGCATGTGGTTGTAATCGCGAGCGAGCACCGCGGCCTTTTGCGCATCGGATAGCGGCCATTCGTCGAGATAGGCCGCCTCGTCGGCCTTCCAGCGCTCGCGGTTTTCGGGCTTCATCAGGCTCATCGCGAACTGGTTGAGATGATAGCCCTGCCGCGCGCGCGCAGCGGTGAAGACCCGCGTGCCGGGAATGTCCTCGAACGCGGCGAGATAGTCGTGGATGTCCTTCGGACCGCTCACAGGCCGCGCGCCTTCAGCAGCGCGTCGAGGCGGGGGAAGACGCGGCGGGCATTGCCCTCGAAGATCGCGTGACGCTCTTCGTCGCTGATTTCCAGCGCGTCGACATAGCGCTTGGTGTCGTCGAAATAAAAGCCGGTGGTCGGATCGATGCCGCGCACCGCGCCGACCATCTCCGAACCGAACAATATGTTCTCGTTGTCGATCACATCGGCCAGCAGATCGATCCCCGGCTGGTGGTAGACGCAGGTGTCGAAGAAGATGTTGTTCATCAGATGGGCGTCGAGCGCCGGCTTCTTCAGCATGTCGGCGAGGCCCCGATAGCGGCCCCAATGATAGGGCACCGCCCCGCCGCCATGCGGGATGATGAAGCGCAGGGTGGGGAAGTCGGCGAACAGGTCGCCTTCCAGCAACTGCATGAAGGCGATCGTGTCGGCGGCAATATAATAGCCCCCGGTCGCGTGCATCGCCGGGTTGCAGCTCCCCGAGACGTGGATCATCGCCGGAACGTCCAGCTCGACCATCTTCGCGTAGAAGGGATACCAGTATCGGTCGGTCAGCGGCGGATGCTGGAAATGGCCACCGCCCGGATCGGGATTCAGGTTGCAGCCGATGAAGCCGAGCTGGTTCACGCAGCGATCCAGCTCGGCGATCGAGGCGGACATATCGGCCTTGGGGCTTTGCGGCAGCATGCAGACCCCGGCGAAGGTCCCGGGAAACAGGCCCACCACGCGCGCGATCAGGTCGTTGCAGCGGACCGCCCACTCTTTAGCCACGCTCTCGTCGCCGACATGCGGCGCCATCGCCGAGGCGCGCGGGGAGAAGATGGTGAGATCGGCGCCACGCTCCTGGATCAGGCGGAGCTGGTTCGCCTCGATCGTTTCGCGGATCTCGGCATCGCTGATCTCGGGATAGGACGGGGGCGTGGTACCGGCCTCGAACGCGGCCTTCTGCGCCTCGCGCCAGGCGTCATGCCCCTTGGGCAGGACGGTGTAGTGACCATGACAATCGATGATCAGGCTCACGCGGCCTTCTCCTGCTTGGGAGAAAGGAGCACGGCGAGCTTGGCCGCGAGCCCCTTGGGCGCGGCGATGCCGAGGCAACCCAGCGCGCGCTGGCGCTCGACCGTGCCACGCGACATGGCGCTGCCAGTGCCAAGCGCGTCAAGGGTCTTGACGACCTCCTCCATCTCGGCGGCGCGGCGCAGGCCATGGGCCAGCATGCGCTCCAGATTATAGTCGGCGCGATCGGCCCAGCCCCGCGCCTTTTCGCTGGCGTCGAGCGAGGCGAGCACCTCGTTGCGCACGCCGGCGGCCTCGGCTGCGATCACGCATTCGGCGGTCAGCGCTTCGATCCCCTTCACCATCACCGATCGGATCATCTTCACGGCGGAAGCGGCGCCGATATCGCCCTCGATCCGGCGTGCGTCGGTGAAGCCGAAGCCGCCCAGCAGGGCGAGCGCGGCATCGGCATGCGGGCCGCTGGCGAGCAGCGGCACGGCGCGCCGTGCGGGGTGCACCGGCGCCAGCACCGCGACATCGACATAGCGCCCGTCCGCCGCCTCGATGGCCTGGGCGGCGGCGCGCTTGGTCTCGGGTGCCACGCTGTTCATGTCGAGCCACAGCGCGCCGGGCTGGAGGAAGCGCGCATAATCGCGGGCGGCGGCCAGCGCCTGGTCCGCTGTGACCAGGCACAATATGGTCTGTGCGCCCGCCAGCGCGGCGGCGGCGCTTTCCGCACCGTCCACGCTCGCCAGAGCATAGGCGGCCAGCATCTCCCCGCGCGAAGCTGGTTCGTCGGTCTTGCGGTCGAAGGCGCGCGCGCCGGACCAGGCGAAGGCCCGGCCCGCTTCTCCGAACCCGATGAAGGCGGCATGGTGCGACATCGGACGAGACCTAGGCGAGCCCGTCTGGTCGCCACCAATCCAATTGCAGCGCTGCCTATTGGTTTTCCTGAAGTCTCGTTTCTATGGATGCCTGATTAAGCAGGTCGATCATCCGTTGTTGCCCCCGGGTCGGCCGCCAGCCGCTGCGGGTGCTGATGCCGATCGAGCGCACACGGCTGGGGAGGTTCGAGCCGATCCGCACGAGCATCGATGCCTCGATCTCCACGGAGATCTGATCGGGGGAGAGCAGGGTGAGCAGGTCGCTCTGCATCACCAGACCGCGGATGACCATGACCGATCCGCATTCGACCGGAACGGGCGGCAAGGCCTCCCCCTCGAACATCGCCTCCCAATGGGCGCGTAGCGGCGTGCCGGCGGGCCCCACCACCCAGGATTGTGCGCGCAGATCGGCGACGGTCGCAGTGCGGGCGGCGAGGGGATGATCCTTGCGGCCGAAGATCGCCAGGCGGTCGGTGAACAACGGCACCTGCTCGACCCCTGCCGGGGGAGCCTCCCGCAGCGCGCCGACCATGATATCGATGACGCCGTCGAGCAGCGGATCGACCAGTTCCCGCCAGGATCCTTCGACGATGTCGATGACCGTGGCAGGCGCATCCCGCAGAAAATGGGCGAGCGCACGCGGCACCACCAGCGCACGGCTGAGCGGCATCGCGCCGATCGTTATGCGCCCGCCTTCATCGGGTTCGCCGCGCGCCTCGTCGATCCCGGCGGCGATCTCACCGGCGGCGAGGCGTACTCCGCGCGCCATGTTGCGGCCCGCCGCGGTGAGCACCATGCCACGGCCGCGCCGCTCCGCCAGCGGCATCGCGCAGATCTGCTCCAGTTCGCGCACCGCGCGGTGGATCGCCGGCTGCGAAAGCCCGCTGGCCGCCGCCGCGCCCGCGAAGCCTTGGGCATCGGCGAAGTGGAGAAAGGCCTCGAGCTGGGTCGCGGTCATCAGCCGTTCGGGGCTGGAGAAGCCGCGTGCCGCGCCGCGCCCCGGGCGGCGCGATGCCGTCGCGAGCTGGGCGAAGGCTCGCCCGGCGCGGTCGGCGAGTGCCGTTCCCGCGAAGGTCGGCGTCACCCCGTCCGAATGCCGATCGAACAGCAACACGCCAAGCTGTCGTTCGAGCTTGCCGAGGCCTTGGGTCAAGGCCGGCTGCGACAGCCCTGCCTCCTCGGCGGCGCGATTGAGGCTGCGCTGTGCGACGACCGCACCAAGCGCGCGCAGATGCCGCAGGTTGAGATCGAAGGGCTTCAGCATTGATTATAAATATAGCAAAAACTTATTGCCGGTCCACAAGTTGGATTGGCGCGGAACGGGCACCCGCGGGCACGGGCGACGGCAAGAGGAGATTTCGACATGGGCGTGGTGGTGCAGTATATCGAGCGCGCGGACGCGGCGGTGATCGACGGTCTGGCGCAGGCTGGCGTCGCCACCGTGCACGAGGCGCAGGGACGGATCGGCCTGCTCGCCCCCCATATGCGGCCGATCTATGCTGGCGCGCGCATCGCCGGTTCGGCGGTCACCATCTCGGCGCCCCCCGGCGACAACTGGATGGTCCATGTCGCGATTGAGCAGCTCAAGGCGGGCGACATCCTTGTCCTCGCGCCGACCAGCCCGTGCGTCGACGGCTATTTCGGCGATCTGCTGGCGACCAGCGCGATGGCGCGCGGTTGCCGGGGGCTGGTGATCGATGCCGGCGTGCGCGACGTGCGCGACCTGACCGCGATGGACTTCCCGGTCTGGTCGAAGGCGGTGTTCGCGCAAGGAACGGTCAAGGCGACGCTGGGCTCGGTCAACATACCGGTGGTGTGCGCCGGTGCCGCGATCCAACCGGGCGACGTGATCGTCGCCGATGACGACGGCGTCTGCGTGGTAAAGCGCGCCGATGCTGCGGCGGTGCTGGAGAAGGCGCAGGCGCGCGAGGCTACGGAGGAGGCCAAGCGGCAGCGGCTCGCGGCGGGCGAACTGGGCCTCGATATCTACGACATGCGCGGGCGCCTCGCCGAGATGGGCCTGAAATATGTCTGACGGCATAAGGTGCATGTGGATGCGCGGGGGCACATCGAAGGGCGCCTTCTTCCTGGCCGACGATCTGCCCGCCGATCCGGCCGCTCGCGATGCACTGCTGCTGCGGGTGATGGGCTCGCCCGATCCGCGCCAGATCGACGGCATGGGCGGTGCCGACCCGCTGACCTCGAAGGTCGCAGTGGTGCGCAAGTCGGAGCGCAACGACGTCGATGTCGACTATCTGTTCCTGCAGGTCTTCGTCGATCAGGCGATCGTCACCGACAGCCAGAATTGCGGCAATATGCTCGCGGGCGTGGGCCCTTTCGCGATCGAACGCGGGCTGATTGCCGCGGCAAGCGACGAGACCCGGGTGGCGATCTTCATGGAGAATACCGGTCAGGTCGCGGTCGCCACCGTCCAGGCGCCGGGCGGCATCGTCACCTATGCCGGCGACGCCGCGATCAGTGGCGTGCCCGGCACCGCCGCCCCGGTCCCGCTCGCCTTTCGCGACACCGCCGGCTCCTCCTGCGGCGCGCTGCTGCCGACCGGCAATGGCGTCGACGAGGTTGACGGCATCAAGGTGACGATGATCGACAACGGCATGCCCTGCGTGGTGATCGCGGCGGCCGATGTCGGCATCACTGGCTATGAGGATCGCGACACGCTCGATGCCGATGCCGCCATGAAGGCGAAGGTCGAGGCGATCCGGCTCAAGGCCGGGCCGCTGATGAACCTCGGCGACGTACGCGAGAAATCGGTGCCCAAGATGATGCTGGTGGCGCCGCCGCGTGAAGGCGGAGCCATCGCCGTCCGTTCGCTGATCCCACACCGCGTCCATGCCTCGATCGGCGTGCTCGGCGCGGTCAGCATGGCAACCGCCTGCCTCGTCGAGGGTTCGCCGGCCGCCGCGCTCGCGACGCTGCCCAAGGGACGCAATCTCACCCTGAGTGTCGAGCATCCGACCGGCGTCACCGAATGCGTCGTGACAATCGACGAGGATGGCCAGCCGGTCGAAGCGGGCATGCTGCGCACCGCGCGCAAATTGATGGATGGAGTGGTTTTCGCATGAGCACCGACGAACATGGCCGCATCCGTTCCTGGACATTGGAGCCATCGCTCCCACGTTATCGCCCGCCGGCGGGCGCCGTCGACGCGCATTGCCATGTGTTTGGGCCGATGGCGGAGTTTCCGTTCAGCCCCAAGGCCAAATATCTGCCGCAGGATGCAGGCCCTGAGGCGCTGTTCGCCCTGCGCGACAGGCTGGGCTTCACCCGCAACGTGATCGTCCAGGCGAGCTGCCACGGGACCGACAACAGGGCGACTCTGGATGCCATCGCGACGTCGGGCGGCATGGCGCGCGGCGTGGCGGTGGTCGATCCGGCGATAAGCGACACAGAGCTGGATGCCCTCCACGCGGGTGGCATTCGCGGGGTACGCTTCAATTTCCTCAAACGCCTCGTCGACGACGCGCCCAAGGACCTGTTTCTCGAGGTCGCGCACCGCATCCAGCGGCTCGGCTGGCATGTCGTCGTCTATTTCGAGGCAGATATCCTCGATGAGATGCGCGCCCTCCTTGCGGCGATCCCGACGCCGATCGTGATCGATCATATGGGCCGTCCGGACGTGGCACAGGGCCCCGATGGCGCCGATATGCGCGCCTTCCGCGCACTGCTCGACAGCCGTGACGACATCTGGTTCAAGGTCACCTGCCCCGATCGGCTCGATCCGGCAGGCCCGCCCTATGCCGATTTTGTCCGTTCGGTCCGCCCGCTGGTCCAAGCCTATCCGGACCGCGTGCTGTGGGGGACCGATTGGCCGCATCCGAACATGGAGAAGCTGCTGCCCGATGACGGGCTGCTGGTCGATGCCATCCCCGAGATTGCGCCGACGGACACGCTTCAGCGCAAGCTGCTGATCGATAATCCGATGCGACTCTACTGGCCGGAGACGTTTTAAAATCGCAGCCGCTGCCAGCACCCATACCGAAATTGCGGTCAGGCCTCCACGGCAGACGCGAGCCCGTTCATCAGTTCGTCGACGACGGCCTCGTCCAGATGGTCGCCAATGACCACGACAGAGGATATTCCGGGCTCGACCGACGCCGCCACGGGATCGACAGGATACAGGCTGTGATGGACGGCGTGGACCGCCACTGGCCGCTCTACACCGCCAAGCCACAGGATGCCCTTAAGCCTCAGAAGCCTGTCTCCATTCATCCTTAGGAAGGCGCGTAACAAGGGCTCGACCTTTTCCCAGTCGAGGCGGCCGTGGAACTGCCTTCCCTTGGATAGGATACCATGGCTGTGATGCGCTGTGTTCGTTAAAGCTTTCGCTTCCGAACCAAGGTCAGCTCCGGCCCTTCCAGCCAGCACCAGGTGCGGCGCAATCTCGCCCCGTATGGCGGCTAAGACAGTCGCGCTCGGGTTTATATCGTGCACCGCTGCCCTGACCGCGTCGGTGGATGATGCAAGATCGATCTTCGTCAGCACGATGCTGTCCGCCATGGCGATTTGCTGCACGGCTTCGTGATGACGCGCCAACGCCGCCTCCCCATGAACGGCATCGACCAGCGTCACCAGGCCGTTCAACCGATAGCGCAGCATCTGGACGGGCCGAGAGGAAAGCGTCTGCAGCACCGGGCCAGGATCCGCCAACCCCGTCGTTTCCAGAATTACACGAGAAAAGGGCGGAATAAGGCCGCGAACATGCTTGAGATAAAGATCCCTGAGTGCGGCTTCGAGATCGGATCGGACCGCACAGCAGACGCATCCGGACCCGAGCAGGGTTACACCATCGACCACGCCCTCGATGAGGGCGTGGTCGATCGCGACCTCACCGAACTCGTTGATGATCACGGCGGTCGGCGGCATGTCCCGATTGCGCAGCATGGCGTTGAGCAATGTCGACTTGCCGCTGCCCAGGAAGCCCGAGAGCACCGTGATCGGGATTTCCTCGATCAGCGCGGTCAGGTTACTGGTCCGGTATAACGCAGCACGGTCAGGCCGTAGTTGCGGTCGCCGATATAGATATACCCCCGCGAATCGATGAGAATATCTTCGAATTGCGGCACCAGATTGGTCGGAAGATAGGGTCGGCTCAGCCGTTCGCCGGGATCGCCCGGTACGAAATAGCCGACCTCGCGGGGCTGGTAGGGATCGGCGATATCGAACACGCGCAGACCGCCGGCGAAATAGGTGAGGAACAGCAGGTTGCCTATCTTGGCGTAATGGGCCTGGTGATTGGGGATGTGGATATTGTGAGGGCCGAACTTGCCACCGCGCTGGGCATAGCTTCGATAGGGCGCGGCCTCGCTCGGCACCGGTGTCGGCAGGATCGACATCGCGCGGGGATTGCGCTCATCCGAAAGGTCGATCAACGCGACCAGATTGGCGGAGTCCATATTGTTTTCGAGGATCGCCTCGGTGGTCAGCACCGCCATCTTGCGATCGCTCAGCGGCAGATAGGTATGACAGCCGATCACGCTTCCGAAATCGCCGATATTGAACTGGCTGATGAATTTCGGGTCGGCCGGATCCTCCACGTCGAGGATCACTGCGCCGAAACGTCCATAGGGCAGATAGGCGCGGCCATTTTCGACATAGGCCGGACCGTGGAGCGATCCCAGCTTGGGCATCGGGATGCCGCGATCGTCGTCGATGCGCTGGCCGGGCATGGAGAAGCGCGAGACTTCGGTGGGACTGCGGGGATCGGAGATGTCGACACAGACGTAAATGTTGCTGCGATACCCCGCCATGTTGGCGGCCAGATGCATATAGCGGCCGCCATCGTAAAAGTTGCGGTGCGTGCCGAATCCCCCGGTGCGGAATTCTCCCAGCAGTTCTGGTGCCAACGGCTTCGACACGTCCCATATCAGAACGCCCTCCTCGTTCGGCAATCCCGGCACATAGCCCCACAGTTCGGCCCGTTCCGGCGGAAGCCAGGTGCCGATCTTCTCCAGACCGGTGATGAGCTTGCCATCGGCGACCTGGACCTGGAGCGTCCAGGTATTATGCTCCGCTCCCTTCCAGTGATGAACGGGTTGCGGGTTGGCCGGATCGGTCACATCGACCACCGTCCAGCCATTATGCCAGAAATGGCCGGTATAGAGATACCAGCGGCCTTCGACGACCTGGATCGCCATTTTGAAATTGGGACGCTTGTCCAGCGGATGATAGGCGACGAGTTCGACGTTATGCGCCTCGAGGATCGGCAAGGTCGCCGTGCCCGAATGGTGATCTGCCATGTCGTTGATTCCCAGTTCTTCTTGATCGAGTCAGGCACCTGTGGAGCCGGTACCACCCGAGAGGCGCTCGTACATGTCGCTGCTGGGCGGAACTTCGTGCGCCTGGAAATAGACCCCGCCATGATCGGCGGTTCCGAAGTAGCACATCTTGACGCCGTCCATGGTCTCAGATGCGCCGATGACGCTATAGCCCCGTTGGCTCATGAAGGCTTCAACGACCGCCATGTCCTCGACGTCGTAGCCGTAATGCCAGACACCTTCGCCCTTCGTGTCGAGAAAGCGCTGCGGAATGCTGTCTCCCGAAACCGGCTGGAAGACCTCCATCGCGATCGGCCCCCAACTGCCCCAGGCAACCTTGTACTTATGGCCGTCGGCCGAGACGCCGAAATGGTGACGTGACTTGAACGTCATGAAGTCGTCTTCGCTCGGCAGGTCGAAATAGGTGAAAGGGCCTATGCCGAGCGCCTCATAACGCTTGCACGTTTCGCCGATGTCATGCGTGACGACACCGATATGCGTGAAGTTTGTGAGCGGATTCTCTATCATCGCAAGCTCCGGATTGTCAGGCGGTTTGCAGGTGCGAAGGTGCAGGCTGCTGCGGCGGTCCGGTCATGTCGCGCCAGTTCCGTCCCTCATCGAGCGTGGCCGTCCAGCCCCGGACGACATCGTCCTGTTCGGCCGAGACGATCCAGCCCGGCTCAGCGCGCGCGACCGAGAGCAGCGCCCTGTAGAGACCCGCGACGGCGAGATCGCTGGGGCAAAGATTTTCCAGGGTCCGATCGCGGATCGGCCCGCTGCCGATGGCCATGATGGCGTCCTCCTCAACGATCCCCGAAATGCCGGTGAAGCTCCGGCCGGCGCGCATCGCGGCGCGGTCCTGATGAAAGCCATTATGCCAGCCGGGGCGGTCGGCTTCGGGAGAATCGAGCGCTATTCCGAAGGAGCAGAGCGTGCTCCGGTCGAGACCGACGAAATCGAGCTGTCGGCTGCGCAGCGGTTCCTCGCCGATAGGCTTTTCTTCATCCCAGAAGACGTGGAAGAACAATGTCCGGGTGTCCGTCGCAGGCACCATGATCGTAACGATGTCGCCATTCGCATTGTACACGCTGTAGGGCGCCACGAACTGCGTCACGCGCACATCGCGCAAACCGGGCTCGCCGTCACGTACGCGCAAGGCCGCATAACGGAAGCCGGACTCGTCATCCTGGATCTCCAGCCTCGGAAGCAGATCCTTGCCCATGGCCGATACCCGCGCGCCATAATCGAGTTCCAGATCGGACGCACGTGCGACCCCGTCGGCATGCAGAATGCTGAGATGGGCGGAATCGACCAACCCTTCGGTTACCTGCACATAATTGCAGTCCAGGACGTGGAGCGAATTGACCCGGTTCGCCGCCGGCAGCTTCAGCCAGTTCCAGCGAGGGAATTCCGGCTCGAATTCCTTCGGGCCGAGATAGGCCCAGACCAGGCCGCCCGCTTCCCGAACCGGATAGGCGCGAGCCCGGATACGCTTACGGAAACGCGGGTCGGCGATATTGGGCGTCTCAAGGAGCGTTCCGTCCGCGGCGAACTTCCAGCCATGGAAGAGACAGCGGATGCCACACCCCTCGACCCGGCCCAGCGCCAGGCTGGCGCCCCGATGGCAGCACCCCTCGTCGAGAAGACCGATGACGCCATCCTCGCCCCGAAACGCGACGAAGCTCTGGCCAAGCAGTTCGATACGCCGTGGGTCTCCGCCGGCCTCGATGAGATCCGAGCTCTGAAGAAAAGGCGTCCAATAATGGCGGAGGGACCGACCCATCGGCGTCTGCTCCCCTACTCTGCAGATCAGTTCATTCTCATTGTGCGACAGCATCAACCGACTCCATTCCTCCCGTCCACCTGTAATTATCTTCTAAGGAAGACACAAGATCGCACGAATGATATTCGCATCCTCCGGCTGCGCGCTTGCACAGCCTCGGGATAGCCGCGCGGCAGGGCTTGCTCATCACCAGCGCCCAAAGACGCCCCCCCCATCCGTCCTGCCGCGGTAGGCAAGAGGACGCAGTGAGTGGCCTACCCGTTTCAAAGCGCAAATTTCAGATCTGCAAATTCGACCTTCCATGGAAGTAATTTTTCGCCTAGCATCCGATGATATGGTACAGGCGGCGCACAAGGTGTCTGATGGTGTCGAGAGATCCGGGCAGGTCCCGTCGCGCTTCGCGCCGACCCGCCATCTTGGCATCGGGGCCTTGTCCCAGGGCAATGGCGCCCGCTCTGGCCACCAGATAGATTTTGCCATTTGAGGATGAGAGATCATGCTATCGCAGCAGGAAAATGAGCGGATGTGCCGGGTCGGGCCGGAAACGCCGATGGGCGTTGCGATGCGCCGCTACTGGCTCCCGCTTCTCCAGTCGTCGGAGCTGCCCGAGGATGCGAAGGACCCCACATTCGTCGAATTGCTCGGTGAGCAGCTGGTCGCCTTCCGGCTCAAGGACGGAACGATCGGAGTTCTCGCGGATGCGTGCTGCCATCGCGGCGCGAGCCTGTCGATCGGGCGGCTGGAAAGCTGCGGCGTGCGGTGCCTCTACCATGGCTGGCTGTTCGCGCCGGACGGAAAGGTTCTGGAGACGCCCAACGTCGCCGATCCGCGCTTTCGCGATCGCATCAAGGCGCGGGCCTATCCGGTGCGCGAGGCCGGCGGATTGATCTGGACCTATCTCGGCGATCGCGATCGCATGCCCGAATTTCCTGATTTCCCCTGGCTGGACAGCACCGACGAGACGCGCGTCAGCGCCTGCGCCTATATCAACTGCAACTATGTCCAGGTCATGGAAGGGCTGGTCGACAGTTCGCACCTTTCGGTGCTGCACAGTTCGGCATTGGCCAAGACGAACGGCATCGACGATTTCAACTTCGCAACCGTCAATAATCACATGCAATTCGATACGGCGCCCCGCATAGAAGCGGAGGATACCAATTTCGGTTTTCAATATGCCGCCATCCGCAACGTCGGCGGAAAAGTGGAAACCCGGGTGACCGCCTTCGTCGCGCCGATCTTCATCCTCAATCCGAACGCCGATCTGTTCTTCGCGGTCGTACCGGTCAACGATGTGAAGACAGCCTTCTATAATATCTGGTGGGATGGAACGACGCGGTTCGGAGAAGAGCCGATGCGCTCGCGCCAATTGGGCTTCGTCGGCCTCGATGACGTGACGATGCGGGCAAACGGCATGACGCGCGATACGATCGACACCCCCGCCGCGCCGAGCCGCGCCAACGGCTTCCAGCAGGACCGCACCCTGATCCATCAGGGCCATTTCACCGGTCTGCCGAGCTTCACCCAGGAAGATGCGGTGATGTCGGTTTCGAGCGGCCCGTTGCGGGATCGCCGCCATGAGAACCTGTCCACGGCCGATCGCGCGATCGGCCATCTTTACCGGACATTGTTACGCTGCGCTTCGGCGGTCGAAGAAGGCAGGGAACCGCTAGGCTGGAACCAGCCGGTCGGCCAAATCCGCGGCACCAACGCGCAACTAGAGGAGTCCGCGGACTGGCGCGAGCTCGTGCCGGCCAACCGCGCCGAGGCGGCCGCCTGATTTTCGCATATCCTTGGAAGGACATCATCTCGTGCATTATGGTTCCAAGATCAGGCTGGACGATCAGGGGATCGTCGTTCTCGGCGCCGGTGCGGGCATGGGGGCGGAGACCTGTCGTGCCTTGGCGGAAGTCGGAGCAAAGCTGTTGTGCGTGGATCATGATCCCGCACTCGCGCGCAAGATCGCCGAGGAGGTAGGCGGTCATGCGGTGTCGGAAGATGTGACGTCCCGAACGGGGATGAAAACCATTTTCGCGATGACTACCGAAATCTTCGGCAGTAGCTTCAAAGGTTTGGTCGATATCGTCGGTATGGCCTATGTTCAGGCCCTGCAAGCCTTCGACGACGAGACGTTCCAGGCGCAGATGGACATCATCTTTCGGCACGCCTTCCTCGCCATACAGCTAGGAGCGCCCCTCATCGCCCAAAACGGCGGGGGAGCTATGACGTTCATCGGCTCGGGCTCGGGCCTCAGGAGCGTTCCCGGTCAAACGGCCTATGGGACTGCGAAAGCCGCTCTGCACCATCTCGTCCGCTGCTCGTCGCGCGATTTCGCCTCACAAGGCGTTCGGATGAACGTCATCGCACCGAACTATATTCGCACGCCAAGGCTTCTGGCCGCGCTGGGAGAGGATTTCTGGCGAGAAGCGGATGAAGCCGCGCCGATGAAGCGAGCCGGCACGACCGAGGATATTGCGTCCGTCGTGCTGTTCCTTCAGTCCCAACTGGCCGCTTATGTGACGGGCAATATCCTGACCCTGGATGGCGGTGCCAATGTGGTGGCCGCCTTGCCGACACCTGACTCCTGAGAACGGAGGCTGGAGATGTCAGGAGTGCGGCGCCGCCCTTGCGGCCTTCCTGCCAGCCCTTGCCGAAACCGCCCCCTTGCGTCCCGCCTCCACGCGCCGCAGCAGGTGATAGCAGAAGGCGATGCCACTTTCCCGTTCCGCCTCGCTCAGTTCCGCCAGAGGCTCATTGAGGATGGATTGCTCCGATAGCCAGCGCACTGCCTGGTTCGAGATCTTCAAACCCTTCTGCGTTAGATTGACGAGAAATCCCCCGGCATGCAGAGCATCGGGTGACCGGACGACCAATTCCTTCTCCACCAGCCGGTCAACCTGCTTGGTGATCGCTCCCGATGTGATCGACAGCGCCCGAAACAGATCGGTGGGGCGCCGCGCATAAGGCCTGCCTGCCCGCCGTAACGCGAGGATGACGCGCAGTTCGGCACCCGATATGTCGAAGTGGCGTCGGCACCAGAGATCATATTCCGCGTCCATCAGCCGTCCGAGCCTGGTCAGCCCGATCGTGAGCAGCATCCCCGACAGTTCTTCCCCCGGCAGCTCACGCTCCCAGGAAGACATCACCTCTTCGAAATGCGTAGTTACGGTTATCGGCACCGATCTGCCCTTTGCCATGTTCGAACCTGCGATGACACGCCCCGATATGGGCATTACCCTGTCTTATACCTTGATTTTCCTGTCTCAGCCAAGAGGCTGGTACAGGAAATGATCGATGCTGATGCAACCGCCTGCGCGTCACCCCCGGGGCCGCGGTAAAATATATGACGAAGAAGACGATTTTCTTGACACATTGTCCATGGCGCATAGATTGTCTCGGCAGCGCGGATCGACGCGGTCCCGGTTTGCTGCATCTTCGACAAGGGAGCGACCTCCGTGAACGGACCAGAGGTGTTGGTGGTGGTGGAAGTGCTGGAGGTTCGCGATCAGGCCGCCTTTGATGCCTATCGCGCCGAAGCGCGGCAACAGAGCAGCGCGCGAGGCGGCATGACGCTGGCTCGCGAAAGCGCGACCTTCGAAGGAGATGCATTTGGAGATCTGATGGTGCAGCGGTGGCCATCCGAGGCAATTTTCCGATCATGGCAGGAGAGCGACGAGTATCGCCCCCTGCTCGAACGCCGCCGCAAGGCAGCGGACCTCAGACTTGCCGTTCTGCCGCTGAGCTGATGAGGACGGTGAACCGTCCACATTCTGGGGCGTGTCGACATTCAGTTCAGGCCGAACCGAAAATGGTGGCTTTCCGTGACGCGGAGCGCAGCGTACTCAAATGTACGTTAATACCGGAAGCGCGGGAAACCGTTATTTGCAGGCCGGCATGGGCTGAATGTCGATACGCCCTAGACGAGTTTCTGATGGGCCGGCGTGGTAACGGATAGACCGTCGAGCGCGGCCGTAAGCACGATCTGACAACTCAAACGCGAGGCTCCCGTCCGCCCGTCGACGAAGTCGAGCATCGCGTCCTCCATGTCGCCAGGCCTGTCGGTCAGGTCCATCCATTCTTCGTCAATGTAAACGTGGCAGGTCGCACAGGCGCACGCGCCCCCGCAGTACGCGTCGATGCCTGCTATGTTATGGGCCAGCGCGGTTTCCATCACGCTATCCCCGACGCTGCCATCCACGGCACGCGCCTCACCATTGGCCGATCGGAAGATGATCCTGGGCATCTGAAACCTCATTGATGTAAGCGTTCGACCTTCTGCCCCGGCTCGGAGGACCGGCGTACAAGATCCAGGAACAGGCGCTGCTCGAGACGCAGCCCGTCGCGCAGCGGCAATGTGCTGCCTTCCACGATCGCCCGCTTCGCTGCGACGAGGCCGGCGCGCGGCATCGCACGTATCGCGTCGAACCATTGCTCCAGGGCGGCCTCCCCATCGGGAAGCACTGCGTCCAGCAAGCCGATGCGATGCGCTTCCGTCGCATCCACCAGGCAGGACGTGAGAATGATCTTTGCGGCGTGCGCCGTCCCTACCAGACGCGGCAGGCGCTGGGTGGCACCGGCACCCGGCATGGCGCCACGGGCAACCTCCCGGAAGGCGAAGCTGGCCGCGCGCGTGCCGACCCGAAACATGCACGCCAGCGCAAGTTCGCATCCGCCGCTGGCGGCCTGGCCCTCGATCATTGCGATCGTCGGCTGGGGCAGATGCTCAAGTTGGAGCAGCACATCGACCCAGCTATGAAAAGGGGCGGACGGTTCCTGCCCGTTCGCCAACGCCTGAACGTCCGCCAGCGACGCGCCCAGGCTGAAATAACCGCTCACGCCGCTCCGCAGGACGACCAGTTTGATCCCGTCATCTTTTGCGATCGCACGCAGACATGCGCTCAATTCGATGAGGCTGTCGAAGGGGATGCGGTTTTCAGGCGGGTTGACATAAGCGAGCGTCGCCACCGCTCCGGCGATATCCGTCGACCACATCATGGCGTTCCCTTGGGATTGAGGAGCAGTTTGCCGACCGTCCCGCGCGCTGCGATGGCACTATGGGCCGCCGCCGCTTCGGACAGCGACAGCGTGAGGCCGATATGCGGCCTGACGCCGCCGGACCGGTATAGCGCATATATGTCGTGCAACGCCGCGGCGGACTCATCGAGGAAATCCATCAGCCAGAAACCGGCCAGACTCCTCGACCCCGCTAGCAACGACGCCGTGGAAAGCTGGCCCGGCTGCCCGGACGAAGTGCCGTAGCTGACGATACGGCCGCGCGGCCCCGTAGCGGCCAGTTCCTCTGCGAACAATGTTCCACCCGACCGGTCGAGCACCAGATCGAACAGCCTCCCTTCATTGGCTTCGATCGCGCGCGCGGCGAAGCTTTCGGGATTCCCGTCGATGACGGCATCAGCCCCATGCCTCAACGCCATCTCCGATTTGACGTCGGAAGACGTGGTGGCCACGATCCTCGCGGCGCCGCCGGACCGCGCGATCTGGAGCGCCAGCAGGCCCACGCCGCCGGTCGCGCTCGGGATCAATATCCGTGCGCCTTTGATCGGCTGGCCCAGCGTTTGGACGATGTGCCATGCCGTGAGCCCCTGGATGAACAGCGCCAGAGCGGTCGCATCGTCGATGTCGTCCGGGACCGGGAAAATCTGATTGCCCGGCGCGGCGACGCGTTCGGCATATCCCCCGCTCCCACAGATAGCGACGACGCGCTCGCCCGTGTCAATGCGGCAGCCGACCACCTCGCCTCCGGGAATGGCGTCGCCCGGCCGCCCCCCTAGGAAATTATTGCCCGTCCGCAGCCCGATCAGATCGGCGTAGTTCACACCCGCCAGCCCCACCTCGATCAGCCGCTCCCCGGGCCCGGCACGGGGCTCGGCGACATCGCACAGGCTGAGTCCGTCGGGGCCGCCACCTGCATGGACGATTGCCTTCATGCCTTGCTTCTTCCTTACCAGCGGACGAGTAGCGCCTTGAGACCCGGCGACAGGATATTCGGCGTCCATTCGCTGCGCTGATCTTCGACGAGGCTGAGCTGAGGAAGCCGGTCGAGAAACGCGTTGAGCGTCTCTTCCGCCTCAAGACGGGCAAGCGATGCGCCGAGGCAGACATGGACGAACCGGCCGAACGCCATATGCCGCGCGACATCGTGGCGGTGGATGTCGAAACGGTCCGGATCCACGAATATGTCCGTGTCCCGCTGCGCCGACGCATAATAGAGATAGACGTCCGCCTCCGCGGGGATCGTGACACCCCGAATTTCGACCTCGCGTGTCGTCGTGCGCAGCACTCCATGGACCGGCGTGCGGATGCGCAATGTTTCCTCGATGGCGTTTTTCACCAGCGACCGGTCGTGGATCAGCTCTTCCCACTGGTCGCGATTGGTCAGCAGTTCCCGGAACATCATCGCGATCAGATGCGCGGTAGATGTTGAGCCCGCGCTGACGATCGTCGCGATGAGCCCCAATATCTCTTGGATGGTCAGCGCAGAGTCGCCTTCGGCGGTTCGCGCGTGGACCAGGGCCGAAGCCATATCATCGCACGGGCGATCGCGCCGCTCTTCGACAAAGTCGGCAAGCCATCGGTTGAACTCGATGGCGCGCGCGATCAGCGCCTCGCGTTCGCTGGCCGAAAAATCCGGCGCCCCTTTCAGCATGATCAGGCGGTCGAGTGCCCATTGGCGAAAAAAGGATGCGCGCTCCGGCGGCGCACCGATCAACTGCGTGATGATCTGGACGGGTAGCCTGTCGGCATAACCCGCCACGAGATCGCCCTGCCCGCCGGTCTCGAATTCGGCCAGCAGCGCCTGACATGTGGCGCGCACCTGCAAACGATGGGATTCGATCAGCTTCGGCGAGAAGGCGGCCTGAGCCAGCCGGCGCAGGCGGCCATGTTCCGGCGGATCGAGCGTAACGAGAACGCGGTCCGGCCGTCCTTCGGGAAACGCCGCGGCGAATTCGTCCGACATGTTCTGGAAATTGATCGTCTTCCGGTTCGAGAAATTCGCGGGATCGCGCATGATCGCATTGATGTCGTCGTAGCGTGTAACGCACCATAGATCATGCTGGGGCCAGTAGAAGACAGGGCGGCTTTCCCGCGCGGCCTCCAGCCAGGAATAGGGCTCGCCCGCCTGTTCGGGCAGAAACGGATCGAAGGCGACGCCCTGCACGAATGGGCAGCGCGGTGCGGCGGAGGTCGGGCTGGGCGCGGACATTGGCGGCTCCTCAATGATAGACCGAACCACCATCGATCGCGAGGATCTGTCCGGAGATGAAGCGCGCTTCATCGCTCGCCAGGAAGATGGCTCCGCCGATGAGATCCTCGGGATAACCGGCGCGCTTCAGCGCCCGGCCCGCAATCGCCTTATCGCCCTGGTCTGCCAGGAAATCGGCGTTGCCGAGATTACCCTCGGTCAGAATATAGCCCGGCGCGATGGCATTGACTGTGATGTCGTCAGTCCCGAGTTCATGCGCCAGGACCCTGGTCATCGAAATGATCGCACCCTTGCTCGACACGTAATGCAACATGAAGGGCGTGCCCTTGAAGGCCGTTCCCGATGCGATATTTATGATGGACCCGGACTTTTGCGCGCGCATGATCGGCGAGACCATCTTCGCGCACAGAAACGATCCGATCATATTGACGTCCAGCACATGCCGCCATTCGGCGACGCTGAGCTCCTCGAAGGGCTTGAGCTCGAGACTGGCCGATACAGCGGCATTGTTGAACAGGATGTCGACAGCGCCGAATCGGTTCACGGCGCCCCTCACCATCGCGGCCACCGATTGCTCGTCGGAGATATCGGTGCGCGCGTATATTGCCGCGCCACCATCCGACTCGATTTCCGCCACGACCGCGCCCGCGTCAGCGATGTCGGCGATGACGACGCTGGCCCCCTCCCGGGCATAAGCGAGCGCAACAGCGCGGCCCAACCCTGTCGCACCCCCCGTCACGATTGACACCCTGCCCTTCAGCCGCATCTCACCCTCACAACTTATCGATGCAGCTCTTATATATACTGCTTCCATGGAAGCAATATATAACACATCAAAAATTCGGACACTCCTCGAATAGCGCTAAATTTAGTGCCTAATTAGCCATATTATATGGCCATCTGTAAGAGCAAAGAGGGTTAGAGTTTTTTATCATCTATGGAAGTTTAATTTTCGAGCGCTGAACCAGATGACCCGCTCGCACCTCTGATGGCACAATCGCTCGCCGACGCACACCTGACGCCCGAAAGCCCTCCCGATCAACTTGGCCCACGGCGGCCACTTGCCCAAGGCAGGGGCAAGGAGAAGCAGGAAAATCGGCACCTCAGTGGAGCTAATGGCATCATGGCAATGTTGGCCGATCTCTGCGAATCGCCACGCGACGACAGATATGTGCGCCGACTTCCGCCCTGCTTGCCACCACAAGGTCGAGCGCCCCCGGCCGGCCCGAAACCGGCGATCCATGACCAGACAGCCTCCAACGCGGACGCATGTCGTTCAACCTTCCACAAATTACGATTTTTAATGCATCGCGAAACAATTCAACGGTTTTTCTCAGATCTTCTCGTCACTTAGATGGACAACACCGGAATTGATTAATGTCTTCCATGGAATGTAATTTCGGTTTATAGCTGCGATTGAGAGCGCCGCTTCAGCCAATATGCGGCAGGCGCCGATAAGGAGAGGGATCGATGAACTTGAGGGGAAGAACAATGAAGGGGACCAGCAGAACTCGCTATCTTCGGACGGCACTGGTTTGCGGCTGCGCCCTGTCACCGGCGATCGCGGCAGCTCAGGAAACCCCTTCCCAGCCCATCGAAGCGGCAACGTCCGAACAGCCGTCGGCCGCGGACATTATCGTCACGGGCTCGCGCATCAGTCGCCCGGGCATTACCTCACCCTCGCCGGTCATCGCGATCGGAGAGCAGGCTTTCGCCCAGACCGGCGCGGTGAACGCCGCCCAGGCGCTGAACGAACTGCCGCAGTTCGGTATCGGCAGCGGTGCCGGCACCCAGGGCATCACGTCGCTGAACAACGGCTTCGGCGGCGGCTCCGAACTGATCAACCTGCGTAATCTCGGCGCGCAGAGGACCTTGGTTCTGGTCAACGGGCGGCGCCATGTCGGCGGCGATCCGGGCACTTCGTCGGTCGATCTCAATGCCATCCCCGCCGAGATGATCGCCCGGATCGATACCGTCACCGGCGCGGCCTCCGCCGTCTATGGCGCAGACGCGGTCAGCGGCGTGGTCAACATCATCCTGAAGGACAAATATGACGGCGTTTCGCTGACAGCCCGTTCGGGCATCAGCTCGCGCGGTGACGCCGGAGACGCCCGGCTGGCGATCCTGGCCGGCACCTCGCTGCCGGATGGGCGGGGCAGCCTGCTAGGCTCGGTGGAATATACTTCGAACAGGGGATTTCTCGGTGCTGGCAGGCCTTATGGCCAAGCGGATTCAGGCAATTTCGTGGTCGACCCGATCAACGGCTCGACGGCGATCCCCGGCGAGTTGATCACGTCGTCACGGGGCAATTTCACCTTCAATGCCAATAACCAGCTGGTGCTGGCCTCGACCCTGCCCGTAGCCGAAACACGTTTCCAGCGGGCGCCGGTCGCGACGCTCGAGAACCCATCCAAACGCCTGCTCGGATCGATCGCCGGTCATTATGATCTCATCGAACAGGGCAATGGCTTCTCGTCGACCTTCTTCACGGAGGCCAGTGCCTCCCGCACGAAGACGAGTATTCAGTTCGAGCCGCAGCTGATGCTGTTGAACGGCACCACCTTCGGCACGATCGCCGAAGGCGCGACCAGCGGGCCGCGCGTGCCCGCGAGCAATCCCTTTCTGCAGGCGCTCGCCCCGATCATCGGCCCCATTCCCGCGAACGGGATCGCCGTCCAGACCCGGCTGTCGGAGTTCGGCAATCGCGTATCGGTGATCGATCGGGACACCATACGGATCGCTGCAGGTTTTCGCGGCGATATTGCGGGAAGCTTCAAATATGAAGGCTATTACCAATATGGGCGCGTGAAGGCGGTGCAGCGCGACTATGGCGCCCTCGACAGGTTCCGCCTGTTCGCCGCGCTCAATGTCGATACCAAGGGAACGGCGACGCTGGCGGACGATACGTGCGCCGATCCCGCCTTCGTCGCGGTCGGCTGCACACCCGTCAATATCTTCGGGCGCAACACGATTACGCAGCAGTTCATCGACTATGCTTCGATCCGGCCCGTATCCCGATCGAGCTCTTCGCAGAATGTGCTGTCGGGCTTCGTCAGCGGGAACCTGTTCGATCTTCCCGCCGGGCCGGTCAGCATCGTCACCGGGGCCGAATATCGCAAGGAACGCACCGTCGTTTCCCCGGATCCGTCCTATATCAATCGGAGCAATTCGGCACGCTTCCTGAACGGCGTCAAAGGCGGTTATGACGTCGAGGAAGTCTATGGCGAGTTGAGCATTCCCGTCCTCAAGGACATGTTCCTGGCCCAGAATCTGGAACTGGGCGCAGCCGCCCGCTACAGCAAGTACAGCACCGTCGGCACGGAATTCTCCTACTCGCTCCGCGGCGAATGGCAGCCTGTGGATGCGCTGCGCTTCCGTGCCGTCTATGCGTCGGCCGTCCGTGCTCCCAATATACGCGAGCTATATGCGCCGTTGTCCGCGACGTCCGCGGCGGTACAGGATCCTTGCGATCGGGTCAGCGACACCGGCGCGCCCGTGACGATAACGGGCAACAGGCTGACGGCATGCCAAGCTGATCTGGGCGCCTCCTTCGCCGGTTTCGATCAGACCCAGATCCAGCGGCAATTGGTCCGGTCCGTTGCGTCCGGCAACGCCAGCCTTGAAGCGGAAAAGGCCAAGACTTACACGATCGGTGCGGTCGTTGCCCCGAAGACCCTCATTCCGGGCCTATATGCCACGGTCGACTATTATAATATCCGAATCAGAAATGTGATATCCGACCTTCCGCTGCAGGATATCGTCAATCAATGCTATGACCAGGCATCACGGCCGGCCGAATTCTGCCAGACAATCACACGCGATACGACCAATCAGATCATCAGCGTTGCCAACTTCCTGTTCAACGCGGCTTCCGAAAAGGTATCGGGACTGGACGTATCCTTGAACTACACGCTTCCGGTTTCCGCGCTTGAAGGGCGCTTCAACGCCCAGTTCAATTGGGCGCACCTGTTCGAACATACCTTCACCGCACGGCAGGGCGCCACGCCGGATAAACGCAAGGGGCAGGTCGGCGATTTCGCGAACCGCTACAATGCTTCGCTCGGCTATGAAGGCAAGACGCTATTCGCCAACTGGACGACCCGCATTTACAGCAAGGCCGTGGCGGACACGACCATCCTGCCGTCCAACGCGCTGTATTCGCTGCAGCGAATACCCGCCATCTGGTATCACGACGTGCAGATCGGGCTCGATCTGACGGGGTATCGCATCTCGCTCGGCGCCAAGAATGTGTTCGATCGCCAGACGCCGATCATCAGCCTTCCCGCCCGGACGGCTTCTGCTCTGGGCTTACGCCCAACGGGCGGCGTATATGATGCGCGCGGACGGTTCTTCTATGCCGAGGTCAAGGCCCATTTCTGACGGGAGTTCGTGATGGTTCGGAAGTCGACGTTCGGGCCCGGCGCCACAAGCAATCCGGCACGGACGATCGACGGCTGTTCCAGCCGCGGCGATGGGGCCTAATGTGGGAGAAGGCAGGATGAATTACGCCGCGACACGTCGCCGGAAAATGAGGATGGCGAAATGAGCGCGGAGCAACCGTCCAGCGAGGCCGCTCCATCCACTGCGAAGGTGAGCTTATACGCTTGGTATATCGCCTGTGCATTGATGGTGGTTCAAGTTCTGTCCTCGCTCGATCGCAGGGTGATCGTCATCCTGGCAGAGCCGATCAAGCGGGATCTGGGCTTGAGCGATACCGAATTGGGTTTGCTGTCAGGCGGCCTGTTCTCTTTCGTGTATGCCGCCGCGAGCTTTCCGATCGCACGCATCGCCGAACGGGTTTCCCGGCCGCGCCTGATCAGCGCGAGCATCGCGGCGTGGAGCCTTTTGACCGCCTGTGGCGGATTTGCGCAGGGTTTCGCGATGCTGGCTTTCAGCCGGGTCGGCGTCGCCGCTGGTGAAGCCGGGGCGGGACCGGCGGCGCATTCGCTGCTGACGTCGCATTTCCCGCCGACCGCGCGTTCGCGCGCGCTTTCGATTTACATGGCTGGCGTGCCGCTCGGCGGTCTTGCCGGGCTGGTTCTCGGCGGCGTGTTGAGCGATCTGTTCGATTGGCGCACCGCGTTATTCATTGTCGGCCTGCCGGGCATATTGATCGCGATGCTGATCGCCTTCACGGTGCGCGAGCCCCGAACGCCGACGGCATACGGCAAGCCGCCATCATCTTCGCTTCTTCAGATGTTCGGGATTTGCGCCGGCGATCCGGTGTTGAGGCTGATGCTGATCGCGATGGCGATCCATGTCATTCCAAACGGGTCGCTCAATGCTTTCCTGCCGGCCTATGTCATGCGCGAGTTCGGCCTTCCGGCCCATAGCGTCGGCCTGGCCGTCGGCCTCGTGCTCGGTCTGGGAGGGCTGACAGGCTCGCTCGTCGGCGGATGGTGCGGCGACTGGCTCAACCTCAAGGACCGTTCCTACGCCTTTCGCTTCGTTTCATTCACCTTCCTTCTCGACATCATTCTCATCATCCTCATTCTGATGACGAAGCAATATCCGGCGCTGCTCGCTCTCGCGATGCTGCAAGCGGCTAATATCGGCCTGTCGGCAGGGCCGCTGTTCGCGACGCTGCAGGACCGGGTCAGCGACGGGCAGCGGGCAACGGCTGCCGCAATCCTGCTGTTCTGCGTTTATCTCGGTTCGGCCCTGGGCCCGGTCATCGCCGGTATGCTCAGCGACTGGATCTCCACCCCCGGGCAACCGGCGGCGCTTTCGCTTCGGCAAGCGCTGATGTACATCGCGCCGATCGAAGCCGTTGGGGCGTATTATCTCCTCCGCGCTTCCGGTCATCTCAAGAGCACAACGGCAAAAATGATGTGAGGCCCAGCCTTCACATATTGCCGTCCGCCGATCACCACCACCGCCGGCAAACGAAACCTCCAGCAAGATATCTTCGACGAAAAGGATTGATCATGGGAACCTATGGTTACGGTGCGGAGCAATTCAAAAAGGGCACCGATGCCAAAGACGGCAAGCGGGACCGACGCACCATCGGCCATGTACGCGAGCCGGAGCGGCAGGTGCCGGTTCTATTCGACGTGGATGTGCTGGTGGTTGGCGGCGGGCCAGCCGGGACCGCTGCTGCCATCTCCGCGGGTCGGCTAGGCGCACGCGTACTGCTGGTCGAACGATATAATCATCTGGGCGGGCTTTCGACCGGCGGCTTGGTGATTTGGATCGACCGGATGACCGATTGGGAGGGCAACCGCGTGATCAGCGGTATCGGCGGCGAGATGATGGATCGCCTGCCGGCCGATGCTATTCTCGGCCCGTCGGCGAAGGAATGGGGCAGTCGGGAGGAGGCTGCCGTGGCCCGATGGCGCCCTCGCTTCTCCGCATTTCACGACATCGTCACCTGTGCGCCGATGGTCGATCCCGAAGCGCTGAAGCAACTCTCGCTCGACATGGTGCGCGAGGCGGGCGTCGAAATCCTCTTCCACGCCTGGGCATCGGCCCCGATCGTCGGTGACGACGGGCTGGACGGGGTCATTTTCGAAAGCAAGCAGGGCCGCTTTGCCGCGAAGGCCAAGGTGGTGATCGATACGACGGGCGATGGCGACATCTTCGCCGCGGCTGGTGAGCGGAGCGCGTCTGATTTCGAAGAATCCAGCGTCCATCACTGCATCAACACCTCCTGGCTATTTGCGGGGACGGACAATGAGCGCTGGCTCGCCTTCCGGGCTTCCGATGCCTATGACGACTTCGTGGCTGCCGGTCGAGCGGCGGTGGGCCAGCTAGAGCCGCCGGCTTCTGCCTGGCGCAATGACGTGGCGGTGTTCATGGGCCCTCGTTGGGCTGGTTATGACGGCCTGGATGTTCGCGATCTGACCGAGGTCGAGTTGCGCTCGCGCGACAAGATGGTCGAGCTGCTCGCCTGGTATCGCGAGCATGCGCCAGGTTTCGAGAATGCGTGGATCGCGCTCAGCGCGCCGCAGATCGGGATTCGGCAGACCCGGCGACTGGTGGGACTGGCGCAGATGACCCGCGACGACTGGCGCAGCGGCGTCGTTCATGCCGACGAGGTCGGTATCAGCCCCAGCCTCGCTCCCAAGTTCGACAGCGTCTCGGTGCCGTTCCGCAGCCTCCTTCCCCAAAAGACCGATCGCTTGATCGTCGCCGGCCGGCATCTGTCCGCCGACGCATCCTCGCAAACCTTCATGCGCGAGATTCCGCAATGCTGGCTCACCGGCCACGCCGCAGGCGCAGCAGCAGCGTTGGCCGTGGACGGTTCCATCCCGGTTGCGGCATTGTCTGTCGTGGATATCCAGCGGGTACTTCGCGACCAAGGCGCAGTTATACGCAGCAATTCGAAAGATCGGGTCGGGTCAAGCATGATCTCTACATGAAGATAATGTCGCAAGACGCTGATATCTCGTGCCAGGTTAAAATATAACATGAGACATATTTTCCCATTGAATTGACGCTCACTAAAAATAGCTCGACTTATTCTCAAAACGGAGCAATTTTGTTCGCGCTGAATAGCGGCCCAACATTTGAGGCTGCTGCCCTGATCGGCCTTACCGACGGGGCTCTGGGTGGTGGGGCGCAGTCACGCGCTTCTGGAGAACCACCATGGAAAATGTTCAGACCACTACCGATGCCGCTGTTGAAACTCCTGCGCTGCCACGTCCCTCCAAAGCCGCCACAGTCGCCAAGCTCCTCTCCCGTAATCGAGGTGCGACCCTGGCGGAGATCATGGACGCCACCAGCTGGCAGCCGCACAGCGCGCGGGCATTTCTCTCGGGAATCCGCAAGAAGAAGGAACTTCTCAAAGAAACCCGCCGCTCGGGCGAAACCTGCTACCGGTTCGCCAACTGATGGCCAGCCTCGCGGATCAACTGGCTGGGCTTGCGACATTATCGCAAGCCCAGCTCCGTACCGAATGGCGGAAACATCATCGCGGTCAGCAAATGCCCATCGGCCTCGGTCGCGATCTCTCCAGCCGAGCCATCGCCTGGCAGATGCAGGAACGCATCCGGGGCGGACTCGCCTCCGGTACGGTGCGAGAACTGCGCCGCCTCGCCAGACAGCTCCATGAAAGCGGCGACATCGATCTCACGAAGGACATCCAGTTGAAGCCCGGCACCAGGCTGGTTCGGCAGTGGCATGGCACCATCTATCATGTGCTGGTCATGGAGGACGGCTTCCAGTTTCAGGACCGCCACTATCGATCGCTCACCCCGATCGCGAAGGAGATCACCGGCGTTGCCTGGTCCGGACCGCGCTTCTTCGGCCTGAAGGAAAAGCCCGATGCGCCGGCCAAATGATCCCAGGGTCATCCGCTGCGCCGTTTATACCCGCAAATCCGACGAGAAGGGCCTCGAACAGGAGTTCAACAGCCTCGATGCCCAGCGGGAGGCCTGCGAAGCCTATATTGCCAGCCAGCGCCACGAGGGCTGGAAGCTTATTCCGACCGCCTATGACGATGGCGGCCTCTCGGGCGGCAATATGGACCGCCCTGCCCTCCAACAGCTTCTGGCCGATATCCGCGCCAGGAAGGTCGACTGCATCGTCGTCTACAAGATCGACCGCCTGACCCGCAGCCTCGCCGACTTCGCCCGGATCGTCGAGGTCCTCGACGGCAATGGCGCTTCCTTCGTCAGCGTCACCCAGGCGTTCAACACCACGACCAGCATGGGCCGGCTCACCCTCAATGTCCTGCTGTCCTTCGCCCAATTCGAACGCGAGGTCACCAGCGAGCGCATTCGCGACAAGATCGCCGCCTCCAAGGCGCGCGGCATGTGGATGGGTGGTGCGGTCCCGCATGGCTATGCGGTAAAGGATCGGAAGCTCGTGGTCGTACCCGCGGAGGCCGCAGATGTCCGGCTGATCTTCGAGCGCTATCTGGCGCTGGGCTCCGTCATGGCACTTATCGTCGACCTCGAGAAACGCGCCGTCCGCACCCGGCCCCGGGTCGATCGCAACGGGGTTGCCCGTGGCAATACACCATTCGCAAAGACGGGCCTTAACATCATGCTCCGGAACCGCCTCTATCTCGGAGAGATGACGCACAAGGGCAAAACCTATCCCGGCGAGCATGATGCGATTATCGATCCGATGCTTTTCGATCAGGTCGCAGCGCTCATGACGAGACGCCGCCCGAACCCGCCGGACGGCGTTCATGCCAGCGAGCCAGGCCTGTTGTTGGGCAAAGTCTGGGACGCCTGCGGCCGCCGCATGCGCCCCGAGCATTCTACCAAGCTCGGCCGGCGCTATTGCTACTACACCAGCGACAACCGCTACCTGCGGTTGAAGGAACGCGCTCACCGTGCACCCGCGGGCGAACTGGAAGCGATGGTCATTGCCCAGCTCCGCAAGCGGCTCGATCCCGAAACCTGCCCGACCGCGCTGCTGTCGCTGGAAACGGCACCGCCCAGTGAGCAGCGAAGGATCATCGACGACTATATCGACAAGATCGAGGTCTATGCCGATCGGGTCGACATCCACCTGAACGATGCAGCTGGCGAGCCGCAGCTTATATCGATCGCGGCCCCGCTCATCCGCCGTGGCAAGGAAAAGCGGTTTGCCGTCCCGCCTGAGGAACGGGCGATCGGGGCACGAGACCCAGCGCTAATCAAGCTCGTCGTGAAAGCCCATATGGCCCGGGAGGCGCTGGCGGCGGCGGAAAGGCGCACGATCGAAGAGCTGGCGGGCGAGCTGGGTTACAGCCGGGACTATTTCGGCGTGCTACTGCGCATCTCCTATCTCGCGCCGGATATCGTCGCTGCCATTCTCGATGGGCGCCAGCCGATGCAGCTCAACCGGCAGCGTTTGGCTCGGGCGACCAATCTGCCGATCGATTGGGAGCAGCAGCGGGAAATGCTTGGATTTGAACGATCTGCGGCGGTTTAGCGCCCCATTCTAGGACATCATACGTTGTGTCTGCACATCCTAAAAGCGGGCATATGAGATGGGTTTATGTTGAGCCTACACGCGCCCCGATCGTCATCTGTAGCGCGATAAGGGCAAAACGCTATTCTGCTACCAAGCATGTAATCGCCCTCCAAGGGTAGCCATGCGTCAGACTGGAGATTACGAAGTCTAGCGCCGCTTGATCGCGATCCGCTGGAACCTGCGCTGGCGGACGTTGATGTCGATACGTACGATCGGTCCAAGCTGGCCATCCAGTCTTGCTACACAATTGTTGATCGCGCCTCGGAATACATCAAGTCGATCTTCGTCTGAGATCACTATCGCCTCGCGTTCGTTGCGCCATTTTTCTTCCCGTTCACGCTGATTTTCGGTTTGGGCACGTTGCGCATGTCGCGCATTCTGCAGAAGTTCCAAAGCGGCATGGGTAATCCGTTGCCGATGCTGCCTGAGCTCGACCAAATGTTCTGCAACATCGCGGTGGAGGAACGCGCGTGTCAACGGCATGACTTCGGACAGCTCTAAGAAGAGCGGGCTGGTGGCATTGATGCGGTCTACCGCAACTTGAGCCGGCAGTAGTCGACTCCGGATCTCAATCGGAGTTCGATCGTCGATCAACCCGATCCCGATCATATTCTCGAAGGCGGCGGCCTGCTCAGTCGCCGTCGCGCTGGGATAACGAATTTGCTCAAAGGCCTCTTCGATACGAAAAGCTAACGCGAGAGCCTGCTCAGCGACCGCAATCCTCCGCTCTTCAAGCTTTTGCCGCTTCCAGCTCGAGAAAGTGTCGGCGCCAACCTTTGCAGCGTAGATAACCGCTAGAGCGCCCAAGACAGTCCCTACCCCAGATAGCATCTGTCCGGTTGCAGCCCAATCGGTAGCTCCATCGATAACGATCGTCATAACGCCCATGGGGGACAGCATCGGCTATCAATCACTCGATCAAGAAGAACTCTTAGCTCCGCCAAGCTTATGAGTTTCATTCCCTGCCCCTGGAATATGCGTACGATCACAAGATTGCACAGCGGCACGTTTCTGCCAATGCGCGCATCGGTCTGCTGACCAAGCCGTGACTGACGTTAGCCGCGCGTGCCCTACCTGCGTACCTATCAAACAAAAAGCCCGGCGCGTCCGATGCTTGGGTTCTTGGTGAACTGATAATTCGCGTACGGCCTAACGACATCCTGATCGGACTTGTGATTCTCGATCACGATGAACTGGGCTTGGTCGGCCATGCCCTGCAGGTACCGGTAGAAGTGCGTCGCCACATCGGCATTGCGCAATTCCAGCTCGTCGTCGGTGAGATCCTCGAAGCGATCCTCTTCCGCGGGACGATAAGCGAAGAGCGGCGAATCCAAGATGACGAAACCCGGATGCGGCCGCCCCTTCTCGATGCAATAGACGAGCATGCCGATCTTGAAGGCGGCATGCAGCAGGGCTCGAACACCAGCGCCGTTGTCCCGGCGGCGTTTGCCATCGACGACGATATCCTGGTCGCCTTTTTCGAAATGAACCGCGTCCGCTCCGGGATAGTTCCACGCCTTAAGGACCTGCTTCACCACGGTCGAGAGCTCGTGCGCTTCGCTGTTCGAGAGGTCGAGGTTTACATCGATGCCATCGGCGCGTTGCCGCGACTGCACGGTCGTGGCCTTGATACGAACGATCTGTACCTCAAGCTCGGCAACCCGGCGCCTGTTGTCCAGGTCGGATTCAAGCTTCTCGCATCGCGTGCTAGCGCCGAGGAAGATGGATCGCGCCGAGACCTCGCTCTGAGCAGCCTGGACGCGGGCAAGGCGTACGTCGTTCAGACGGTCTCCTGCGACGACGATGAGCTGCTTTATCTCCAGGATTTCAGCATCGGCATCGGCGAGCGCCGCGGCAAGGTCGCGGGCCTCGGCTCGGATCTTCTCCATTTCCAGCTCGACGGCGTGCCGCTGCTCCTCAATGCCACCAAGCCCATGATCGTGTATTTGATGGTCGGGGGAAGCCCCGCACAGCGGGCAATTGATCGTGGCGAAACGTTGTAGGAGGAAGCCACCTTCCTCCAGGCCTTCGAGGCGATCAATGTCGGAGGCATAGACGCGCGCAAGTTCATCGAATCGTGCCTTGAGGGCATTCAGCTCTGCGATCCGCGCCTGGTGGCCTTGAATTTCATCGGAGAGGCCGCGCTCTTCGAGCGCCAACGCATCCAGACTATTCTGGCGCTCTTCCACTGTTTCAAGAAGATCCGCCTTCTCGCGTTCGGCGCTCGTCAGATCGGCGATGACAGCACTTGTTTCAACGGTTTCGTCGATCACTTTTCGCAATTGTTCGGCCATCTGAGAGAGGAGCTCGATTTGCCCCTCCTTTGCAGCCTTGAGCTGATCGCCGGATCGAACCTGCGCGATCGACGAGCCATCTACGCCGGTGAGGAGGAACTTGAGCAGCCCCTTGTCTTCCGAAGTGACCGTCGTGTTATGCGCGAGCAGCAGGCTCTTTTCATCAATCATCCTCGTCTCGTCGATAAGGAGATAGCGCATGACGACCCGTAGCGAGAAAGGCGCCTTTTCCGCCCGCTCGTTCTTCAGCAGCTGCGCTTCGCGGTAGCCGACGCTAGAGAGGAGAAAGCGCGAGACATTGGGCGAGCTGACGTGCTTCCGCGAAAACACCTCGTACCCGGGCGAGCCTTCGCCAACGGTCTCGCGATGCCCGTCTGCCTTATAGATGTCGCTGCCCAGAGCGGACGAGCGCAACGTGACTTTCTGATCGCCCGGGAGGGTGAGCCACAGAAGATAATTGTCCATTCCCTTCCCTTCGGGAGGCAGGGTCGGAAGTTCTCCACCGAGGAGGTAGTCGATCGACTTGCGTACGAACGATTTGCCAGTGTTCGAAGCGCCCCAGATGATGTTGACGCCCGACTTGAATTGAACCGAAACCGGCGTCCGCTCGGGTCCAGTGAACATCAGCTGGTCGATGATAATCCTGCGCCGATCAGACATTGTCGGCGGCCCTGCTGACTATCTCGTGAGACCAGCGCTCCAGGCCGTCCTTCAGATTTTCGATGAAGGCGTCTACACCTGAGAGGGCGGCTTCCCGAGCCAGCCATTGGGCCGCTTCGGCAAGCTGGCGATTATAGGCGCTTCCCAACAGATCGATCATCGCCGTTGCTGTTTCGAGCGCCCGAAAAGCGATGCCGCTGCCCGTGAAAACCTGTTCGACGAGCGATGCGCGGGCCATCAGCAGCAAGCCCTCTTCGACCAGGTGGCGGCGCACGAAATACTCGCCGGCACGAGCATTGATTTCGGGGTGGAGGCTCGGTGGACCGCCAGCGTCGCCGGTGTGGACGATGTAATAATCAAGGAGCGACATCGTCGCGAGGTCGAAGGCTTGGGGCGCAAAGGCGTCGAGAATGAGCAACGCCCGCACACCAGCTTCGAGCGGCGTGTTGAAGAGTTGCGGCTGGGCAATGGGCAGGCTCAGGCCCACGGCATGCGTCCGACGTTTGCGAAGTGGTGGCACGCGCCCTGTTTAACGCTGGGGGTGACGCGGTTGTGTCGCCCGAGCGCGCCGGTAACCTGGGCGGTAGAGGCAACCTCCATGATCTGCGTAAGTCTCTCGTAAGGCGGTGCCGTGCCCAGCGAGTGGTACCGATCGATCACAGTGTCGTGCACGTCCTCGTCGACGTTGTCGATCTGGCTAACCGGCAGGTTATCACGAAAATGGCGCCGGAACGCCTGACGTTCGAGGTACCGTCGACGGGCATTAACGATCTGGGGGCCGTACATCACGTTGGCCACGACCTCCGAATAGGTTGCGAAACCCGTGCCGCTGGCCGCAGCGAACACCGCCACGAGCTGGGTGACATAGGCGAACTCTTCGTCAGCAACATCCTGCGGCACGTCAGCGATCCGCACCCGCGGAGCTTCGCCCGGATCGATGTCGAGATGTTCATGCAGGACTGCCCGCATCTGGGGCTTCTCCACCAGCTCGCTTGCCTTCCAGAGTTCGACATTCTCGAACGCATACGCGCGGATCGCCGTCGTGAGCGGTGGAGTTAGCGGACATGGCGTCGTCGATATGCCGTTGAGGCAATAGGCGTCCCAATGGTTGATCAGGAAGTCCGCGATAAGCGACGGCCGGTCGATCGCCTTCTTGACGTCTCGGACCGCCGAATTGGGGCAGATGAAAATGTATTTGGTGGGCAGCGTGAATTCGCCCTGGTCGGCGTAATAGAATATTTTGCCGAGCTCGGTGACGAACTCGGCCTTGCCCAAAGGCACCTTCAGATGCTTGCACTGGTAGTTGTGCCAGTCGCCGTCATACCGGCGGGCCGAGAGAAAGCCGACGGCATCGCGACCCATGTCTGCCGACGCGGTTGGCCGCTCGAATCCGACATAGGTGTCCGCAACCTTCGCGAGCCACTTCTTGATCAGGTCTTCAAGCTCGCTGTCCGTTAAATTCAGAATCAGGCGATCTTCGTTGAATGCCATTTTTGCGCTTTCCCCCTCGCGCTCGCCAGAAACCTGACGGAAATTGCTTCTCTGATCAAATCTTATTCGATCCTGTCTGCTCCAATCTGGCGCGAACGGCAGCTATCCCGCGACTTTGACTGAAAGCTGCCAGCAGCTCACGACCCAATTTATGCCGTCGGACGACGCTGACTTTCGGTCCAAACCGTGCTATAAAGTCATTACAGGCGCCGCATGCTCCATCGCGTGCAGATGCACAGCAAACCTGCAGCTTGATGCGCATCGCATCGCCCGACCGCCAGAATCGCTGCTAGAGAAATCAGGGTCGAATTACACGACCCGCGCGCCTGCAAAAACGTCTCCCGGCACGGTGCATGATGCACCAACACACCAAGAATGGCGCGGAAGTGCGCCACAAACGGCGCCTCGCCTCAACGGCGGGCCGCTATCTCACAAATTTCCAGAAAAAATGGTGCTTCGCGATGCAGATCGAACCGCCGACACTGCGATGCGCAGCTTGATGTTCTATCTGAATTTGCAGATGGCTGACGGCTGCTCCTTCTCAATCTCCCCAAGCTTTCGGTGGTGGCACATCAATCGGCCGCAAATTCGCTCGGCGAATTTCTGTAACTTTGCCCTCTGCTGCTTGGCCCTGAGCGTCTTTATCCTCACGCGTTGCGGCATCATCAATGACCCGCTTCTGAAGCCGCACGATATCGATGTCCCTCCAAACGACGTAGGCCATCCGGGCGACACACAGCGCGCCAAGCCCTCCTATTGCTGCCGACGCGATATGCCGAACCGCGCTAGACCAGAACAGAATGATCTCAGCCTTGCCCACCACGGAAAGGGTTACCAGCGCAATCAGCGTAGTCGCGTTGATGCCGATGATCCAGCCGTACTCCGTCGTCACCTGTACAATTTTTGCGGTTAGCCTCTTCCGTTCCCCAGCCTCAAGGCTCTTCCATTCGAGTGTGGGCATCCCTCGATTCAGCCGGACGAATACGGCGGCTATCATAATCGACAGGGATACGATTATCGGCTGAAACGCATCAAACAGGCGCACCAGCGGAACCGCGAACCCGAACAATCCGGCCACGGCCGCAACGACCAAAACGGTAACGACGCGCGCCATCAGGCCTTTATCTTACCGTCCTTTGCAAACCGGGCATACACCTCTTGTAGCTGGTCCGCGACATTCTCGAACTCCAGAAGATTGCTGCCCTCGTGCGGTTGATGAAATGGCATACGAGTGCGCAGGAGGGCATCGCCGTCTAACACCCGGCCGTCTTTTCCTTCAATTTGAACCTTTGCATCGGACATATCGGCGAGGTCGTTGGCGATACTCTGCAGCTTGGCCTTCGACGCTTCCGTCCGGCGCCCTCTGACCTTTACCGTAGCCTCAACCGCGAGATATTCGTTCGGCCCCAGGCTATCAACGAGCGATTCCGCTTTCGGCTTCCCTAGCAGCGCTTCAATAATTGGGACTGCTTGAGCCATTTGCGCTATCCTGTCAGCAACGCGCCGGGAGGTGTTCACTTCCTTATCCGTCGTATCGACAGGGACATTAACAGCGATCTGCGGAGTTGCCTTACCGGCCACCCGTAAGCTCCTTATATCGCCGATATCGCCGCCAACTTGGCTGTTATCAAACTCAGCCTGGAGCCCGATGAGCAAGGCAGGGTCGACCACCGACGTACAACGCTTCAATAGCCAATCCATATATTGCTGGATCAGATCCGCGGACATCGAATGGGTTTTCACGAAAAACAGATGATTGCCGATTGATAGCCAGTAAGCCAGCCCGCGTATAAACTCCGATCCTGACGGCGCCTCGCGCTCGTTCAGATCGTACACAACCGCAGTCGTGAGGTCTGATAGCTGGACCTTGGCTGGCGTCATATTCAACAGCGCCTGCAAATCTTTATTTTGTGCGAGGCACATCTCTCCAAACACGGCGCTCGATAAATCAGCCACCTTGTTGAGGAAAATGCGGCGCCCGTCACTGCTGCCGATGTCGAAAAGGCGGTCTTCTGGCCGCTCCCAAAGGGACGAACCATCGCGGGATGTATTCAACGCTGTACGGCACAAACTCTCGAGAGTTTGCCCCTTCAGATCCGCCGTACCGGCATCAAATCGACGATAGTGAACCATATGATAAGCAGTCGGCATCGCGTTCCCCTTCAGATGCCGAATCGCCCCCGCGCCGGCGCGGGGATAGCACAATCGAATTTGGCATATGTCGAGCACGTAACCATCCGGAATGGACTGACGCTCACCTACGCGCTTGCGTGCATCCATCCGCTAACCTGGGACTGGTCCAGTCCCACTGCTCACGGCGACAAAAGCGCGTAAGCCCAAGGGCGGCCAAAGATGGTGCGGACTTCGGGCCCAAAAGCCGCTATAAATTGAACCATTCAGACAAGGGCGAAACTTCTCCTCGAACGCTGCGCAGCAAACCCGCAGCTTGATGCGCATCGCATCGGCCGACCGCCAAAATCGCGCGTGCAGAAAACCGAGCAATTTCAACGTGTCAGGGTCATGCAAAAGCGTCTCTCGGCTCGGCGACAGATGCTACGATCACCCGCAAAGCCCCGGAAAGCCGGGGACAATTCCGGCACTGCGGAATCGCGTTAAGTTATTGATATAGAAGGATAAAAAAATGGTGCCCAGGGACGGGGTCGAACCGCCGACACTGCGATTTTCAGTCGCATGCTCTACCAACTGAGCTACCTGGGCACTCGCGCGTTGGAGGCGTGCCTATAGAGGCGGGTTGCGCATGCTGTCCAGCCCCTTGGACGGCTTTTTATTCGTCGTCCGGATCGGCCGGCGGGCCGGGAATGCGATAGCCTTCGTCTAGCCATCTGAGCAGGTCGCGGTCGCGACAGCCCTGGCTGCAGAAAGGGTCATATTGCGCCAGGGCGGGCTTGCCGCAGCCGGGGCATTTAGGGTCTTTGTGCGTCGACATGGCCAGCGGATATGGCGAGCCTCGCGTCGCCGCGCAAGGCGATGTCGGCGCCGATGCGCCGGGCCAGCTCGGTCTGCCAGTCCGGCCGCGCCTCGATCCGCGCGATCACCGCCGGCGCCGCCGACAGGGTGCGGAGGCCGGCGCCCGGCGTGCGTTCCGCCCGGCGCAGCAGCGCGCGGGCGGCGGCGGCCACCGGATCGCCCTGCATCCGCTCCGGCAGCGAGGCGCGCGCGCGGCGGCGGACGATCTGGAGGAAGCCGAAGCCGTTGACGGCAGTCCGCTCGAACGGCTGGGGCAGGATCGCGTCCACCGCCTCCGCCGCCGCCAGCCGCGCCGCCTTGCCCTCGGGCGTCGGCAGGTCGATGCCGATCGAGCCCGCTATGCCGTGCCGCACGATCATCCGCGCCGCCGCGTCCGCCCCGGCCACCGCCAGTGCAGCGAGGTCGAGCCAGCCATCGACGTCGATCAGGTTCATCGCCGGGGTCAGCGACAGGCGCAGCCCGCCGCCCTCGAACGCCGCCTCGCCGCTTGCCGCCTCCTCGAGCAGTTCAGACCAGCCGGCCGCCTCCAGCGCGTCGGGCTCGTGCGCGCTCAGATGCCGCACCGAATTACCCCCCGCCACGATGCGATCGAGCAGCGCCGGCCCGAGGACCGATGCCGCCCCGGCCGGCGCCACCCGCGCCAGCGCGATCTTTGCCCGCCCCGGTTCGGGCAATGCGGCGCGGTGGATTTCGACCATCAGCCGCGCGCCCTCCGACACGCTCCTCGGCACCGGCTCGATCAACGCCTCCTCGCCCGAATCGAGCCGCACGACCGCGCGGCGGCCGGGCACGACGACGCGGTCCAGCCGCGCCTCGGCGATCGTGCCCGCGCGGACGCCATCGTCATCGGCCTCGATCTCGGCGGCCAGGATCGCGCCGTCCTCGATCAGCGCGGCGCGCGCCTCGCCGATCCCGTCCTCATAGATCCATTCACGCATCGCCATGCGACGGCAGCAGCCCGGCCGCGCCGAGCAGCGCGCGCGTCTCGTAGAGCGGCAGGCCCATCACCCCCGAATGGCTGCCCTGCAGCATCGCCACCCAGCTTTCGGCATAGCCCTGGATCGCATAGCCGCCTGCCTTGCCCCGCCAGTCGCCACCGGCCAGATAGGCGTCGATCTCGGCGGCGGCCAGCCGCTTGAAGCGGACGATGCTGGTCGACAGCCGGTGCCGCGCCCTGCCCTCGCCATCGATCAGCGTGATCGCCGAATGGACGCGATGCCGCCGCCCGGAAAGCAACTCCAGGCAGGCACGCGCCTCCTCGGCATTCTCTGCCTTGGGGAGGATACGGCGCCCTGCCGCGACCACCGTGTCGGCGCCCAGCACCGCCACGCCGGCATGGCGCGCGGCCACCACCGCCGCCTTCGCCGCCGCCATGCGCGCGGCATAGGGCGCGGGCAGTTCGCCCTTCAGCGGGGTCTCGTCGATGTCTGCGGGGTCGATCGCGGCGGGCGCGAGTCCCAGCCGCGCGATCAGTTCGGCGCGGCGCGGGCTGCCCGATGCGAGGACGAGCGGGGAAGCTGGCGGGGACACGGGGCCCCGGCCCTTATTTGAAGCGATAGGTGATGCGACCCTTGGTCAGGTCATAGGGGGTCAGCTCGACCAGCACCTCGTCGCCCACCAGCACGCGGATGCGGTTCTTGCGCATCTTGCCGGCGGTGTGCCCGAGGATCTCATGGTCGTTCTCGAGCTTCACGCGGAACATGGCGTTGGGCAGCAGCTCCACCACCTGCCCGCGCATTTCGAGCAATTCTTCTTTGGCCAAACTCTATGCCTCTTCGCGGATATCGTAAAAGTCCGCGCCGCCCATACGCGCTTGACCGGCAAAAGAAAAGCGGGGGCGGCCACGACAAATAATAGATGGGGTGCGGAGGTGATTGCGCCCAGCCGTCCTCTTCTCTAGCGGCATTTCGGACGAGCGAGGGAGATTGACGTGACCGAAGACGAGATCAAGGGCGGCTTCCGCCATGCGATGCGCCGGCTGGCGACCACGATCGCGCTGATCACGTCCGGCCAGGGCGAGCAATGGACCGGCATGGCGGCGACGGCGGTGATGTCGGTCTGCGCCGAGCCGCCGACGCTGCTCACCGCGGTCAACCGCACCGCCAGCATCCACCCGATCCTGATGGCGGAGGAGCGCTTCTGCGTGAACCTGCTGGCCGATCGCCACCAGGATCTGGTCGGCATCTTCAGCGGCAAGAAGAAGGGGCTGGAGCGTTTCGAGACAGGCGCCTGGATCAAGCATGCCAGCGGCATCCCGCTGCTCGACGATGCGCTTGCCAGCCTGGTCTGCCGCACCACCCAGCGGATCGACATCGCCACCCACACGCTGTTCATCGGCGAGGTCGAGCATGTCGTGAACCATGACGATATCAGCCCGCTCGTCTGGGTCGACGGCACCTTCGCCGCGGCGGCGCGCTGATTTTGTTACTGCCTCATGCGCCGGCGGTCGCATCCGCTCCCTTGGCTATCCTCGCATAAGCTCGGGCGCGCGTTCGCGCTTGCGGGATGCCATGCGTCCCGGCGATCATCTCGCCGTCGGAATTCCAGAGGCTCGAAGAGGCAAGCGCGTGCACCGCGTCCGAGCGCTAGCGAGGGAAGCCAAGGCGGACGGATGTCCGCCGCCCGGCGCCTGAGGCCAAACAAAAAAGCGAGGGGGCGTCAGCCCACCCGCCGCGCTTCCACGATCTTCACCCGCTCCTTGATCAGCTGGCCCTTCATCGCGCCCGATCCCTGCGGCCAGGTCTTCGATGCCAGGATGCGCTTGACCACCGGCATGCCGGACACCACCTGCCCGAACGCCGCGTAGCCGGCATTGTCGCCCTTCTGCCCCGGCTTCGCGTCCATCGCGGGGGCAGCTCCCACCAGGATGAAGAACTCGCCCATCGCGGTGCCCGGCTCGCGCCGTGCCATGGAGATGGTGCCGTCGAGGTGGCGCAGCCCGGTCTTCGTGGTCGGTTCGTGCGCGATCGGCGGCAAGGATCGGCGCGCGTCGCGGTGGACGCCGCCCTGGATGAAGCCGCGCTTCGCATTGCCCACCGCGCGCGCCGCCCGATAGAAGGTCGTCCCATCGAGCTTCTTCTGGTCGACATAGGCGAGGAAATTCCCGGCGGTGATCGGCGCGCGCTTCATGTCGAGCGCGATGACGATCGTGCCCTGATCGGTCTTGAGCGCGACCTTGACCCTGGACGGCGCGGCGAAGGCGGGCGCGGCGATCAGCAGCGCGGCCATGATGGGGAGGAGACGGCGAATCATGGGCGCGAGCTTAACGCCGCCGCTTTCCGCGTCCATCGCCGCGCTTAGCGCTGGCTTGCGGCACCGCTTGTGGGATAGAGTCGGCCGACCTTATCGCGGAGATGAACGATGAAGCCGCAGCGCATCCTGCTGGGCATGGCCCTGTCGCTGGCCTGGCCCGCCGCGCTGCCCGCGATGGTCAGCGAGACATCGGCAGAGTTGCGCCAATATGTCCGTGCCCGGCTGGCCGATGCCGGCGGTATGCCCGATGCCGCCGCCACCAGCTATGCGAAGCTGCTGCAGGCCGCGCCGGAGGACCGGCGCCTCGCCCTGCGCACCTATCGCCAGGCGCTGACCGCCGGCAATTTCAAGCTGGCCGGGCTCGCCGCGGCGCAGCTCGACCGGCTCGGCGCGCTGCCCCCCGACGCGGTGCTGATGCTGTTTTCCGACGCGGTCGTCGCACGCGACTGGAAACGGGCCGACGCCGTCATTCAGCGGATCGACCGCGAACAGGTGTTCGCCTTCCTCAACCCGGTGATGCGCGGCTGGGTGGCCTATGGCCAGAAGCGGGGCGATGCGGTGCGGCTGGTTTCGGCCGGCATGGGATCGCAGCTGGCCAATGCCTATGCGCGCGATCATCAGCTGCTGATCGCGCTTGCCGCCGGCCACACCGATGCGCTTGCCAATCTGCGCCGGCTCGTCGCCGCCGGCGACAGCCGCGCGCTTCGGCTTCAGCTCGCCGCCGGGGCGCTGCTCGCCAAGCGCGGCGACAAGGCCGGCGCCCGCGCGATTCTCGACGGCAAGGCGCCCGAACTGGCCGCCGCCCGCGCCCTGCTCGAGGCGGGCAAGCCGCTCGCCGGCGCGATCGACACGCCCGAGCTCGGCCTGTCCGAGCTGTTCGCCCAGCTCGCGATCGAGGTGAAGGGCGACGGCCGCTCGCCCGTGTCGCTCCAGCTCGCCCGCCTCGCCGGCTATCTGGCGCCGGGCAATGCCGCCGCGACGATCGCCGTCGCCGATCTGCTCGCCGCCAACGGCTATCATGAGGCGGCGCTGGCGGCGATCGGCCAGGTCCCCGCCGACGATCCGCTGGCCCAGGCCGCCCGCCAGGAACGCAGCAGCATATTGCTGGCGATGGGCAATCGGGAGGCGGCGCTGGCCGAAGCGCAGAAATCGGCGCAGCAAGCTGGCGCGACCGCCGCGGCCTTTGTCGAACTGGGCGGCATCCTGTCCGATCTCGATCGCCCGGCGGAGGCCGCCGCGGCCTATCGGCGCGCGATCGAGATGGACAAGGCCCTGGGCGCACCCAACTGGCCGCATCTTTTCCTGCTGGCCGGCGCGCTCGATCGCTCGGGCAACTGGGCCGAGGCCAAGGCCACCCTGCGCCAGGCCAGCCAGCTCGCTCCCAACCAGCCGGTCGTGCTCAATTATCTCGGCTACGGCATGCTCGACCGCAACGAGGACCTTGCCGAGGCTCAGGTGTTCATCGAACGGGCGAGCGGGCTCGACCCGAACGATGCCGCGATCGCCGATTCGCTCGGCTGGCTCTATTACAGGCGCGGCAACTATGCCGGCGCGATCGCGGCGCTGGAGCGGGCGGTGGCCGGCGATCCGGGCCAGTCTGTGATCAACGAGCATCTGGGCGATGCCTATTGGGCGGTCGGGCGGCGGATCGAGGCCCGCTATGCCTGGCGCGCCGCACTGGTGGAGGCCGACAAGCCCGGGGCCGAGCGGCTCGGCCGCAAGCTCGCGGACGGCATCGGCCCCGCGCTCGGCGCCAAGTGAAGGCCGCATCACCGGTCGCGACCATGATCGAGACCGCCTTTGCCAAGATCAACCTCGCCCTCCACGTGCGGCGGCGGCGGGAGGACGGCTATCATGAGATCGAGACGATCTTCGCCTTCGCCGCGCATGGCGACCTGATTGAAACGGTCGATGGCCCCGCCGGGCTGACGATCACGGGGCCGTTCGCCGCCGCGCTGGCCGATGGCGATCCGGAGGATAATCTGGTGATGCGCGCGGTGCGCGGCGTCGCCTCGCTGCCCGGCACCGGGCGGCCCCCGGCGATCCGCCTCGACAAGCGGCTGCCGGTCGCGGCCGGCATCGGCGGCGGCTCGGCCGACGCCGCCGCCGCGATGCGCCTGCTCTGCGGCCTGTGGGGAATCGGTCCCAATGATCCGCGCATCGTCGGCCGCGCGGCCGAGCTTGGCGCCGATGTGCCCGCCTGCCTGCTGTCGGTGACGGCCCGGGGCGATGCGCGCGGCGACGAACTCCGGCCGATCGAGGCTCCGGGACTGCACGGCATGCCGCTGCTTCTCGTCAATCCGGGCATCCCGCTCGCGACAGGCCCGGTCTTCGCCGGCTGGGATGGAATCGATCGCGGGCCGCTGGCGGAGGGCGACCCGCTGGCCGCCGCGCTCGCCGGCCGCAACGACCTCGAACCCCCGGCCCGCGCCCTCTGCCCGGTGATCGGCGATGTCGTCGCGCTGCTCGCGGCGCAGCCCGGCACGCTCCTCGCCCGCATGTCGGGTTCGGGCGCGACCTGCTTCGCGCTGTTCGATTCGGATGCGGCGCGCGACGCCGCCGACCGCGCCGTTGCCGCTGCCCGGCCCGACTGGTGGCGGCTGGCGACGCGGCTCCGATAGGAGCGATCTCCGTAGCGAATTGATCTCCGGCCAAGCGGCACCCACATTCACACAAACCCACATTTATGCTAATCTGGGTCACCGACTGATATTGGGGTCTAAACATGAGCCGCCTGACGATCGACATTTCCGACAAGCAGCATCAGAATCTGAAGGCCTTAGCCGCGCTGCAGGGCAAGACGATCAGGCAATATGCGATCGAACGCCTCTTCCCGGCCGATGCCGATGGCGATCACGCCTGGCAGGAACTGAAAGATCTGTTGGCGCAGCGTATCGCAGATGGCCTGGACGGGGCGACGTCCGCAAAGAGCATCGAAGCCATAGTCGATGAGGAACTGGGCCAGGAAAGCCGCGCTTGACCGCTGGCTATGTGCTTCTCGCTGCGGCGGAAGCCGACCTGAGGGCCATCGTCCGTTATACGCGGAAGCAATGGGGATCCGAGCAGGCGCGCAGCTACGTGACCAGACTGGCACAGGCTATCGAGACCATCGCTGCGGCACAGGGACCCTACCGCGATATGAACGCACTCTATCCCGGGCTGCGAATGGCCCGCTGCGAGCATCATTACATATTCTGCCTTCCCCGCGAGAAGGCCCCTGCCCTTATCGTTGCGATCTTCCACGAACGGATGGACCTGATCGCGCGGCTGGGCGACCGCTTGAAGTAGAGCTTGTTTCGCGGTTCAGGCCGATTCAACTTCAACCGATCAATATCTGGCGCCGGTCAGTCGACCTTCGCCAGGGTCACGCCTTCATATTTCGCATCGCTCGCGTCAAACACGGGCTGGAGCGTGAAATTGTCCGCGGTCAGCATGACGTTGTTGAGCCCGGCCAGCTTGAAGGCGCCCAGCTTCGGTTCGGTCGGCACCTTGCCGTCGCGCAGCACCACCACGCCGTCCATGAACGGGTCGTCATGCTTGGTGTAGAGGATGTGGGGCGCGATCGTCATGCTGGTGCGATTGTAGATCGCGGTGATGCACAGCTTGCGACGAACGGCCTGGGCGATGATCTGGGCGTCGCCCGACAGCGCCGGGCCCTCGGTGGGCGCGACGACGCGGCTGAGCGACAGGGTCTTGCGGGGTGTGGACATTGCACGGGCGATATCGGGGCCGGCACGACAAGGCAAGCATGCTGCGGTTCAGCCTGGCGTAAGCCACAGGGGGTAGACAGCCCTGATGGCCCGTCCGCTCCTCGCCCTCACGCTCCTCACCATGCCGCTGCTGGCTATGCTCCCCGACATCGCCCATGCCCAGCCGGAGGATGCCGAGCATCGCGCCGACCGGCTCCGCACGATCGAGCTCAATCGGGGCGCCCAGGGCGTGGTGAACCGCCGCGACCGCGCCAATGCCGGCGTCCGCGAGGCGAACCGCAAGGCGATGGAACGCTACGAACGCCAGCGCGCCGAGTGGCGCGAGCGGGTCGCGGCCTGCCGGGCGGGCGATTATGCGGCGTGCGAGCGGTAGCGACAACCGTCGCCCCGGCGGAGGCCGGGGCCGCAACAGGCCCCTGCCGCGACCCCGCGCCCTAGACCATGGCGGCCCCGTCCGCCGGGGCGACGCATGCAAAAGAAAAGGGCCGGAGTTTCCCCCGGCCCTGCCCCATCTCACATATTGGGATAGTTCGGCCCGCCGCCGCCTTCCGGCGTCACCCAGTTGATGTTCTGGGTGGGATCCTTGATGTCGCAGGTCTTGCAGTGGACGCAGTTCTGCGCGTTGATCTGCAGGCGCGGGCTGCCCTCCTCGCCGCCGACGATCTCATAGACGCCCGCCGGGCAGTAACGCTGCTCGGGCGCGTCGTAATAGGGCAGGTTGATGTCGATCGGGACCGAAGGGTCCTTGAGCTGGAGGTGAACCGGCTGGTCCTCCTCATGGTTGGTGTTCGACAGGAACACCGACGAGAGGCGATCGAAGCTGATCACGCCGTCGGGCTTGGGATAGTCGATCTTCGGCGCGATATCCTGGCGCCACATCCCCTCATTGTCCTTGTGGTGCTTGAGAGTGAAGGGCAGGCCGATGCCGAGATGCCGCATCCACATGTCGGCGCCCGCCAGCAGCGTGCCCGCGAAAGGGCCGAACTTGGCGATGAACGGCTCGGCGTTGCGGACGGTCTTCAGCTCCTTGGCGATCCAGCTCGCCTCCAGCGCCGCCGGATAGGCGGTCAGCTCGTCGCCCGAACGGTCGGCCGTCACCGCATCGAACGCCGCTTCCGCCGCCAGCATGCCGGACTTCATCGCGGTGTGGCTGCCCTTGATGCGCGGCACGTTGACGAAGCCCGCCGAGCAGCCGATCAGCGCGCCGCCGGGGAAGGTGAGCTTCGGGATCGCCTGCCAGCCGCCCTCGTTGATGGCGCGCGCGCCATAGGAGACGCGGCGGCCGCCCTCGAGGATCTCGCGAATCTTCGGGTGCTGCTTCCAGCGCTGGAATTCCTCGAACGGATAGACGTGCGGATTCTTGTAGCCAAGGCCGACGACGAAGCCGAGCGCCACCTGATTGTTCGCCTGATGGTAGAGGAAACCGCCGCCCACCTCGTCGCGCAGCGGCCAGCCCTGGGTGTGGATCACCTTGCCCGGCACATGCTTGTCGGCGGGGATGTCCCACAATTCCTTGATGCCGATCGCATAGGTCTGCGGCTGGCAATCGGCCTCCAGGTCGAAATGGCCCTTGAGCACCTTGGACAGGTGCCCGCGCACGCCCTCTGCGAAAAAGGTATAGCGCGCGTGCAGCTCCATGCCCGGCTGATAGTCGGGCTTGTGCTCGCCTTCGCGGCTGACGCCCATGTCGCCGGTCGCGACGCCCTTCACCGAGCCGTCCTCATTATAAAGGATCTCGGCGGCGGCGAAGCCGGGGAAGATCTCGACCCCCAGATTCTCGGCCTGTCCCGCCAGCCAGCGGCACAGATTGCCCAGCGAGAGCGTGTAGGTGCCCTTGTTGTGCATGAAGCTCGGCGTCGCGATGTGCGGCATCGAGAAGCTGTGCTTCGCGGTCAGGATCCAGTGATGGTTCTCGGTCACGGGCACGGTCAGGGGGCTGTCCATGTCGCGCCATTCGGGCAGCAGTTCGTCCAGCGCGATAGGATCGACCACCGCGCCCGACAATATGTGCGCGCCGACCTCGGATCCCTTCTCCAGCACGCAGACCGCGATCTCGCGGCCCGATTCGAGTGCCAGCTGCTTGAGGCGGATCGCCGCAGCGAGCCCCGCCGGCCCGGCGCCTACGATCACGACATCATAGGCCATCGATTCGCGGTTCGACATTTCCCTACCCTTGTCCTCTTCCCGGTGTCCCTACGATCCGGTCATCGCATCATCAAAACGTCATGCCCCAAAGCCGCTGCCGTCAGATTGACCTGTTCGTCAACCCCTCCCTTTAGTGCCGCTTATGGATTTGGGGGCAAATCTCGGTTCGACGGAGCATATCGCCAGCCTGATGGGGTGGTGGCACGAGGCCGGGCTCGACACGCTGATCGACGAGACGCCGCGCGACTGGCTCGCGAAGGCGGAGCGCCCCGCCGCGCCCATCCTCGCGGAGAGCGCCGCCCCTGCGCCCGCCGCTCCCGCGGTGCGGGCCGAACCGCCCCGCGCCGCGCCTCCGGCCGCTCCCTCCTTTCCCGACGATCTCGCGGCTTTCCAGACCTGGCTCACCACCAGCGAGGCGCTCGCCATGCCGCTTGCCGGGCGGGTCGCGCCGATGGGGGATCCCGCCTCCGGCCTGATGGTGCTGGTCGACCTGCCCGAGGCCGGCGATCCCGAAGCCGGCCGGCTGCTCAGCGGCCCCGAAGGGGCGCTGCTGGACGCGATGATCGGCGCGATGAAGCGCGACCGCCAGTCGCTCTACCTTTCCGCCATGGCGCCCGGCCGCCCGACCGGCGGCTATATCGACAAGGCGGCCGGCGCGCTGTTCAACGATCTGGCGCGCCACCATGTCGCGCTCGCCCGTCCTCGCGCGCTGCTGCTGATGGGTGAGGCCCCGTCGCGAGCCTTCCTCAATCTCGGTTTCGTGGAGGCGCGCGGGCGCGTCCATGATGTCCAGCTCTCCGGTGGCGCCACCCAGGCTGTAGCCACCTTTCACCCCCGAACCCTCCTGCAGCATCCCCAGCAGAAACGCCGTGCGTGGGAAGACCTGCAACTGCTGATGAAATTGCTCGGATGATGCTCAGACCACTGCTGCTTGCCGGCGCGATCGCCGCCGCCCTCCCCTCCATGGCTTCGGCCCAGAACGCGGTGCTTGTGCCGGCGGCGGCCGCCGGCCTCGCCGCCGCCGCCCAGCCGCTGCCGATCACCTCCGGCCTTACCGCCGACCAGCGCAGCCGCTATCGCGCGATCTTCGCCGCGATCCGTGCCAATGACTGGGCGACCGCCCAGGCCGGCATCGCCGCACTGCCCGGCGGCCCGCTGACCGACGTCGCCTCGGCCGAGCTGATCCTTGCCAAGGGATCGCCCAAGGCGAGCGACGAGAGCCTGACCGCGCTGCTCGGCACCGCGCCCGATCTGCCCCAGGCGGGCGAGGTGGCCGCCATCGCCTCGCGCCGTGGCCTCGCCACGCCGCTGCTGCCGGCCACGCGCGGGCTGGTCCGCATCGCCGGCCCCTCCAAGCGGCAGAGCGCCCGCTCGCTGCGTAACGACCGTGCTGCCGCGGCGCTGTCGCAGGTCGTGACGTCGCTGCTGCGCTGCGACCGGCCGAGCGAGGCCGAAGCGCTCGTCACTGCCGGTCTGGCCGATCTCTCGCCGGAAGCGCAGGCCGAATGGCTGCAGCGCACCGCCTGGGCCTATTATTTGTCGGGCGACGACGCGAACGCCCGCCGCGTCGCCGACCGCGCCCGCACCGGGCTCGGCGACTGGGCGGTGCAGGCGAGCTGGGTGTCGGGCCTTGCCGCGTGGCGCCAGAAGGACTGCGCCGCCGCCGGCACCGCCTTCGAGGAAGTCTCGACCCGCGCCCGCGATCCCGAGATGATCGCCGCCGGCCTGTACTGGACAAGCCGCGCCGACATGGCCTGCGCCCATCCCGAGCGGGTCGAGCCGCGCCTGCGTTCGGCGGCGCGGATGAAGGAGAGCTTCTACGGCATGGTCGCCCAGGCGGCGCTCGGCCTTTCCGACGACGCGGGCGGCAGCCTGAAGCTCACCGCCAATGACTGGTCGGCGATCGGCGCCATCGCCAATGTCCGCCGCGCCACTGCGCTGGCCGAGATCGGCGAGACCGAGCTGGCCGACGCGATGCTGCGCTACCAGGCCAGGATCGGCCTTGCCCGCGACCATGAATCGCTGATCCACCTCGCTGCCCGGCTCGACCTGCCGTCGACACAGATCTGGCTCGCCCAGAACGGCCCGTCGGGCGCGCAGCTGTCGGCAGCCGCTCGCTATCCGGTGCCGGCCTGGACGCCGGCCTCGGGCTGGCGCGTGGACAAGGCGCTGGTCTTCGCTCACGCCCTCCAGGAATCGCAGTTCAAGACCAACGCGGTCAGTTCGGCCGGAGCGCGCGGGGTGATGCAGCTCATGCCCGGCACCGCGCAGATGGTCGCCCGCCATCTCGGCCGCACCCTCGATGCCGGCGCGCTCAGCCAGCCCGCCACCAGCATCGAGCTGGGCCAGGCCTATCTGCGCGAGCTTGCCGACAGCAGTGGCACCGGCGGGCTGCTGCCCAAGGTGATCGCCGCCTATAATGCCGGGCCGACCTCGGTCGCCAACTGGAACGCGCGCGGCCGCAACCTCGCCGATCCGCTGCTGTTCATCGAATCGATCCCCTTCACGGAAACCCGCGCCTATGTCGCGATCGTGCTGCGGAACTACTGGATGTATCAGCGCCACACCGGCGCGAAGGCCCCCAGCCTGATGGCGATCAGCCAGGGCCTGTGGCCCCGCTTCCCCGGCCTCCCCGGCCGCGACGCGGTGCGGCTCACCTCGCTCGGCGCCACGGCGGCGGTGGACTAGGGTCGATTTTCAGGCACGCGATCCTGTACGATCGGATCCTGAAGCGATTATCACGCATCTGATCTAATGAATATCGGGCTTCCCGCGGGCGTGGCCGGCCTTGTCAGCGGTGGGCCGTTGGGCCATTCGCCGGCACGGGCCCTCACATCAGAACGGAAGATGGGATAGATGCGCGTCGATACTCTGCGCCAGCGTGCCAATGGCCTTGTGCAGATGGTGACGGCATGAGCGACCGGGCAAAGCGCTTCCGCGCCGTGCTGGAGGCGCGGGCGGGAACGGTCATACCGGGCTGCCACGATGCGCTCGGCGCACGCCTGATCGAACAGGCGGGTTTCCCGATCGCCTATATGTCGGGCTTCGCGGTAAGCGGTACGCTCGGCCTGCCGGATATCGGGCTGATGCCGCTCGCCGAAATGGCCCGCCGAACCGCCGAAGTCGCGGGCTCGATCAGCCTTCCCTTCTTCGTCGACGCCGACAACGGCTATGGCGATGCCCGGGCCACGGCGGATACCGTCCGGCAGCTCGAAGGCGCCGGCGCGGTGGGCGTGCATATCGACGATCAGATATTGCCAAGGCCCGCCGGCGCATCGAAGGCGCTGGTTCCGATCGAAGACATGCAGGCCAAGATCGCCGCGGCGTGCGGCGCTCGAACCTCGCCGGATTTCACCGTCATCGGCCGCACCGATGCCATGGCGACCGACGGTTTCGAGGCCGCGCTTCACCGCGCCGAAGCCTTGCAAGAGGCCGGCGCGGATGCCTTGATGATGATGTATCTCACCGATCGCGCCCAGGTGATCGACGCCGTCAAACGGCTCCGCAAGCCGCTGGTGCTGGTCGTAACCGAAACGGCGCGCAAGAGCTTCCGGGCCGAGGAGTTGGTGGGCGCTGGCCATGCCGCCGTGATCTACACCTTGTCGACGCTGCTGGCATCGCTGGCAGCCCAGCGTGCCGTGCTCGCCAATCTCGCCCAGGCGGGCGACACCGAGGACTCCATCCCCCACATGATGCCGATGGATGAGGTGCGGCCGCTCACGGGCCTGCGCTGAATATTCCTTGGAGCGATTTCTAAGCAGATTAAGACATCTGCCGACTCGGAAATCGCGGTGAACCACTCTAGGTTCGGACATCGCACAAAAACCGATAGGCTGGAAGAATGCGATCGATGCATCGGATCGGCAAAGGCGCTACGCGGTATCGAAACATCAAACCCGGCCGTCGCCGGGCTCGCGGGTGAACAGCAATGCCGATCAAGGAAGACCTTCCCTTTCACCCTGTTCGCATCGCGGTCCTCACCGTGTCCGACTCGCGTGATCTGTCCACCGACAGGTCGGGCGACACGCTCGCGGCCCGCATCGAAACGGCGGGCCATATCCTCGCCGATCGGGCGATCGTCACCGACGACGTCGATCATATCGTCGCCCGCCTCCACGGCTGGATCGACGATCCCCAGGTCGATTGCGTCATCACCACCGGCGGCACCGGCGTCACCGGCCGGGACGTCACGCCCGAGGCGCTGGCGCGCGTCTGGGACAAGGAGATACCCGGCTTCGGCGAACTGTTCCGCTGGCTCAGCTATGCCAAGATCGGCACCTCGACGATCCAGTCCCGCGCCACCGCCTGCGTCGCGCGCGGCACCTATATCTTCGCGCTCCCCGGCTCGACCGGCGCGGTCAAGGATGGCTGGGACGACATCCTCGTCCACCAGCTCGACAGCCGCCACATGCCCTGCAACTTCGTCGAACTGATGCCCAGGCTGATGGAAAGGTAACCACAAGCGTCGCCCCGGCGGAGGCCGGGGCCGCAGGCGTTTGCCACGGCGTCACCGCAAGAGCCTCTTACGGCCCCGGCCTCCGCCGGGGCGACACACACTCACGCTATTTTCAATCCTTCCAGATTCATCGCCTTGGTCAGCTTCGCATTCTCCTCCTCGGTCAGAAGGCCGCGCAGCTTCGGGAACATCCGCTCCTCCTCCTCGCGCATATGATCCTCCAGCATCGCGCGGAAGTCGCCGATCTTGCTCAGGAATAGCGGGTGGTCGGCGGCCATGTTGCCGAGCTCGAACAGATATTGCTTCACATAGCCATGGTCGCCGTTGAGCTTGTCGGCCTCCGCGACCTGGCCGTGGGTGCGCAGCGTCGCATAGACCGCATTCTCCTCCTCGATCGCATGCTTGGCCAGCGCATGGCCGATCTGGGTGAGCAGGATCGAGCGGCGGGTGGTATGCTTATCCTCGGTCGCCTGGATCGCGTCGAACAGCTTGAGCACCGCCTGATGCTCGGCGGCCAGCGCATCGTCCCATTCGCCCGCCATGAAGGTCGGCGCCTGGACGAACATCTTGCGCACGGCATTGGCGGCGAGCCCGGCGGTCAGCCCGGCCGCCGCGCCAATCGCGAAGCTGCGGGTGGTCTTTTCCTCCAACATGGCATTCTCCTGCGTTTCGGGGATTGGCCGGAGAACGATCGAACCCGAACACGGTTGCGGAATCGCAGGCGAAACAAGCGGTTAAGAAACCACCCCCCCATCTCAGCCACGCAAGTCCGAGGTGACGATCGCTCCTAGAACAAGCTCAATTGATCCGTCGGGACCCGGAACAGGTCGGTGCGCAGTTCGAAGCGGACCTGGTTCAGCCCATGCTTGCGGCAGGCCAGCTTGAAACGGGCGTGCAGCGCGGCAGCATAGGCACCGTTCGGCCGAAAGCGCTTGTGGAAGTCTGGCTCGTTGTCGCGCCCGCCGCGCATACCCTGGATCAGCGCCATCACCTTGGCCGCGCGATCGGGATAATGGACCGCCAGCCATTCGCGGAACAGCGGCGCCACCTCGTGCGGCAGCCGCACCGCCAGCGAGAAGGCGTTGCGCGCGCCCGCCTCCGCCCCGGCCTCGACGATCGCCTCGATCTCATGGTCGGTGATGGCGGGCACGATCGGCGCGACGCTGATCGAGGTCGGTATCCCGACCTTGGACAGCGCCGCGATCGCCGCGATCCGCTGGCGCGGCGACGAGGCGCGCGGCTCCATGATCCGCGCCAGCGTCGGGTCCAGCGTCGTCACCGACATCATCACCGAGACGAGCCCCTTCTCCGCCATCGGCCCGAGCAGGTCGATGTCGCGGACGATCCGCGCCGATTTGGTGGTGATCCCCAGCGGATGGTCATGCTCGGCCAGCACCTCGACGATCGATCGCATGATCCGCCAGCGCTGCTCGATCGGCTGATAGGGATCGGTGTTGGTACCCATCGCCAGCGGCGCGCAGCGATAGCCGGGTCTGGCCAGCTCCTTGCGCAGCAGCGCCGCCGCATCGGGCTTGGCGAACAGCTTCGTCTCGAAATCGAGGCCCGGCGACAGGTTCTGATAGGCGTGGGTCGGCCGCGCGAAGCAATAGATGCAGCCATGCTCGCAGCCGCGATAGGGGTTGATCGAGCGATCGAACGAGATGTCGGGAGACTGGTTGCGGGTGATGATCGTGCGCGGATGCTCGATCGTCACCTCGGTGCGCGGCGGCGGTCCCTCGCCATCGATGCCATCGCGCAGGTCGAGCCAGTCGCCATCGCTTTCGCGCCCCTTGTCGTCGAACCGCGCGCTGGGCGCCGCGCTGATCGCGCCCCGGCCCTTGATGGCCGGGGGCAGCGGGGATGGCGAGTCGTCCATTGTTGGAACATATAGAGAACAAATAGGCTCTTGAACAGCCCTCTCGACCATAGGATCGTCACCCGGGGGCTTAGCTCGGCGTGGCGAATCCGATTGCGGAAATCCTATTCTGCGGTCTTGGCCTTGCCGTCGCCCTTGGTCTCGGCCTCAGCCTTGGCCTCGCCGCCGATCAGCCCGCCCTGCTTGCGATATTTGCCGATCCAGTCGATCACCGCGCGGCCGGTGGCGTTGAGCAGCGGGTGGGTGCGGGACTGGCGCATCCAGTTCGGCCGCTCGGCCGTCACGCCATAGAGCGTGTCATAGCCGAGGTTGATCAGCAGATAGGCCAGGGTGACGACGATGAGTCCCTTCAGCGCACCGAAGCCGAAGCCCAGCACCCGGTCGAGCGGCCCCAGCACCGAGCTCCGCGTCCGCTGGCCGAGCGAGGCCGCCACCAGCTTGCCGCCAGCATAGACGATCAGGAAGACCAGCGCGAAGGCCAGCACGCTGGCGCCGCTGGGATTCCCGACGACATGGAACAGCAGTTTCGTCGCGGGCTCGTGGAACAGCTTGAGCGCCACGATCGCCGCGACCCAGGCGAACAGCGCGATCACCTCGGTCACGAAGCCGCGCATCATGCCGAAGATGCCGCCGCCGAAGATCGCCAGCAGCACGATGATGTCGAGACCGGTCAGGCCGTGCATGGAGTGGACCCTGCACAAAGGCGGTCGCCCCGGCGGAGGCCGGGGCCGTCGGAGATTGCGCGGACGGCGGACCGCAGGAGCCCGTTACGGCCCCGGCCTCCGCCGGGGCGACGAATTAGCTGAATGTGCCGCATAGTCGGCCCTAGCTATCGCCGCCCGAGAATATGGTCAACGAGCGCGCCGAGCGTCGCGAAGCTCTCCTGCCGCATCCCCTTGGGCGCGGCCTCCTTCGCGGCGGGCGCCCAGACCTTGGCGAAGCCCAGCTTCGCGGCCTCCTTCAGCCGCAGCCCCGCATGGGCCACCGGCCGCACCTCGCCCGACAGCGCTACCTCGCCGAAGGCGATGCAGTCGGTCGGCACCGGCCGCTCGGCCAGCGCGGAAACCAGGGCCGCCGCCACCGCGATGTCGGCCGCCGGATCGGACACGCGATAGCCGCCGGCGATGTTCAGATAGACCTCGGCGGTCGAGAAGCTCAGCCCGCAGCGCGCCTCCAGCACCGCCAGGATCATCGCCAGCCTTCCTGAATCCCAGCCGACCACCGCGCGGCGCGGCGTCGCCCCGCTCTGCAGCCGCACCACCAGCGCCTGGATTTCGACCAGCACCGGCCGCGTCCCCTCCATCGCCGGGAAGACGGTGGCGCCGCTCACGCCCTCGCTGCGCGCGGTGAGGAACAGCGCGCTGGGGTTGGCGACCTCGTCCAGCCCCTGCTCGGCCATCGCGAAGACGCCGATCTCGTCGGTGCCGCCGAAGCGGTTCTTCACCGCACGCAGGATGCGATACTGGTGGCTGCGCTCGCCCTCGAAGCTCAGCACCGTGTCGACCATATGCTCCAGCACGCGCGGGCCCGCGATCGATCCGTCCTTGGTGACATGGCCGACCAGCACCAGCGCGGTGCCGCGTTCCTTGGCGAAGCGGATCAGTTCCTGCGCGGAGGCGCGGACCTGGCTCACCGTGCCCGGCGCGCCCTCGATCTGGTCGCTGTGCATCGTCTGGATCGAATCGATCACCAGCAGCGAAGGCGCCATCCTGTCGACCGTGGCGAGGATATCGCGCACCGATGTCGCCGAGGCGAGCTGCACCGGCGCCTGCCCGAGGCCGAGCCGCCGCGCGCGCAGCCGCACCTGGTCCGCCGCCTCCTCGCCCGAGATATAGGCGACCGGCTGCCCCGCCATGGCCATCCGCGCCGCCGCCTGCAGCAGCAGGGTTGACTTGCCGATGCCGGGATCGCCGCCGATCAGCGTCGCCGAGCCCGGCACCAGCCCCCCGCCCAGCGCGCGGTCGAACTCGGCGATGCCGGTCGCCCAGCGCTGGGGCAGCGGGATATCGGCGTCGAGCCCGACCATCTGGATCGCCCGCCCGCCACTGCGCAGGTCATGCTTGGCCGCGAAGACGGTGACGTTCGCTGTCTCCTCGATCATCGAATTCCACTCGCCGCAATCGGCGCATTGCCCCTGCCAGCGCGTCGCCACGCTGCCGCAGGCCTGACAGACATAGCGCTTCTGCGGTTTGGCCATGGCGTTCCTTCATCGGCTTGAACAACGAACAAAAGGGGTACATGATCGCCCCCATCATGACAAGCGACTCCGACGAACTATCCGCCCGCGCCCATGTCATCCGGTTGCTGGCCCGGCCGCCGGAGCGCAAGGGCTATCCCGTTTCCCCCGCCAACCGCCTGGCCTGGGCCCGCGCTACCGAGCTTGAGCGGCGGCGCATGCTCAAGGATTGCGGCTGGCTATGAACCACCCCCCACCGTCACCCCGGACTTGATCCCGGGTCCCGCTGCCTTGTCCGCCATCGAAGAAAGAAGCGGGGCCCGGGTCAAGCCCGGGGCGACGACGGGATTAGGCAGACGCCCTCCCTTGGCAGCCCCCCCCAAACATGGCTAAGCCCCTGCCATGAAGGAGAAGGAGCTCCGGCTCGCGCTGGTCTGCTATGGCGGGGTCAGCCTGGCCGTCTACATGCACGGGATCACCAAGGAGCTGTGGCGCCTCGTCCGCGCCAGCCGTGCCTTCCATGACGGGGCGGCCCCCGGCGCCGGCAGCGAGACGGTCTATCGCGATCTGCTCGCCCGGATCGAAAGCGGCGAGGGGCTCAGGGTCCGCGTCCTGATCGATGTCATCGCGGGCGCCAGCGCGGGCGGGCTGAACGGTGTGTTCCTCGGCCATGCCATCTCCACGGGCCAGTCGCTGGAGCCGCTCACCCAGCTCTGGCTCGAGCGCGCCGATGTCGAGGTGCTGCTCGATCCAGACGCGCGGCCGCTGCGCTGGTTCAGCAAGCTCTGGGCGCTGCCCTTCGCCTGGGCGCTCGCGCGCAAGCGCGGCGGCACGGTCGAGCGCACCGTCTCGGCCGAGACGCGCGCCGAGGTGCGCCGCAAGCTGTCCGGCTTCGTCCGCGCCCGCTGGTTCCACCCGCCCTTCGGCGGCGTCACCTTCAGCAGCCTGATCATGGACGCCTTCGAGGCGATGGCGAGGGGCCCCGTCGGCCCTCCCCTGCTGCCCGATCGCCAGCCGCTCGACGTGTCGGTGACGGTCACCGATTTCCATGGCTACAACCAGCGGCTGCGCCTCCACAGCCCGGCATTGGCCGAGGAACGCGAACATCGCCTGACCATCACCTTCACCGACCGCGGCATGGCCATGGGTCGGGACAGGCGCCACCTCGCCGATCCCGCCGAACTGACCTTCGCCGGACGCGCCACCGCCAGCTTCCCCGGCGCCTTCCCCCCGTTCAACGTCGCGGAGATCGACACGGTGCTGAAGGGGCGCAAGCGCGACTGGCCGGGCCGCGAGGCGTTTCTCGACCGCATCTTCCCGGCGACGGCGGCCAGCGGCAGCCCGGAGGATCTTGTCCTGATCGACGGCTCGGTGCTCGCCAACGCGCCGTTCCGCCCGGCGATCGAGGCGCTGCGCAACCGCCCCGCCCGGCGCGAGGTCGACCGGCGATTCGTCTATCTCGATCCGACCGCCAATGTGCAGGCGCCGCCGGAACGCTCGCGGGAGGGGCTGGTCCGCCTCCCCGGCTTCTTCGCCACCATCTTCGGCGCGATGTCCACCATCCCGCGCGAACAGCCGATCCGCGACAATCTGGAGCTGATCGAGCAGCGTTCGATCCGCATCGCCCAGACCCGGCGGATCATCGAGGCGATCCGCGGCGAAGTGAACATGGCGGTCGAAAGCGCCATGGGCCGCAGGATCCTCCTCTACCGGCCCAGCGTCGCGCGGATCGGGGCGTGGCGCGCCCGCGCGCATGAACAGGCCGCCAGGCAGGCCGGCTTCACTTATGCCGGCTATGGCCAGCTCAAGCTCAACCTGATCGCCGATGAGCTGGCCTCGACCATCGCCCTGCTCGGCAGCAGCGACGACAGCGCCGCGCGCCAGGCCATACGCACCGCGCTGGGCGCGCATCTCCGGGCGCTGGGCTTCGAGGAGGCCGACGCGCTGAGCGGCGGCGTGACGAGCGGCGATCTGGTCGCCTTCCTGCGCCGCCACGATCTCGGCTTCCGCATCCGCCGGCTGCGCTTCCTGGCGGATCGGCTGACCGAGATCGAGGGTGGCGACGGCGGCAGCGACGAGGCCGCGCTGCAGGCCGCGCGCGAGGCCGTCTACGGTTCGCTCGCCCCGTTCCTCAGCCTGCAGATGCGCGATCATTACGAGCCGCCCGTGACGGCTGCGGCGGGTCGCTTCCTCGACGATCCCGAAGCGGCGCTCGATGGCATCGGCGCCGCGCGCAATCTGGAGGCGCTCGACCTGGAGACCGACCAGGCGATCGCCGGCGTCCTGCCGCGCCTCGCGAAGTCCGACCGGCGCGCGCTGCTGCTCGCCTATCTCGGCTTCAGCTTCTACGACATCGCCACCCTGTCGCTGATGCGGCCGCAGGGCGCGCAGGAATTCCACGCCATCCAGGTCGATCGCATCTCACCCGACGATGCCGGCTCGATCCGCGCGGGCGGCGCCGTGGCGACGCTCAAGGGCATCGAGTTCAATCTGTTCGGCGCCTTCTTCAGCCGCGCCTATCGCGAGAACGACTATCTGTGGGGCCGCCTCCACGGCGCCGAGCGGATGGTTGACGTGCTGGTTTCGACCGTGCCGGGCGGGCTTCCGGCGGACGAGCTCGCCGCGATCAAGCACAGCCTGTTCCGCGCCGTCCTCGACGAGGAACGCGGCCGCCTGACCGCGATCCCCGACCAGATCGCGACGATCGACGCGGAGGTGGCTCGGCTCGCGCCATCCTGACCGTCCCGGGCTTGTTCAGGCTCGTTCGACGGAAGAAGCCGGGGCCCCGGGTCAAGCCCGGGGCGACAATGAGGTAATCACTTCCATCTCTCGTCATCCCGAGCTTGACCCGGGATCCAGCTTCTTTCCAACGCTGCGCTAAGGGGAGGAGGCAGGCAGAACCCGCTCTCCAAACTTCACAAATCGTCGACGCTCTTGCTGACCAGGATGTTCACCGCGACGCGGCGGTTCTGCGCCTTGCCTTCCTCGGTCTCGTTGCTCGCCGCCGGGTCCGCCGTGGCCATCCCCGTCGGGGTCAGCATGCGGTAGGGCTTCCAGCCGCAGACCTGCTGGAGATAGTTGATCACCCGGTTCGCCCGCTTCTCGCTGAGCTGCTGGTTGACCTCCTCGGTGCCCGTCGAATCGGTATAGCCGACTACCAGCATCAGCGCGTTCTCGGTGGACTGGGCCGTGCTTGCCGTCGAGCAGAGATTGGCCTTGTCCTCGGCGGACAACTCCGCCTTGCCGGTGTCGAAATGCACGTTGGTCGTACTCTTGATGTTATATTTGTCGATATCGCCCATGCGCCCGCGCAGCGCCTCGGTGGCGGCGGTCTGCTCCACGAAGCGTTGCTCCGTCGCGTTGCGGATCATCGTGGCGGTCTTCAGATCGGTGTTGCGGAAGGCAATCTGGCTCGCCACCAGGCCCGAAGAACCATCCGCCGGCTGAAGCGTCTTGACGGTCACGGGCAGGCCGTTGAGCAGCGAATCCGCGCCCAGCTTGCCGCTGCTGCTACCGAACAGGCCCGAGGCGGCCTTGATCTTGGTCGCATCGTTGACGAAGACGAGGGTACTGCCGCCGTTGGCGGTGGCAACCTTCACCTGCTCGCCCTTGCGCGCCGAGATGACACCCTTGATCTCCGGCCCCTTGACCATCGGCCCCTGGGGCGGGCGGACGCCTTCGACGACGATATAGGGATCCGCGGCCTGCGGCTGCGCGGACAGGACTCCGGGCAGAGGCAGGGCCAGCACGGCAAGCAGCAACCCGAATTTCGGCCTTTTGGAAATGACAGGCATAGAGCGACTCCTTCATCCTTCTCCAGGTATCGCTGGGTGTTCGGATTTACCTGTCTGGCAAATGAACACGGCCGGTGCCTCCCCTGGCCAAGCCGCCCGTTGGAGTGGACCTTGCGGCGAACCGATGTCTTGACCCCGCCGACCCGCTGGGGGACAAGCACCGGATGCATTTCCTGAAGACCTTGTTCTGGGTGGTCCTGGCCGTGATCGCGGTGATCTTCTCGCTGCGCAACTGGGCGCCGGTGCCGGTCAACCTGTGGGCTGGGCTGACAGCCGATGTGAAGCTGCCGGTGCTGCTACTGGTCGGCATGCTGATCGGCTTCCTGCCGACCTACGCCATTCATCGCACCAAGCTGTGGCGGCTCCACCGCCGGATCGACAATCTGGAGCGCAATGCGCTGCAGAGCGCGCCTCCCGCTCCCGTGGTGGAACCCATCCTGCCCCAGGCGCCGGGGAACGCGGCATGACGCGCAGCCCGATCTATGTCGCGATCGACACGCCCGACATCACCCGCGCCAAGGAAATCGCCGCGCGCGTCCACCATCATGTCGGCGGGATCAAGCTCGGCCTCGAATTCTTCTCGGCCCACGGACAGGCCGGCGTTCGCGAGATGGCATCCATCGGCCTGCCCATCTTCCTCGACCTCAAGCTCCACGACATTCCCAACACCGTCGCCAAGGCCGTGCAGGCGCTTGCCGGGCTCCAGCCGGCGATCCTGACGATCCACGCTGCGGGCGGGCTCGCGATGATGGAGGATGCCAAGGCGGCGGCCCCGGCCGGCACGAAGGTTGTCGCCGTCACCGTGCTCACCAGCCTCGATGGCGAGGACCTGACCTCGATCGGTGTGGAGGGCGACCCCCATGCCCAGGTCAGCCGGCTCACCTTGCTTGCCAAACAGGCCGGGCTCGACGGCGTCGTCTGTTCCGCGCATGAGGTGAAGGCCGCCAAGAAGCTCTGGCCGCACGGCTTCTTCGTCGTCCCCGGTATCCGGCCCGCGACCGGGAACGGGACAGGCGACCAGAAACGGGTGATGACACCGCGCCAGGCGCTCGACCAGGGCGCGTCCATCCTCGTCATCGGCCGCCCGATCACCCAGGCCGAGGACCCCGATCAGGCCGCCCGCGCGATCGAGGCGACGCTCTGACCGACAGGGCGGTGAACGAGACCGGCATGCTGCTGCGCGATGGCGGCGGCTTCGTCCTCAAACGCGATCTGGGTGGCTTCTACCGGCTCGAACTGCACCGCACGCCCGTCGATCTCGTCGAGAAGCGCGTCCGCCTGATCGGCACGCTGACCGCGCCCGACCATGTCGAGGCGGACGGCGTCCAGCCCGCCTGACGCTCAGAAACTCGCGGTCAGCGCCAGCGACAGATAATGGGTGTCGCCGGTGCGCGGCGCGTTGGGCGCGCGCCTGAGGAAGCGGCCCTTGGCGATCCAGGCGGCGTTGGCCTCGGCGCGCAGCCGCGCGGGCAGCACCCACCAGCGCAGCCGCCCTTCCAGCTGCTGCCCGGCGAAGCTGCCCGAACGACCGCTGGGATCGCGCACCCCGCTGGTCGAGAAGGCATCGGTGCGCTCGGCCAGCCACATCGCCCGCCAGGCGACGAACGCGTCAAGGCGCTTGGTCGGCGCCACCTCCAGCCGGATGCCGGGGGTGCTGATATTGGCACGGCCGATCTGGGCATAGATGCCGGCGGGCGCCAGATCGGCGCGGCGCATCCCGAACAGCGTGTCGAAGCGCCCGAAGCCCGGGCCCCGCCCGTCGCCGCTCGCCCGGTCATATTCAATCGACAGCCGTGCCTTGAGCGGCCCGGGGAAGCTGTAACCGGCGTCCGCATGAATGAACCAGGCCGACACGTCGAGCCGTGCCGCCGCCGCCGCGAGCGAGGCACGGACATGGCCGAACTGGTAGAAGCCCTCCACCTCATAGTCGAAACTGCCGGTCGCGGGTTCGCGGATCAGCCGACCGCCGGCGGTGTGGAGATGACGGTTGCGCGTCGGGCGCCCAGCCTGGTCGCGCTCCGCGAGGCCGAAATAGCTGAGCTCGCCCATCGTCCGGCCGAACAGGCCCGGCCTCGCGATCAGCCCGCCCCACAGCTTGACGTTGAAATTCTCGCGGTCGAAGGCGCGGCGATTGTCGCGGATCGACGCGATGTCGTCCGGTCGGCGCTGCTGCGGCAGGACCAGGATCGCGGTGGCGGCGATCCCGCCCCGGCCGCGAAAGTCGATCCGCGCGCCGCTATAGCCGTTGGTGGTGTTGCGATAATCGTCGGCGGCGATCAGCCGGCGCGAACCGAGGTTGAGCATGAACCGGCCCAGCTGGATGTCGGCCGTCCCCCCGAGCGGCGGCAGCGCCACGCCCTGCGCCACGACATAGGCCTGCACCAGCTCCAGTATGTTGACCTCGCCGGTGCCGATCGCGCTGCCGGCATCGGCACCATAGGCACGGCTGTCGTACAGTTCGCCGCCGACGCGGAAACCATCGCCGCGATATTCGCCGAACAGCGTGGTTCGCACGCTGACGAGATCGTCCTTCGCGCCGAAGCCGGCCCGGGCCTGGCCGTCCAGGGCTTCGTAGCGCGCCCGGATCGAGCCGCTCAGCATGATGTCCGCTGGCAGATCGAGCGCGTCGCGCAGCAGGCCGCCCCGCTCCTGCGCCATGAGCGCCGAGAGGGGAAGGCCCGTCATCAGCCAGGCAGCGGCCCCCATCCGCACCGCCTTCGCTGCTATCCTGCGGCCGCGTCCGCCGCCCGACCCCGTCATGTCCCTATCCCTCATTCCCGGCCCCCAAATCTCTTCTGGCCCCCATATCGCAGCCTGCAAAGACGCTATGAGAGATTCTCTACTCAATCGATAGAATTTCTTTCTTCTCTTCCAAAGCAGTAGAGATAAATGTCACGCCACAGCTTCCCTGGGGAGGGGAGAGCGGGAGCCCACCCCGCTCTCCCCATTGGAGGGATCGGAACAGCACAAGAAAGGGGCTAATATGCGACATTTCCTTCTGGCCGGCGCGGCGATCGCCGCCCTTGCTACACCGGCTTTCGCGCAGGACGCGCAGCCGGCGGCAGACACCGCCGCCCAGGGCTTCGAAGCGGATTCGGTGCGCGCCACCGGCGAGATCATCGTCACCGCGCGCCGCCGTCAGGAAACCGCGCAGGAAGTGCCGCTCGCCATCTCGGTGGTCGGCGCCAACCAGATCGAGAGCACCGGCAACTTCAACATCCTGAAGCTCCAGCAGCTCGCCCCGACGCTGCAGGTCTATTCGTCGAACCCGCGCAACACCTCGGTCAACATCCGTGGCCTGGGCGTTCCGTTCGGCCTGACCAGCGACGGCTTTGAGCAGGGCGTCGGCATCTATGTGGATGATGTCTATAATTCGCGCGTCGCCGCCGCCGTGTTCGACTTTCTCGACGTCAACCAGGTCGAGGTGCTGCGCGGCCCGCAGGGCACGCTCTACGGCAAGAACACCACCGCCGGCGCCATCAACATCACCACCAACCAGCCGACCTTCGATTTCGAGGGCCGGGCGGAAGTGACCGCCGGCAACCTCAATTTCAAGCAGGCCAAGGTCGCGGTGTCGGGCCCGCTTTCGGACAAGGTCGCCGCGCGCATCGCCGCCGGCGTCACCTCGCGCCGCGGCACCCTCTACAATGTCAACAGCCAGCAATATGTGAACGAGCAGGACAATCTGGGCGTGCGCGGCACCCTGCTGTTCAAGCCCAGTGACGATCTCAGCATCACCCTGTCGGGTGACTACAGCAAGCAGGATCCCGAAGGCTACACCACCGTCTTCGTCCGCGTCGGCCGCACCCAGCGCCCGCTGAACCGCCAGTATGACGCGCTTGTCGCCGCCGCCAACGCCAATGGCCGCAACTATGCGGTGCCCAGCCGCAACCCCTATGACCGCCTTTCGGACACCGACGCGAACCTCAACGCCGGCAACAAGATCGGCGGCACCTCGCTGAAGGTGAACTGGGACGTCGGTCTGGGCAAGTTCACCTCGATCACCGCCTGGCGCTTCTGGGACTGGAAGCCAGAGAACGACCGCGACTTCACCGGCCTCTCGATCGTCTCCAAGTCGCAGAACCCCTCGCAGCAGGATCAGTACAGCCAGGAGTTCCGCTATAATTACGAAGGCGACCGGATCGATTTCGTCGTCGGCCTGTTCGGCTTCAAGCAGCGCATCGACACCCAGGGCACCGAGCAGCAGGGCATCGACGCCAGCCGCTGGAGCCTGAGCGGAACCCAGGCGGGCAACCCCGCGATCCTCAACGGGCTGACCGCCACCAACACCCAATATCTGAAGAGCACCAGCGCGGCGCTGTTCGGCCAGGCCGCCTGGAAGGTGACCGACCAGCTGACCATCCAGCCCGGCGTGCGCCTGAACTACGACAAGAAGAGCGGCTTCTACCAGCGCGTCGTCACCAACGGCGCGGGCGCGGTGATCAACTGCACCCCGGCGCCGGCCGCCGGCACCGATCTGGCGGCGCAGTGCGGCGTCTATCAGCCGCAGCTTACCCGCCCGTCGGCCAGCAAGTGGAACTTCAGCTACGACGTGAACGTGAACTACAAGTTCGCGCGGGGCATCCTCGGCTATGCCACCTATGCCAAGAGCTTCAAGACCCTCGGCATCAACCAGAACGGCCTGCCGCTGACCGCCGCGAACGTGCCCGATCTGTCGGCGAGCACGGTGAAGCCGGAATCGGTCCACCATTTCGAGCTGGGCCTCAAGACCCAGTTCTGGGATCGCCGGGCGACCTTCAACATCAGCGCCTTCCGCACCAGCATCAAGAACTTCCAGGCGACCGTGAACGGTGGGCAGTTCGGCACGGTGCGCGGCTATCTCGCCAATGCCGACAAGGTCCGCTCGCAGGGCATCGAGACCGATTTCCGGATCAACCCCAGCGATCGCTTCCTCGCCTATGTCAGCGGCGCCTATACCGACGCCAAGTACAAGAAGTTCACCAACGCGCCCTGCCCGCCCGAGCTTTCGGGTGGCACGCTCCAGGCCGCCAGCGCCACACCGGATTATTCGCAGCCGGGCGTCCCCGGCGCGCTCAGCCCGCGCCAGTGCGACATCTCGGGTCAGCGCCTGCCGGGTGTCTCGCGCTGGTCAGCCTCCTTCGGGGCCGAGGCCAACCTGCCGGTCACGCTGCTGGACAATGAAGGCCAGGCCTATTTCGGCGGCGACGGCAACTACCGCTCGCACTGGAACTCGAACGCCTCGCCGTCGGCCTATACCGAGATCCGGGGCTATGTGCTGACCAACTTCCGCGCCGGCTTCCGCACCGAGCGGTTCGACGTGTTCGGCTGGGTCCGCAACGCCTTCGACAAGAAATATATCGATCTGCTGCAGGTCGCCCCCGGCAATGTCGGCCTGATCGCCGGCAACCCCGGCGATCAGCGGACCTGGGGCGCCACCGTCAAGGCGAAGTTCTGACGGTTTCGCGGCCCGGCAACCCGCTTGCCATCCTTCCCGGCCGGCGCCAAAGGGTGCCGGCCGGGATTTTCATGGGACCTGTCAAATGTTTACCTTCTCGCTCCCGGAACTGACCTTCGAACATCTCCAGGCGCTGGCGCCCTTCATCGGGGTGGGCTTCGTGGCCCAGCTGGTCGATGGTGCGCTGGGCATGGCGTTCGGCGTCATCACCAACACGATGCTGGTCAGCATCATCGGCGTCGCCCCGGCGCGCGCCTCGGCCAGCGTCCATCTGGTGGAGACCTTCACCACCGCGGCCTCGGGGATCAGCCACATCTTCCACCGCAATGTCGACTGGAAGCTGTTCGCCCGGCTCGTCCTGCCCGGAATGGTGGGCGGCATCCTCGGCGCCTATCTGCTGTCGAACATCGACGGCTCGGTCGCGCGGCCGTTCGTGATGGCCTATCTGATCGGCATCGGCTTCTACCTGCTGTGGCGCGCCTGGCGGATGGATCATGGCGCCGAACACAAGCCCGCCCGCGTGATCGCGCCGCTCGGCCTGGTCGGCGGCTTCCTCGATGCGGCGGGCGGCGGCGGCTGGGGGCCGGTGGTCACGTCCAACCTGCTCGTCCAGGGCACCGAGCCGCGCAAGACGATCGGCACGGTCAACACCGCCGAATTCTTCCTCACCTTCACCATCTCGCTCACCTTCGTCTTCACCCTGGGGATCGAGGCGTTCACGATTGCGGCGGTGGGGCTGATCATCGGCGGCCTACTCGCCGCCCCGCTCGGCGCGCTGCTGGTGCGCCGCATCCCGGCGAAGCGGCTGCTGACGATGGTCGGCATCGTCCTGGTGGCCACCAGCCTGTTCAGCCTGTGGAAGGCGCTGTCCTGACGGTGATTGCCGAAACCATGGCCGGGTCGTAAGCCACGGCCATGTCCGCCACCTCCCGCCAAGCCACCCGCCTCGGTATCGCAATGGGGCTCGGCGCCTATACCTTGTGGGGGCTGCTGCCGCTGCTGATCCGGCTGCAGCGCCCGCTCACGGCGGCGGGCATATTGGCGCACCGGATCGTCTGGTCGCTGCTCGTGCTGATCGCGCTGGCCTTCGTGCTGAAGCGCTGGCCCGCCGTCCGCGCCGCGCTCGCCCGTCCGCGCCTCGCACTCGCGCTCTGCGCCTCGACGCTCGTGGTCGGCGGCAACTGGCTGCTCTACGTCCATGCGGTCAACAGCGGCCAGGTGATGGAGGCCAGCCTCGGCTACTATATCAACCCGCTGGTCAACGTGCTGCTCGGCGTGGTCGTCCTGCGCGAACGGCTCGGCCGGCCGGAAATCGTCGCGGTGCTGCTCGCCGCCGCCGGCGTCACCGCGCTCGCCGTCCATCAGGGCGCCATCCCCTATATCCCGCTCGGCCTGGCGTTCAGCTTCGGCCTCTATGGGCTGATCCGCAAGCTGATCGGCATGGGCCCGGTGGAGGGACTGCTGATCGAGACCGGGCTGATGGCGCCCGTCGCGCTGCTCTGGCTGGCGACGCAGCCGATCCTGCCGCCGGGGGTGGCGGGGCCGCCGCTGTGGCTGCTGATGCTGGCCGGCGCGGTCACCATCGCCCCGCTGCTGCTGTTCGCGGGCGCCGCGAACCGCATCCGCTATTCGGAGCTGGGCCTGCTCCAATATATCGGCCCCACCATCCAGATGCTGCTGGCGGTCTTCCTGTTTGGGGAACGGCTGCTGCCGATCCACCTCATCACCTTCGGCCTGATCTGGAGCGGCCTGGCGCTCTATGTCGCCGCCACCTGGCATCGCGGCCGGGTAACGCCGACGATGCCGGAGTAGCGATCGGGCCTTCAGCGATCGGCCATTCCGTTCAGACCGAGTCGAAAATGGTGGTTTTCCGTGACCCGGAGCGCAGCGTACTTACTGTACGTGAGCACCGGAAGCGCGGGAAACCCCGCCATTTGCAGACCGGTATGGACGGAATGGATCAGAGGGTCAGCTTGCCGCGCACCAGATCCGAATAGTCCTTCTGGATCTGGCGGGTCATCTCGCCCACCTGGAAGCTCCAGGGCCCGGCCGAACCCACCGGCACGATCTCGGCGGCGGAGCCGGTCAGGAAGAACTGCTCGAAGCCCTCCAGCTCCTCGGGCCAGATCGCCCGCTCGATCACCTCGATGCCGCGCCTGCGCGCCAGCTTGATCACGGTCTGGCGGGTGATGCCGTTCAGGAAGCAGTCGGGGGTCGGGGTATGGATCACCCCGTCCTTGATGAAGAAGGCGTTGGCGCCGGTCGCCTCGGCCACCTGGCCGCGATAATCGAACATCAGCGCGTCCTGGAAGCCACGGGCCTCGGCATGATGCTTGGACATGGTCGCGATCATGTAGAGGCCGGCCGCCTTGGCCTGCACCGGCGCGGTGAACGGCGCGGGGCGGCGCCACGGCGCGATGTCCAGCTTCAGCCCGCCCGCGCCGGGGTCGAGATAGGTGCCCCAATACCAGCAGGCGATCGCCATGTGCGGCTTGGTCTTCTGCGCGGAAACGCCCATCTGCTCCGAACCGCGCCACGCCACCGGGCGCACATAGGCGTCCTTCAGGTCGTTCGCCTTCAGCGTCTCGTAGCAGGCGGCCGTGATCTGCTCGATCGACCAGGGCAGGTCGAAGCCCAGCATCGCCGCGCTCTCGCGCAGGCGGCGGCTGTGCCAGTCGGCCTCGAAGATATGGCCGTCATAGGCGCGCACGCCCTCGAACACCGAAGAAGCATAGTGCAGCGCATGGGTGAGGACATGGACGTTCGCCTCGCGCCACGGCACGAGCTTGCCGTCGAGCCAGATGAAGCCGTCGCGATCGTCGTAGGTAGGTTCCTCAGCCATTTCACTCTATCCTGCATCAGCGCATGATTCTTTCGTTGCGTCCGATTAAGGCTGCAGGCAAATTACGTCAACATGGCTGTCCAAAATTCTCCCGATACCTTCCGCGCCGCGTCCCCGCTGTTCCTGCGTGAGCCGGAGATACGGCGCGGCGTCGAACTGCTCTATTTCGGCTATAGCCACATGCTGCGCGGCATCGACGAGGGGCTGGCGAAACAGGGCCTCGGCCGCGCCCATCATCGCTCGCTCTACTTCATCGCCCGCAACCCGGATATCACGGTGAGCGAGCTGCTGCGCATCCTGGCCATCACCAAGCAGTCGCTGGGCCGCGTGCTCAACGAGCTGACCGAACGCGGCCTGATCGAAACCCGCATGGGCCGCGAGGACCGCCGCCAGCGCCTGCTCCGCGTCACCGAATCCGGCGCCGAACTGGAAGCCTCGATCTTCGAGGCGCTGCGCGAGGCGATGTCGGCCGCCTATGCCCAGGCCGGCCAGAACGCCGTCACCGGCTTCTGGGCGGTGCTGGAGGGCCTCGTCCCCCCCGACGAGAAACCCCGCATGCCCCATGCACGGAAGCCGGGCTGAACCTCTCCGACACGTCAAGGGGCCGACACCGCATGAGCATCACCACCGCCTATGACTTCACCGCACGCGCGATCGACGGCACCGAAGTCCCGCTCGACAGCTATCGCGGCAAGGTGCTGCTGATCGTCAACACCGCCAGCAAATGCGGCTTCACCCCGCAATATGAAGGGCTGGAGATGCTGCACGAGCAGCTGGGCGACAAGGGCCTCGTCATCCTCGGCTTCCCCTGCAACCAGTTCGGCCAGCAGGAACCCGGCGACGAGGCCGAGATCGACCGGTTCTGCCGCCTCACCTACGACGTCCGGTTCCCGATGTTCGCGAAGATCGACGTCAACGGTCCCAACGCCCACCCGCTCTACGGCTGGCTGAAGAGCAACGCCAAGGGCATCCTCGGCACCGAGGGCATCAAGTGGAACTTCACCAAATTCCTGATCGACCGCACCGGCCGCATCTTCTCCCGCTACGCCCCGACGACGAAGCCGGAGGCGATACGCGGCGAGATCGAGGAACTGCTGGAAGCGGCATAGGGACGAGCGCGGCCCGACGCCCTCAGACGGTTCGGATGGTCCCGCCGTCGATGACGAACTCGGCGCCGTGGATCGCGCCGGCCCGGTCGGAGGCGAGATAGGCGATAAGGTCGGCCACCTCTTCAGGCTCGGCTCCGCGCCCGATCGATATCCCGCCCAGGGCATCGAGCACGGACTGGCGCGCGTCCTCGATCGTGCCGCCATTGGCTGCCCGGAGCATTTCGAGAAAGTCTCCGGCGGCCCCCGTCATGATCCAGCCGGGCGAGACCGAATTGACCCGTATCCCCTTGGGGCCGAGTTCTTTCGAAATCGACTTGCTGTAGGTTCTCAGCGCGGCCTTCGCGGCGGCATAGCCGGTCGTGGATTCGGGCAGCGGCAGGACGGACTGGATGGAGGTGACGTGCACCACGATGCCTTCGCCCCGCTCGAGCATCTGCGGTATCAACAGGCGATCGAGCCGGACGGTGGCCAGCAGGTTGAGGTTCAGCTCGGCGAGCCAGTGGTCGTCCGTCAGCGCGGCGAAGCCACCCGCCGGCGACGCCGAGCCACCGATGACATGGGCAAGGATGTCGATGCGGCCCAGCCGCTCGAGCGCCGCCCTGGCCAGCGCTTCGCCGCCCTCCGCGGTCGTCAGGTCCGCCTCGACATATTCGACGCCCTCGATCGCATCCCTGATCGCGCGGGCCGCCGTTACGACACGCGCTCCACCGGCGAGGAAGCGCTCGACCGTGGCGCGGCCCAGCCCCTTGGTGCCGCCGCTGACCAGCACGCGCTTGCCGGCGAACTCGATCGGATCTGCCTTGATGCTCATATCGTTACCTCCAGCGTCCTGATCGCGCCGTGCTCCAGCGTGAAGCGATAGGTGAAACGGAGCGGACTGCCCGGAAAGGCGCCATGGGCGGGACCTTCGACCACGAGATCGCCATCGTCTTCTCGCGCGGCATCGGGCGTGAAGATCGCCCTTACCGGGATCACTTCCTCCTCGAACAGATGGCGGATCGCCGCCTGCCCCTCGAAACGCTTGCCATTGTCGATGAAGACGGCGTCGCCCAGAAAGGGCTTCAACATGCCGTCGATGTCGAGGCGGGCGTTCGCCTCGACAAAGTCGGCGATCGGCTTGGGTAGGTCGATTGACATTTTTCATCTCCTCGGGGGTGACGAGGATGATTTAGCGATGGACCTTTCGCCTGATAATCGAGACAAAACGGCATAGGGTGTTACGAAATCCGGGATAATGATGCGCCATTCACTGCTTGAGCTGGAGGCGGTTCTCGCCATCGTTCGATGCGGCTCGTTCCGGGCGGCGGCGCTCGATCTCGGCATGTCGACCACGGCCATCAGCAACGCGGTGGGCAAGCTGGAGCGGGAGCTTGCCGTGCGCCTGTTCAACCGCACCACGCGCAGCGTCTCGCTCACCTATGCGGGGCGGATCTTCGTGGCACAGATCAGGCCGGCGCTGGAGGACATCCAGAAAGCGATGAACACCGCGCGCTCCCAGCAGGAGATGCCGTCCGGCACCTTGCGCATCAATGCCTTCACGACGGCAGCGCGCGAGATCATGGCGCCGCTCGTCCTGGCCTATCTGCAGCGCTATCCGCAGGTTCATATCGATCTCGTCACCGAGGGGCGGCTGGTGGACGTCGTCGCGGCGGGCTTCGATCTCGGGGTGCGCAGCGCGGATCTGGTGCCCAGCGACGCGATCGCCCTGCCGCTGGGCCAGACGCGGCGCATGGCGGTCGCCGCATCCCCCGGTTTTTTCGAAAGCCGGGCCATCCCGCAGGTGCCCCAGGAGCTGCTCGCCCATCCCTGCGTCCGCGTGAGGCTTCCCAATGGCGCATTGTTCCGATGGCGGTTCGAGAAGGGCGGCGAGGAACTGCAGCTCGATGTGGAGGGGCCGATCACCCTTGACGAGGCGTCCCTGGCGCGGATCGCGGTGACCAACGGCGTCGGTATCGGCTATTTCATGGAAACCGATGTCCGAGAGGACATCGCGGCGGGCCGGCTCGTCCGCATTCTCGAAGACTGGACGCCGCCGCTCGCGCCGCTGTGCCTCTATTATTCCAACCGGCGCAATTCCTCCGCCGCCTTCCGCACCTTCATCGCGCTCGCGCGCGACTTCGCCGCCGGACGGCTCGCACCGCCTTGAGCCTGCTGTTGCGCCTCCGCGCAGCACGCCGAAGTTGCGCCGCCGGGCCTTTCGGCGACGCGAGGATTGGCGCCCGCCAGTGAACTCCGCCCAGCGACCACCCGATCGACCGCACCGCCCGCATCTTCTCCCGCTAGCCTCGACGACCAAGCCGGAGGCGATACGCGGAGAGCCCGAGGAACCGCTGGAAGCAGCGTAGGGATCGAGCGCCCCGCCCTCTCCCCACCCCGTCACCCCGGGCCACCCCCGTCACGCCGAACCCACCTCGCCACCGAACCCACCTCGTCATCCGAACCCACCTCGTCATCCCGGACCTGATCCGGGATCCCGCTTCTTTCAAGGAAGGGTATCGGGAGTGGATGACGCAGCGAAGGGAACTCGCCGCCTTCGGATTTGCCCGTACCGAAGCATGTGCAACAAACCAGTCCGGATGAATCCCCGATTGCGGCCATCCCGGTTTCATCCATAATGGCCCAGCCAGATCGGGGGAGCGATCATGAAGATGTACCTGGCCGCAATGCTGATCTCGGTTTCGACCGCCGCGAGCGCCGATACATTGCATCTCGTCTGCCTCGGCGCGGGCGCAGCGAACCGGCAGTCGTCCACGAGCGCCTATGGCTTCGACAGCAACGGCAATTCTGCATGGGCGAACGCGCTCAGCGATCGATCGGTCGGGTTCGACGATCAGGTGGATGTCGAAATCAACGAAGGCGGCGCCAGCAGGATCAGGCTGCCCCGCGCCATGCTCCCCCGCCTGCGCGGCGGCAAGGACGGCTGGTTCGAACTGGCCGATGTGAAGTTCAGCGACATGTCGATCACCGGCACGGCCCAGGTGAACTTCATCAATTCGCCCAAGGTCCATCTCGATCGCAGGACAGGCCACATCTCGATCAACGGCAAGGCCGGCGACTTCTCGGGCGAGTGCAGGAAGTTCGATCCCGCGAAGGTCGAGCGGGCTTTCTGATTGGATAGACACCACAACTGAGTGAATGAAGCAGCTTGCGTGGTCCCGCTATGCTCGGACCATGAAGCTGGAAGCGTTGCAGGCAAGATCGAGACGTGATGAAACAGCGGCTGCTTAGCGCCCTAGTTGCGGTCGTTCGGAGTTGACGTTGCCGATCCTGAGAGTGGACTTTCAGTCATCTGCTGGGTCTAATCGGTTCATCGATCCGATCCATCAAGCGTCGGGACTAAACGCCTGGTTGGCACGCACCAGTAGGGACGACTAGACGCCAGTTATGTCCGTTACGTCATCGTCGGGGATGCCGCAGCCCTTCGCGATCTGCTTGCAGTTTTTCAGCGCCTTACCAGCGGAAACTAGCCTGCACTTCTTGCCGCGTGCTACTGCCACCGCTTCGAAGTGCTCGAAAAGCGGAAGCCCGCCGAGTATACCGGAACCGTGCTGCTCCTGTAGGAGCGTGGCTGACTGATTATTGGCGACAGTGGTTGGGACGTACTTCCTCGGCTGGATCGCGGTGAACGCGGCCCACAGATGAGGATAAAGGTCCTTCAGCTCGTTCGACACCGATCGCATTATGAGCATTTCACCACTTTGGATCGCGCTGATTACCCGGTTCTTCGCCGAGTTTGACGTTGTCGTGAGCGCTTCCTTTATCCCGTGTAGGTCGATGACCCACTTAGGCGTAACCGCGCTAGAGGAAGCCGCCGCCATTCGCTAGGCAGCCCCAAAAAGCTGATCTTGATAGATAGGCTTAAGCCCGCTCAGGCGATAAATGTCGATCTCATCCAGCTGTTCTGTAACCCGTGCGCGCTTGAGCAAACCCAAAAGCCGCGTGCCATACTGCGTGCGCTTGTCACGCAAAGGGTCAGGTGTTCCTCCGCTACTCTTCTCGCCCTGATCGCCAGAAGGTACGAAGTTACGGTTGCCGAACTTGGCTTTCCACGCCTTGTAGTCGTCGCGAGCCAAGAAGTCAGTTTGAACCAAGCGGACGTAGGTCGCCTCCTGACTGATCCCCAACTTCTTCGCAAACAATCGGATGAAATCATCATCAGGGATAGGCGTGTATCGAAAGCGGGTAAGTGCCGCTTTGATTAGGCGTTTGGGCGCGAGTAAGCAGGCAGCAAAGCGGTTACAGAAACGCTCAACCCGATTTCGGATGATAGAGGGGTTGGATGCGCCTTCCTTGCGGAGGAGGACGTGCCCAAACTCGTGAGCAAGCGTGAATAGCTTGCGAGCCTTGCTGCTGTTTGTCGTGTTGATGACGATTGTGTGAGGGCCATCATCAATGTGGACGTACAGGCCAGCCGCTTCGTCGGTTTTGAAGGGACGGTGGAGAACAAGGACGCCAAGACTCTCGATGAACGAGCGCAGGCTGACGTACAGCTTGTTGGCGTCCTGCCACTCTAATTGCTGGTCATCTGTAATGCCCCAACGAGCACGCCACTTCGCAGCGAGGTTGATCGCTTCTTCATCCGAGTAGACTTTAGGCTTTATCTGCTCGACAGTTTCATCAAGCCCAACGTCAAGGTCAAGCGCAGACAGGGTGCTGGACAGCTTCTCAACATAGCCAATGGCTTGGAGCGTACCCTTCTCGAACTCGGCGAGTTTGGGGCTGGCGGCTCGGAAGTCAACGGAGGGGAACAGCGGCAGTTCGCGCTCGGTGAAAAACGCGTGCATCGGCACGGCCAATTCATCCGCAATGGATGTAATTTCCTCGTCGTCTAACTCGCCGCCGTCGTCCACGACCTGCTGTAGCTTGGACTGAGACACCCCACTGCGTGACGCGAGGGTAGCCAGATTGAGGCCGCGTGCCCTAAGGACATTAGAGAGGGCACCAGCAGGGATCTTCACGTGTGTATCGACCTATGGCCTTGGCAAGCGACGACAACCGGGCTGACCTTCGCGCAGCTGGCTAACGTGCAGACAGTAGGAATCGGACTGTATCTCGCACTAGCGGTTATTCAAGCCGTATCAGCGACCGGCGTGGCTGGCCTCTCCCGGCGGGTAACGACGCTCAAGGGCGCGGTGACGGCAAACCTGATGAAGACCGAGGCTAGGAACGTCCGCACCTTGGCGGGGCAGGTCAGCGGACTAGAGATCGGCTTTCACAAGTTCAATCGTGTGCTACTCTGGATCGTGTTCAGCTTGTTCGCTATAAGCTTGGGCTACTTCGCTTACTGCACGGTTTGGCAGGAGGCGCAGGCCCTTCAAGATGGCACATGGTTCATCTTCGGCTTTTACCTCGTTCTGCCGGTCGCAATCTTTGCAGGTTGCTCAGCGATCATCTGGTGGCGATGCAGAGAGGTAGCGCAGCGATTAACGGAAGCGGAGAAGCGCATCCAGCGGGCGATCTTAGGCTTGCCGTAACGAGATGATATTAGATTGGCCGGCCCCTTTTTGCATTCGCTCAGGTCATGCCACGCCTGAATAACCGTGCTGAGCTGAATCGATGGCCGAAGTTTGGCGCGCGAAGCGGGTGGGTGGATGTCTGGTTGTGAGTCTTACCGACGCCAGCTGATCGCTGAGTGAATATCTGCTTCTCGCGCCATGCCACCCAAAAGCGGACCGGCAGGAGCCGGCCCAAGTGCTGCCCTTTATCAGGCCATCCAAAAAGTTTTGTTCTTCATTTGTTCTTGCATTTTGCGTCATTTTATGCCACGCAACCCGGTCCACGAAAACGAGTTAGAATATGGAGCCGGAAATCCTCGCCATAGCCCCACGCTGCGGCGCCCGCACCCGCGCCGGGCGTCCCTGCCGCGCCCCCGCCGTCCACGGGCACCGGCGCTGCCGCATGCATGGCGGCAAGGGCAGCGGCGCGCGGCGCGGCAATCTTCATGGCTGGAAGCACGGCACCCGCTCCGCCTGGATCAGGCAGGTCGTCCACTATCTCCGGGCGACCTCGCCGAACGCGCCCCTGCGCATGACGCCGGACACGCCCGCCCCCACCCCGCCGAAAGACCCCTTCGCCAGGGAAAAAATAAAAATTCGAACATCCAACCCCATGCACCCCGGAAATATGCGAACCACTCGCAACTGGAAGCTCGCCGCCGCGCGGCGCGCGATGGCTGCGTGGAAAGGCGGCGGCGGGTGCCCGCCCCGCGCGCGGCCTACCCCGGCCCCTCCCGCCTGCGGGCGGGGTGAAGAAGCGGGCTAAGCCATTGAGCAAAGAAAATTTGGCCCTCCCCCAAACATCCTTGATTTGCGCATTGCATCGCCAGGGGCCATCTGGCCGCCATGGCAAGCTTGCTTGATCCCGAAGCGCGTGGGCGCGTCATCCTGGTCGGCGCCGGTCCCGGCGATCCCGGCCTGCTGACCGTGCGCGCGGTCGAGGCGCTGCGGATCGCCGATGTCATCGTCCATGACGGGCTGATCGATCCGCGCGTGCTCGATTACGCGCCCGCCGGGGCCCAGCGCATCTCGGTCGCCAAGAAGCGCGATCGGCACACCCTGCCGCAGGAGGCGATCAACGCGCTGATCATCGCCCATGTGAAGGCGGGTTCGGTGGTCGTCCGGCTCAAGGGCGGCGATCCCTTCATCTTCGGGCGCGGCGGCGAGGAGGTCGAGGCGGTGCGCGCCGCCGGCCTGCCGGTGGAGGTTATCCCCGGCGTCTCCTCCGCGCTCGGCTGCGCCTCGGAAGCTATGCTGCCGCTCACCCATCGCGACTGGTCCAGCGCGGTCAGCTTCGTCGCCGGCACCTGCAAGGGGCTGACCGAGCAGAACTGGGCCGGCCTCGCGGGCCGGGGCCGCACCCTCGTCATCTATATGGGCGTGACCTGCGCCGGCCTGATCGCCGACAAGCTGATGGCCGACGGCGTCGCCCCGGAAATGCCGGTGGCAGTGCTGGAGCGCGGCACCCTCGAAGGATCGCGCGCGATGCGCACCCTGCTCGCCGATCTCGGCGACATGGTGGCGCGCGAGGATGTCGTGAGCCCCGCGATCATCATCGTCGGGGAGGTCGTCCTCCTTTCCGACGCGGAGAACCGGCTGAAGGCCTTCGCCGCCGAGGCCGAGAAGATGAAAGACGAAGCGTGAAGATATTAACGGGGAATGATCTGGTCACGGGGGACGTGATCTGGTGGACCGGCGATGGCTGGTCGCGCCATGTCGAGCATGCGGTCGATGTCGACGGCCATGGCGAGGCGATCGCCGCGACCGAGGAGGCCGCCCGCCGCGTCAACGGCCCCTATGTGATCCAGGCCGAACAGACCGAAGCCGGCCCCCGCCCCGCGCACATCAAGGACCGCATCCGCGCGGTCGGGCCCACCGTGCGGCCCGATCTCGGCCTCAAGCCCGCCGATCCCACGATCGGCGAGTGGGTGATCTGATGACGCGCTCGCCCGGCCTGTCCCGTCCTCTTCCCCCCATCCCGTTCGTGTCGAGCGAAGTCGAGACACGATCCACCCAGCTCACGTCCCTCGACTTCGCTCGGGACAAACGGAACGGTATTAGCTGATGTACCGCTATGATGATTATGATCAGGCGATCGTCGACGCCCGCGTCGAGGAATTCCGCGATCAGACCAACCGCCGCCTCGCCGGGGAGCTGAGCGAGGACCAGTTCAAGCCGCTGCGGCTGATGAACGGCCTCTATCTCCAGCTCCATGCCTATATGCTGCGCGTCGCCATCCCCTATGGCACGCTGTCGGGTGCGCAGATGCGGATGCTGGCGCATATCGCGCGCACCTACGACAAGAATTACGGGCATTTCACCACCCGGCAGAACCTCCAGTTCAACTGGATCAAGCTCGCCGACGCGCCCGATATCCTCGCCCAGCTCGCCACCGTCCAGATGCATGCCATCCAGACCAGCGGCAATTGCATCCGCAATATCTCGTCGGATCAATATGCCGGCGCCGACGCGCATGAGATCGAGGATCCGCGCCCCTGGGCCGAGCTGCTGCGCCAGTGGAGCACCTTCCACCCCGAGTTCATCTTCCTGCCACGCAAGTTCAAGATCGCGGTGATCGCGGCGGAGGAGGACCGCTCGGCGGTCAAGCTCCACGACATCGGCCTGCAGATCGTCCGCAACGACGCGGGCGAGGTTGGCTTCCGCGTCTTCGTCGGCGGCGGCATGGGCCGCACCCCGATGGTCGCCCCGGTGATCCGCGAGTTCCTGCCCAAGGCGCAGCTGATCAGCTATCTGGAGGCGTGCCTGCGCGTCTACAACCGCTTCGGCCGCCGCGACAATCTCTACAAGGCGCGGATCAAGATCCTCGTCCATGAACTGGGCGCCGACGAATATCGCCGCCAGGTCGAGGAGGAATTCCTCCACACCCAGACGCTCGGCCTCGACGCGCCGCAGGAGGAGTTCGATCGGATCGCCGCCGGCTTCGCGCCGCCCGCCTTCGAAACCGGCCTGTCCGACGAGATCGACCGCAGCGATCCCGCCTTCGCCGCCTGGGTCGACCGGCAGGTCGCCGCCCACAAGGCGCCGGGCTATGCGATCGTCAACATCAGCCTGAAGCCGACCGACGGCATTCCCGGCGACGCTTCCTCCGCGCAGATCGACCTGATGGCCGACATTGCCGAGGCGTACAGCTTCGACGAGCTGCGCATCACCCATGCCCAGAATGTCGTGCTGCCGCATGTCAGGAAGGCGGACCTCTACACCATCTGGCAGAAGCTCGACGCCGCCGGCCTCGCGACGCCCAACCTCGATCTGATCGGCGACATCATCGCCTGCCCGGGCCTCGATTATTGCGCGCTGGCCAATGCCCGCTCGATCCCGCTGGCGCAGAAGATCGCCAAGCGCTTCGCCGATCTCGATCGCCAGCGCGACCTGGGCGAGGTCAAGCTGAAGATCTCGGGCTGCATCAACGCCTGCGGCCACCACCATGCCGGCCATATCGGCATCCTCGGCGTCGATCGTAAGGGCGAGGAGAATTACCAGCTCAGCTTCGGCGGCTCGGGCGCCGAGGACGCCAGCCTCGCCAAGATCATCGGCCCCGGCTTCTCGGAAGACGGCGTGGTCGACGCGGTCGAAAAGGCGCTGACCGTCTACACGGACCTGCGCAGCGAGGGCGAACGCTTCCTCGACACCTATCGCCGCGTCGGCGAGGCGCCGTTCAAGGAGGCGATCTATGGGTGATCGCCACGCCCCCACCCCCCTCCCCGTCATCCCGGACTTGATCCGGGATCCCGCTTCTTCTTCGAACGCGGGCAAGAGCAGCTGGACCCCGGATCAAGTCCGGGGTGACGAAGAAGAGAACATGCATGGCTGATCTGATCCGCTTCCGCGACGACGACGCCCACGAAGAGCCCTCCGTCACGCTCGAAGGCTTCCTCGAGCAGGGCAACGCCACCGCCGTCCGGCTCGAGCCCGACGACGATCCGCGCGCGCTGATCCCGCATCTCGGCCGGCTGTCGCTGATCGAGGTGTCCTTCCCCAAATTCCGCGACGGGCGGGGCTTTTCGACCGGCAGCATCCTGCGCGAGGCCGGCTATACCGGGGAGCTGCGCGCGGCGGGGGACATCCTCGTCGACCAGATCAACCCGCTGCGCCGCTGCGGCTTCGACGCGATCCTCAGCGAGGCGGAGGTCGATCGCGACGTGCTCGCCAGGCTCTCGGCGCTCTACGACAATGTCTATCAGAAGACGGTCGACGGGCGCGCGCCGGTATGGGCGCGCCGCAGTGCGCCGGTGCACGGCTGACATCGATGGCTGAGCCCGCCCGCCGCATCGACCGGATCGACACCGCACCGCGTTTCACCGCGGACGATGTCGCGCGTCTCAACGCGCGCTTCGAAGGGGTGCCGACCCAGGAGGTGATCCGCGCGGTGATCGCGGAGGGGCTGCTGGGCCGGCTCGCGGTCGTCTCCTCCTTCGGCACGGAATCGGCGGTGCTGCTCGATCTCGTCGCGATGGTCGATCCCGCCACCCCGGTGATCTTCCTCGACACCGGCAAGATGTTCCCCGAGACGCTTGCCTATCGCGACACGCTGGTCGAGCGGCTGGGGCTGACCGGGGTGCGCAACGTCGCGCCCGAGGCCGCGACGATCGAGGCGAAGGACGCGACCGGGCTGCGCTGGTCCTATGATCCCGACGGCTGCTGCGAGATCCGCAAGGTGCTGCCGCTCGCCGCCGCGATGAAGGACCTCGACGCCTCGATCACCGGCCGCAAGGGCTTCCAGGCCGCGACCCGCGCCAACATCAACCGGTTCGAGCTGGATGGCGACCGCATCAAGTTCAATCCGCTGGCCGACTGGAGCAAGCCCGATCTCGACGGCTGGTTCGAGGCGCGCCAGCTGCCGCGCCATCCGCTGGAGGCGCAGGGCTATCTGTCGATCGGCTGCGCGCCCTGCACCAGCGTCGTCAAGCCGGGCGAAGATCCGCGCGCGGGCCGCTGGCGCGGCTGGGACAAGGTCGAATGCGGCATCCACGGCGAACCCATCGTCCGCCCCGGCGAAGAGCCGGTGTTCTGATCCGCGGAAGGGTTGGGCTCAGCTGGTGAACATCAACCCGAATTTGTAGATCATGTAGAAAGGCAGGCAGAGCACCGCGATCACCAGCACGCGGTCCATCATCAGGTCGATCCGTTCCATCCTCATCCCCACCGATTACCCGCTTTTCGCGGATTATTACGGCAAGATGAACATAATGGACGGCGCTTGTCACGCGCGGATTTCGGGGCGGCGCACCAGGCGGAAAGTGACGCTACGGCGCCCGCTCAATCATAGTCGACGGGCTGGTAATACTCGTCGGCGAGATCCGAGAATTTGGTGAAGCGGCTCTCGAATTTCAGCGGAATCGAGCCGGTCGAGCCGTGGCGCTGCTTGGCGATGATCATCTCGGCGCGGTTGTGGGCGCGCTCCATCTTGATCTTCCATTCCTCGAACGCCGCCACCTCGACCGCGCTGTCCCCCGCCTCCACCGACGCCGGCTTGGGGCTCAGCAGGTTGAGGTAATATTCCTCGCGATAGACGAACCACACCATGTCCGCGTCCTGCTCGATCGATCCCGATTCGCGCAGGTCGGACAGCACCGGCTTCTTGTTCTCGCGCTGCTCGACCGCGCGGCTGAGCTGCGAAAGCGCGATCACCGGCACGCTCAGCTCCTTGGCCAGCGTCTTGAGGCCGCGGCTGATCTCGGAGATCTCCTGCACGCGGTTGGCGTCGGACGCCTTGCCCGATCCGGTGAGCAGCTGGAGATAGTCGACGATGATCACGCCGATCCCCCGCTGCCGCTTCAGCCGCCGCGCGCGGGTGCGCAGGGCGGCGATGGTGAGGCCGGGCGTATCGTCGATATAGAGCGGCAGATTCTCCAGATTCTGTGCCGCCCGGGCGAAGTTGGTGAACTCGGCATGGCTGATCTTGCCCATGCGGATCTGCTCGGAGCTGATCTCCGCCTGCTCCGACAGGATACGGCCCGCGAGCTGGTCGGCCGACATTTCCAGGCTGAAGAAGGCGACCGGCGCGCCGACCGAATGGGCGATCCCATCCTCCTGGTCGCGGACATAGCGGATCGCCGCGTTGAACGCGATGTTGGTGGCGAGCGAGGTCTTGCCCATGCCCGGACGGCCGGCGAGGATGATGAGGTCGGACGGATGCAGACCGCCGATCTTCGCGTTGAGCCGCTCGAGCCCGGTGGTGATGCCGGCGACATGCCCGCCCGAGTTGAGCGCCGCGCTCGCCGTCTCGATGACCATCTTGGTCGCCTGGGCGAAGCTCTTGACGCTGCCTTCCTCGCCGCCCTGCTCGGCGACCTTGTAGAGCGCGACCTCGGCCTGCTCGATCTGGCTCTTGGGATCGACCTCCTCCGAGGTGTCGAGCGCGCCCTCGACCATGCCCCGCCCGACCCCGACCAGTGCGCGCAGCAGGGCCAGGTCGTAGATCTGGTTGGCGAAGTCTCGCGCGCCGATCAGCGCCGCGCCGCTGCCCGTGAGCTGTGCCAGATAGGCCGGCCCGCCCAGCTCGCGCATGCCAGCATCACCCTCGAACATCGGGCGCAGGGTGACTGGCGTCGCCAGCATGTTGCGATCGACGAGCTTCAGGATCGCCTCATAGATGCGGCCGTGCAGCGGCTCGAAGAAATGATCGGCCCGCAACCGGACCTGCACGTCCTCCGCAACCCGGTTGTCGAGCATCATCGCGCCGAGCAGCGCCGCCTCCGCCTCGATATTATGGGGGAGAGCCGGCGGCTCGGCGGCTACGGGGGGGATGACGCGAACTGCTTCGACCATGACCGCGATTATCCCCCGCCGGCGCCCTCGCCGCAAGCGGGCCCACCAGAAAAGCACGGGGACCATTCTGTGGATATTCCGTACTTGCAATTCGAACTGCAAGCCTGCATAATTGTAAGCATGCACACAGATACGAGTCGTCGCCTGTCGTTTCTGATGCACGATATCGCGCGACGTTCACGCTATTGGTTCGATGCCCGCGCGCGCTCCTGCGGCGCGACGCGCGCCCAGTGGCGCGTGCTGATCAGCCTGGCACGCAGCGAGAGCCCGCCTACGCAGAGCGAGCTGGCCGAGTTACTCGATGTCGAGCGGATCACCCTGTGCCGCATGGTCGACCGCATGGCCGAGGCGGGCCTGATCGAGCGGCGGGCCGATCCGTCCGATCGCCGCGTGTGGAGGCTGCACCTGACCGACAAGGCGAAGCCGCTGGTCGACGAGCTTGGCGAGATCGCGAACGAGATGGAAGAAAATATGCTGTCCCCCCTCAATGGCGAACAGCGCGAGCAATTGACGCATCTGCTGAGCATCGTTCGCGAGCATATCCGGGCCGCCGGTGAATCCAGTGACGCGCCGGTTACCGCCGAGGCACGGAAATGAACGAAATGCGCAGCATAGCCGCCGATTCGGAGATCGAGGCCCCGTCCCCCCCAAGCCGGCGCGGGCCGAGCCAGATCGCGCTCATGGTCTCGCTGCCGCTGGTCCTGATCGCCGCAGGGCTCTATTTCTGGCTGACCAGCGGACGCACCGTCTCCACCGACAACGCCCAGATCAATGCGCATGTCGTCGAGGTGAGCAGCGAGGTGGCCGGGCGCGTGACGGAAGTGTTCGTCACCGAGAACCAGCAGGTCCGCAAAGGTGACCTGCTCTTCCGCCTCGATGCCGAGCCCTATCGGATCGCGCTGCTCCAGGCCGAGGCCGCGGTCGGCAATGCCGAGCTGAACGTCGCCCAGCTGCAAAGCACCTATCACGCCAAGGAGGCCGATACGCAGAAGAGCGCATCGGACGTCAGCCTGGCGCGCGATACCTTTCGCCGCCAGCAGGAACTCCTTGCCCACGGCTTCACCACCCGCGCCAATTACGACGCGGCCAAAGCGGGGCTCTCCGCGGCCCAGGCGCAGCAGGCGTCGGCACGTTCGGAAGCCGAATCGGCCCGCGCGGTGCTGGCCACCCGCAACGGCGCCCATCCGCAGATCGAGGCGGCGGTGGCGATGCGCGACAAGGCGCGCTTCGACCTGAGCCGCACCGAGGTCCGCGCCCCGATCGAGGGCCGGATCAGCCAGGCGGACAAACTTCAGCCGGGCTCGATTGCGGTCCAGATGCTGCCGATGGTGAACATCGTCAGCGACCGCGGCTATTGGATCGACGCCAATTTCAAGGAGACCCAGCTCGACCGGATTCGGGTCGGCCAGCGCGCCGACATAGAGGTCGATGCGATGCCGGGCCGCACCCTGCACGGCCATGTCGTCGGTATCAACGCCGGCACCGGCTCCCAATTCTCGCTGCTGCCTCCCCAGAATGCCACCGGCAACTGGGTGAAGGTCACCCAGCGCGTCCCCGTCCGCATCCAGATCGACGACAAGCTCGACCGGCCGCTGGTGGCCGGCTGGAGCGCCCATGTCACGGTGCACGTCGCCAAGGATTGAGTTCCTCCCCCCGAGGCAAACTCGAAGCATGCAGAGCCCCACGCTCTGCATGCTTCCCTTTCTTTTTCGCTAGTGGCCGAGCCGGACCGGGCGGTCGGACGAGGAGAGCGCGGCGACCGCCTCGATCGAAAGCGCAAAGCGCTTCCACCTCGGACGATCAGCCTTTAAGGGCTGATCACCCATGTCCGATCCGCGCATCATCGCCATCGATCTCGACGACAAGACGATCATCTGGCGCAATGCCGATGTCGAGCAGGAGCGGCGCGTCGCCATCTTCGATCTGCTCGAGGAGAATTATTTCAAGCCGCAACGGGCCTACCCCCAAGGCTATGCCGGCCCCTTCAAGGTCAGCCTGCGGGTCGAGGAAGGCCGCCTCGCGATCGACATCAAGGCGGAAAGCGACGATCTGCTGGAGACGCTGATCCTCGGCCTCGGCAGCTTCCGGCGCCCGATCAGGGACTATTTCGCGATCTGCGACAGCTATTTCCAGGCGATCCGGACCTCGACCGCGCAGCAGATCGAGACGGTCGACATGGCGCGGCGCGGCGTCCACAACGATGCGGCGCAGCTGCTCAAGGAACGGCTCGAGGGCAAGATCGAAGTGGATTTCGATACTGCCCGGCGCCTGTTCACGCTGATCTGCGTGCTCCACATCCGTGGCTGAGCCGGTCGACATGCGCGAGGTGGCGGGGCGCGTGCTGATCGACGCGGCGCGCGACGCGGCGGGCAAGGCCCATGCCCCCTATTCGCGCTTCGGGGTTGGCGCCGCCGCGCTGCTGGCCGATGGCCGGATCGTAACCGGCGCCAATTTCGAGAATGCCAGCTACGGCCTGTCGCTCTGTGCCGAGACGGTGGCGCTGGCCACCGCCAACAGCCAGGGTGCGCTGCGCGAGGTGGTCGCGATCGGCGTGATCGGCGGGGCGCTGGCGAAGGACGGAACGATCAGCGGATCAGGGCTGGTGACACCCTGTGGCCGTTGCCGTCAGATCATCAACGAGGCGGCGCAGTTGTCGGGCCGCGACATCGATATCCATTGCGGATCGGCAGACGGCGCGGGCTATGCCCATTTCCGCGCATCCGAGCTGCTGCCGCACGCCTTCGGTCCCACGGACCTGGGCATCGAATAGGGGAGACGCAGGCTTCATGTCGATCATGTCGGACAAGTGGATTCGCGAGCAGGCGCAGAAGCACGGGATGATCGAGCCTTTCGTCGAGGCGCAGCGCCGCGACGGCTGCATCAGCTACGGCCTGTCGTCCTATGGCTATGACGCGCGGGTGGCGCCCGAGTTCAAGATCTTCACCAATGTCGACTCGGCGACGGTGGATCCCAAGAATTTCGCCGCGAACAGCTTCGTCGACCGCGAGACCGACGTCTGCGTGATCCCGCCGAACAGCTTCGCGCTGGCCCGCACCGTAGAATATTTCCGGGTGCCGCGCGACGTGCTGGTCATCTGCCTGGGCAAATCGACCTATGCCCGCTGCGGGATCATCGTCAACGTGACCCCGCTGGAGCCCGGCTGGGAGGGTCATGTCACGCTCGAATTCTCGAACACGACGCCGCTTCCCGCCAAGATCTACGCCAATGAGGGCGCGTGCCAGTTCCTCTTCCTGCAGGGCAACGAGCCCTGCGAGACGAGCTATGCCGATCGCGCCGGCAAATATATGGGCCAGCAGGGCGTGACGCTGCCCAAGCTATAGGATCAGGCGCCGGCCAGCGCCGCCTTCGCCTCTTCATATTCCCGCGCCAGCCGGGCGACGAGCTCAGCCGCGGGCACGATATCGTGGACCACCCCCACGCCCTGACCCGCGCCCCATATGTCGCGCCAGGCCTTCGACTTGCCCTCGCCACCGCCGAAATCCATCTTGGACGGATCGGCGACCGCCAGATTGTCGGGATCCATCCCCGCCGCGACGATCGACCCGCGCAGATAATTGCCATGCACGCCGGTGAACAGGTTGGAATAGACGATGTCGGCGGCGTCGCTGTCGACGATCATCTGCTTGTAGGCGGCGGGAGCATTGGCTTCGGCCGTGGCGATGAACGCCGAGCCGATATAGCCGAAATCGGCCCCCATCGCCCGCGCCGCCAATATGGAACGGCCGTTGGCGATCGCCCCCGACAGCGCGATGGGCCCGTCGAACCAGGTGCGTGTCTCCTGCACCAGGGCGAAAGGCGACTGGACGCCGGCATGGCCCCCCGCCCCGGCCGCGACGAGGATCAGCCCGTCGGCGCCCTTCTCGATCGCCTTGCGGGCGAAGAACTGGTTGATCACGTCGTGGAAGACGAGGCCACCATAGCCGTGGATGGCGGCGTTGACCTCGGGCTGGGCGCCCAGCGAGGTGATGATGAGCGGCACCTTGTGCCGGACGCAGGAGGCCAGATCGGCTTCGAGCCGGTCGTTGGTCCGATGGACGATCAGGTTGATAGCAAAGGGCGCCGCCGGTCGGTCAGGGTGGCGGGCGTCGTGCTCGGCCAGCTCGGTGCGGATCCGGTCGAGCGCTTCGTCCAGCAACGGCTGCGGGCGCATGTTGAGCGCCGGCATCGACCCGATCACGCCCGCCTTGCACTGCTCGATCACCAGATCCGGGTTGGACAGGATGAACATGGGCGCGGCTATCGCCGGCAGGCGAAGTCCGCGCTGAAGCTGAACCGGAATTCCCACGGCGTACTTACCCCCCTGTTCCTATCGCCTGCCCTTGTGGCGGATATTGGCGGGCCGGCCGCGCCGCCCCATCATCGGTCGCTTCGGCGGACGCGACCCGCGGGGGCCGCGCATCGGCCGCTGTGTTGCGCCCTCCTCCAGCTCGAAGCGCAGCGATCCGTTGATCGGATTGGCCTCGACCAGCCGCAGCTTCAGCTTCATCCCCGGCGTATAGCGGTCGCCGCTCTCCTCGCCCTCCAGCGCCTGCGCCGCCTCGTCATAGTTAAAACGCTCGGCGCCGAGCGTCGATACCGGCACGAGCCCGTCGCCACCGAGCCCCTCGACCGTCGCGAAGAAGCCGAAGGGCTGGACGCCGGTAATCCGGGTGTCGAGCAGTTCGCCGACCTTGGTGGACAGGAAGGCAGCGACATAGCGGTCGATCGTCTCGCGCTCAGCCTCCATGGCGCGGCGCTCGGCCTGGCTGATCAGCTCGCCGATCGCCGTCATCCGCTCGGCCTCCTCCTGGGTCAGCTTGGTCGATGCCGGGATATCTCCGGCCCTACCCGGCCCGACCAGCTTCGGCTTGCCCGCCTCCAGCCCATAGGCGCCGACCAGCGAGCGGTGGACCAGCAGATCAGCATAGCGCCGGATCGGGCTGGTGAAATGGGCATAGCTGCCCAGCGACAGCCCGAAATGGCCGGTGTTGGCGGGGGCGTAATAGGCCTGGGTCTGGCTGCGCAGCACCTGTTCCATGATCTGCGGCTTGATGGTCTCGTCGGTGATGCGGCCGAGTATCTGGTTGAATGTCGCGGGGCGGACGACCTGGCCCAGCGCGAACTCCATGTCGAACGTCGCCAGATAATCCTTGAGCGCGACCAGCTTATCGCGGCTCGGTGGCTCATGGTCGCGGTACATGACCGGCGCCTTCTTCGCCTCCAGCGCCTTGGCCGCCGCGACATTGGCGGCGATCATATAGTCCTCGACCAGCCGGTGCGCGTCGAGCCGCTCACGCGGCGCGACCGAGAGGATGCGCCCCTTCTCGTCGAGCACCACCCGCCGCTCGGGCAGGTCCAGGTCGAGCGGCTCGCGCTTGTCGCGTGCGGCGGCCAGCGCCTTCCAGCAGGCCCAGAGCGGCTTGAGGGCGGTTTCGACAAGGGCCGCGTCCCAATCGCCTTCCACGGCGCGGCCATCGATCGCCGCCTGGGCGTCCTCATAGGCGATGTTCGCCGCGATCCGGACCACCGCGCGGGTGAAGCGCCATTTCGCGAGGGTGCCATCGGCCTTGATCGTCAGGTGGCAGACCATCGCCGCGCGGTCCTCGCCCTGCTTGAGCGAGCAGATGTCGGCCGACAGCGCCTCGGGCAGCATCGGCACCACCCGGTCGGGGAAATAGACGCTGTTGCCGCGCTTCTTCGCCTCGCGGTCGAGCGACGATCCGGGGCGGACATAGAAGGAGACGTCGGCGATCGCGACGATCGCCTGGAAACCGCCGGGATTGGCGGGGTCATCGTCCGGGGCCGCCCAGATCGCGTCGTCATGGTCGCGCGCGTCCGCCGGGTCGATCGCGACGATCGGCAGATCGCGCAGATCCTCGCGGCCCTCCCCCAGATCGAGGCGGGGAACCAGTGCTGCTTCCTCCAGCACCGTCTCGGGAAAGACGTCGGGAATGCCGAGCTTGTGAATCGCGACGAGACTGAAGGCACGCGGCGCGAAGGGATCGCCGAGCCGTTCGGTCACCCGCGCGGTGATACGCGGCGGACGGCCCGCGCGTTCGGCCAGCACCAGATCGCCAGCATCGGCATCGCCCGCGTCGGAAACCAATGTGTCGCGCCGTTCGCGCTTGTCGACAGGGCGCAGCCACAGCCGGTCGCCCTCGCGATGGAGAACGCCAAGCATCAGCGCCTCGCCGCGCGCCAGCTTCTTCATCGGATGGGCGATCCAGCCCTTCCCCGCCTCCTCGGTCCGCGCGAGGATACGGTCGCCGACACCGAGTGCCGCGCCCTTGCGGCCCCTGGCCTCCTTGACGCGAAGCTGCGGCGGCGGGCCGTTCTCGCCATGCCAGCTTTCCGGGACGGCCAGCGCGACACCCTCGTCGGTGACGTCGGTGATCCGCAGCACGGTCACTTTGGGAATCCCTCCCATCTTGTGGAAGGCGCGGCCCCGCGCGCTGTCGATCAGGCCTTCATCGGCCATATCCTTGAGCAGCGCCTTGAGCGCGATCTTCTCATTGCCCTGCAGGCCGAAGGCTCGGGCGATCTCCCGCTTGCCCGCGGGCACGTCGGACTTGGCGATGAAGTCGAGGATCTGCTCGCGGCTGGGCAGGCCCGGGGAAGCTGGACGGCGCATCATCCACACATAGGCATGCCGGCGCCGTTCGTCACCTCCCGGAAAATCGACCTTTTTGACGACGGTCAAACGCTATTGCGATTGATTTGCACTAATAACTGAGATAGCGGGACGGAAGACAGGGAGTCGATCGTGACGATGCACGGGACGCTGGACAAAGGGATGGAGGTGGACAGCGAAGCGCTGTTCTTCGCCGACCTGCCCGATTCCCCCGATGCGAGGCTCATCCGTCCGGCCGTCGAGCGCTCGGCCTATGGCGCTGGCCGGCGCCCGAACTGGATCCTGATCCTGGCGATCGCGGCGCTGCATCTCGTCACCTTCTACGCGCTGGTGAAGTTCGACGTGATCCATATCGCGGAGAAGAAGAAGGTGCTGGTGGTCGATCTGATCGCCGAGCCGCCCGCGCCGCCCACCGAAAAGCCGAAGCCCGAACCCGTGGTCGTCCAGAAAGTCGTGCCAGTGGTGGTGACGCCCGCACCGATCGTCCAGCCGCTCGCCCCTCCGCCGCCGCCGATCGCCGTCACATCCACGCCACCGCCGCCCAAGCCGATGGCCGTGACCGCGCCGCCGCCCGCCGGACCGGTGACGGTCGGCAATCTGGACGAGCGGCTGCTCGAAGGCCGTCCGCCCCGCTATCCGATGGAATCGCGCCGCAAGAAAGAGCAGGGAACGGTCGTGCTTCGCCTGCTGATCGGCACCGATGGCCGCGTCGCGCAGATTTCGATCGCGCAGAGCAGCGGCTTCGAACGACTCGACCAGGCCGCGCTTCAGGCCGTGCGCGGCTGGCGCTGGCAGCCCGTCGTCCGCGATGGACAGCCTGTCGAGGTGCGCGGCCTCTATTCGATGCCCTTCGCGCTGCAGGGCTGACACCGCCATGATGATCGCCATTCCTGGCGTGCTTGCGGGCCGCACGCTCGATCATGTCCGCACGCTCGTCACCGAGGCCGAATGGGTCGACGGCAACGCCACGTCGGGCCACCAGTCGGCGCTCGCCAAGCGCAACCGCCAACTTCCCGAAGACAGCCCCGCCGGGCGCGAGGCTGGCGACATCATCCTCGATTCGCTCGGTGCGACGCCGCTGTTCATCGCCGCAGCACTACCCCTCAAGGTGTTTCCGCCGCTGTTCAATCGCTACGGGCTGGAGGATCGCTTCGACACCCATGTCGACAATGCGATCCGGATGAAGCGCGGCACCGATTTCCGCATCCGATCCGACCTGTCGGCGACGCTGTTCCTCAACGATCCCGACAGCTATGACGGCGGCGAGCTGGTGGTCGAGGACACGCTCGGCACCCATCAGGTCAAGCTCGCGGCGGGGGACATGATCCTCTACCCGGCGTCGAGCCTCCACCACGTCACCCCGATCACGCGCGGCGAACGGCTCTGCTCCTTCTTCTGGATCCAGAGCATGGTGCGCGACGACGGCGCGCGGCGCACGCTGTTCGACCTCGACAGCGCGATCCAGGCGGTGGCCGCGGATCGCGGCCAGGCCGATCCGGCGATCATCAGGCTGACCGGCGTCTATCACAACCTGCTGCGCCGCTGGGCGGACGCCTGAGGCAACTTATCGGCCCCAGCACGGTTGTTCCTGATGTGGATCAATCGCCCTTGGGGACCATCATGCACTTTCGTTTGATAGCATTGCTTCCGCTGCTGCTGGGCCTGGTGACGGCGACCGTGCCGGCATCCGCGCAGAAGCGGGAGGCCGGGCCGGGCTTTAGCCTGAAGAAGGACGGTACGCTGGTCCACAGGAAGAGCGGAACGCGCTTTCCGGTCCAGCTGGCGGGCTTCACCCGGGCGCGGGCGACCGCCTTCGACAAGAAGGGGCATGATTTCGCCATTTCCTACAGCCAGACGATCGCGGGCAAGCCGGTGGTCGCGCGGATCGCGATGATCCATATCGAGGGACTTCGCCCCAAGGAGCATGTGCTGAGCCTCAAGCCAGTGATTGGCACCTATTTTCGCGATCTCAAGCTGAGCGGGGTTCGCCCGCAATCCGAGGGGCCACTGAGCCTGAAAGGAATGAAGCCCGGATCGGGCTATCAAGCGCGCTTCAGCGCCAGACTGGGCCGCACCCCTTATGAAATGAGCCTGACGGCGGTGAACTTCGGCTATTGGGATGCGCGAATGACGGCCGCCTATCCCCGCGCGGTGGCGCCACAGGCACAGGCGCGGCTCGTGGTGCTGGTCGACGAGCTGATGAAGACCGGGCCGAGGCGGTAGCCGGGCACGCGCCGTCATGCCCAAGCAAGCGGGTCATCCGTTGCATGCGATAGAAAAGCGAGTGCCCTCGAAACAAGGACGTCATTCCCGCGAAAGCGGGAATCCACTGTCGCGATGATCAGGAGCCTCTTGCGGACCGCCGTCGATGGATTCCCGCTTTCGCGGGAATGACGACAATGGACCATTCGACGACACGCATCACGCCGCGCGGCGCGAGCGGCGGGCCTTTTCCAGCTTCTTGAGTACCATATCGCGCTTCAGGCGCGACAGATGGTCGATGAAGAGAATGCCTTCGAGATGATCCATCTCATGCTGGAGACAGGTGGCGAGCAGGCCTTCGAGCTTCGCCTCCTGCTTTCCGCCATTCTCGTCGAGCCATCGGGCGTGGATCACCGCCGGCCGTTCGACCTCGGCATATTGATCGGGCACCGACAGGCAGCCCTCATTATAGACCGACTGCTCCTCGGAAGGATCGAACAGTTCGGGATTGATGAACACCAGCGGCTTGCGGATCGGCTTGCCCTCCGCGTCCTCTTCCTCCTGCAGGTCGATCACCAGCACCCGCTGGGGCACGCCGACCTGGATCGCGGCAAGGCCGATACCCGGCGCGTCGTACATCGTCTCGAACATGTCGGCGATCAGCGCGCGCAGATCGTCGTCGACGATCTCCACGGGGGCGGACTTGGTGCGCAGCCGGGGGTCCGGCGCTTCGAGGATGGGACGGATGGCCATGAGGCTGAGCTAGGTATAACCGGCCGAATCGTCAAGGCGCGGGCGGCTCCCGGCCGCCCGCGCCCCGCCTGATCCCGGATTGTCAGTCGCTCGAGGCGATCGCCGCGCCGATCGCGATGCCGGCCAGCGCGCCGACCAGCGCATCGCCGCCGCCGTCCCGATAATAATGGCGATGCCGGGGATAGCCGTAGCCATAGCCATAATAGCGCGGCGCATAATAGCGGCCCCGGGGCGCGTAATAGCCATAGCCACGGCCCCAGCCGCGATCCCCGCGCCAATGGCGGTCACCGCGCCAGCGGTCGCCACGCCAGCGATCTCCGCCACCATGACGGTCGCCACGGCTCCAGCCGCCGCGATCACCCCGCCAGTCCCGCGCCTCGGCGGGCACGGCGACGGCGATCGCGCTGCCCACCGTCAGGGCGGCGACGAGCTTCGTCAGAATCCTGTTCATTCTCAACTCCTTCAGCGATTCGCCCGAGCTGGAGTCGGCGTGAATCGACTATGGGAGCGATTATCTGAACCGCACCCGAACGGCCGTCTCAGCCCACCGGCCGGCGCGCGCGCAGGGCCTGGGCCAGTGTGCCTTCGTCGAGATAGTCGAGCTCGCCGCCCACCGGCAGGCCATGGGCGAGCTGGGTGAGCCGGACCGGCAGCGTCTCCAGCCGGTCGGCGATATAATGGGCGGTGGTCTGCCCTTCGAGGGTGGCGTTCATCGCCAGCACCACCTCGTCGACCCCGCCCGCCGCGACGCGGCCGATCAGCAAGTCGATCGAAAGGTCCTCGGGACGCACGCCCTCCAGCGCCGAAAGCCGTCCACCCAGCACATGGTAGTGGCCGGGAAACAGCCGCGAGCGATCGAGCGCCCAGAGATCGGCGACCTCCTCCACCACGCACAGCATGCGGGGATCGCGGCGGCTGTCGGAGCAGATACCGCAGGGGTCGCTGGTGTCGACATTGCCGCAGACATGGCAGCTGGTCAGCTTCTCGTTGACCGCCTCCAGCGCGCGCAGCAGCGGCGCCATCGCCGCCTCGCGCTTCTTGAGCAGGTGAAGCACCGCCCGACGCGCCGAACGCGGGCCGAGGCCGGGCAGCTTCGCGAGCGCCTGCGTCAATGTTTCGATCTCGGGCGATGCCATGTTTCATCGATATGGGCTTGCATGATGACAGCGCAAGCGTTTCAGAGGGCAGCATGCGCATCGCCTTCATGGGAACCCCCGATTTCGCCGTGCCAAGCCTCGAGGCGCTGGTGGCGGCCGGCCATCGGGTCGTCGCCGTCTATTGCCAGCCGCCCCGCCCCGCCGGACGCGGCAAGGCGCTGCGCGCCTCCCCGGTGCAGGCGCGGGCCGAGGCGCTGGGGATCGAGGTGCGCTTTCCGGTCAGCCTGCGAACGCCGGAGGCCCAGGCCGATTTCGCCGCGCTCGACCTCGATGTCGCGGTGGTCGCGGCTTATGGCCTGATCCTGCCCCAGCCGATCCTCGACGCGCCGCGCCTGGGCTGCCTGAACGTCCATGGCTCGCTGCTGCCGCGCTGGCGCGGGGCGGCGCCGGTGCAGCGCGCGATACTGGCGGGCGATCCGACGACCGGCGTCACCATCATGCAGATGGAGCGCGGACTGGATACCGGCCCGATGCTGGCGACCATCGAGACCCCGGTCGACGGCAAGACGGCGGGCGAACTGACCGACGAACTCGCCCGCAAGGGCGCCGCGCTGATGGTGGAGGTGGTGGCCGACATCGCGGCTCACCCGGCGGTGGCCCAGCCCGAGGAGGGCGTGACCTATGCCAGCAAGATCGACAAGGCCGAGGCGCGGATCAGCTTCCGCGAGGCGGCGGGGCAGATCGAACGACACGTCCGCGCCTTCAACCCCGCCCCCGGCGCATGGTTCGAGCATGAAGGCGAACGCATCCGCATCCATGCCTGCGAGCTGATCGACAGCCATGGCCTGGCGGCGCCGGGCGAGGTGATCGACGATGCGCTGACGATCGAGTGCATCAACGGCGCGATCCGGCCCACCATCGTCCAGCGCGCCGGCAAGGGTGCGATGACGACGGCCGAACTGCTGCGCGGCTTCGCCATTCCGCGCGGCACGGTCCTCGCCAGCCCCGATCCGGCATGACCCGCTTCCGCTTCACGGTCGAGTTCGATGGCCGCCCCTTCATGGGATGGCAGCGCCAGGCGCACGGGCCGAGCGTCCAGCAGGCAATCGAGGAGGCCATCACCGCCGTCACCGGCGAGACCGCCGTGCTGCATGCCGCCGGGCGAACCGATGCAGGGGTCCACGGCCGCGCGATGGCGGCACACGCCGATGTCGCGAAGGACATCACGCCCTTCCGGCTGGGCGAGGCGCTCAACGCCCGGCTGCGTCCGGCCCCGGTCGCGATCCTCGCCTGCGAAGCCGTGGCCGACGACTGGCATGCGCGCTTCTCCTGCATCGGCCGGCGCTACATCTACCGCATCGTCAACCGCCGCGCCCCGCTGACGATGGACGCCGGGCTCGCCTGGCAGGTCGCGGCCGAACTGGACGCGGACGTGATGCACGCTGCTGCCCAGCGGCTCGTCGGCCGGCACGACTTCACCACCTTCCGCTCGGCGCATTGCCAGTCCGAGAGCCCGGTCAAGACGCTCGACCGGCTCGACGTGCGCCGCACGGGCGATGTGATCGAGATCGAGGCGGCGGCGCGCTCCTTCCTCCACCACCAAGTCCGCTCGATGGTCGGCTGCCTGATGATGGTCGGGCGCGGCAGCTGGAGCGCCGACGACCTCGGCGATGCGCTGGCCGCCGCCGACCGCAGCCGATTGGGCCTCAATGCGCCGCCCGATGGGCTCTATTTCATGGAAGCCGTCTACCCGGAAAGTGCCGCCCGATGACCTTCCGCTCCCTCCTCCTCGTCCCCGTCGCCGCGCTGATGCTGGCAGGCACCGCGCTCGCCAGCGACCCGGTCGTCCTGCCCGACGGCACCCAGATCGAGGATATCGAGACCGGCAGCGGCGCGGTGGCGCAAGCGGGGCAGACCGTCACCGTCCACTATACCGGCTGGCTCTATGTGAATGACGAGCGCGGCCCGAAATTCGACAGTTCGCACGACGGGGACCCCTTCACCTTCCATCTCGGCGCGGGCGAGGTGATCAAGGGCTGGGACGTAGGGCTGGTGGGGATGAAGGTGGGCAGTGTCCGCACCCTGATCATCCCGCCAGAATCGGGCTATGGCGCCGAAGCCAGCGGCCCGATCCCGCCCAACAGCACGCTGCTGTTCGAGGTGGAACTGGTGGGAGTGCGGTAGGGAACGCCTATCGCCCCGCCCCGAACAACCGCCCCAGCGACCTGTCCAGCATCAGCAGCTGCCACAGCAGCCGCCCATGGTCGAAGCGGCCGCTCTGATGCTCGGTGACGATCATGTCGAGCGCCTTGGGATCGAACCAGCCGGTTTCGCCCAGCGCCGAGGCGCGGGCGATGCGCTGGGCTTCGGCGGCCAGCGGCCCGCGGAACCAGGCGCTGATCGGGGTGGAGAAGCCCATCTTCTTCCGGAACAGGATATCGTCGGGCAGATAGCGGCGCATCGCCCGCTTCATCAGCCATTTGCCGGTGGCGCCGCGCATCCGCATCGATACGGGCAGCCGCGCGCCGAACTCGATCAGGCGATAGTCGAGCAGCGGCTCGCGCGCTTCCAGGCTCACCGCCATGCTGGCGCGGTCGACCTTGGTGAGGATGTCGCCGGGCAGCCATATCTTCATATCGGCATATTGGGCGCGGTCGAGCGCACAGCGCGCGGGCGCTGCGCGCATCGCGGCGATATAGCGGTCCTCGGCGCGATGGCCCTGCAGGGCGCGCGCCGCACCGTCGCTGTAGAGCCGAGCGCGCAGCGCCGGCGGGGTGACGCCGACCGCAAGCGCATAGGCCTCCTCGCTCGACCGGCCGAGCCCCTGCAGGGTGGTCTTGGCGCGCAGATACTGCGGCGCCCAGTCGAGCTTGGGATAGAGCTTGCCGAGCGTGCCGAACAGCGGCCGGCGAAGGCCGAGCGGCATCAGCCCGCGCACCCGCTCCTCGGCGTTGAAGAAGGTCAGTCGGCGATAGCCGGCGAAGGCCTCGTCGGCGCCGTCGCCCGACAGCGCCACCGTAACCGTCTCGCGCGCCAGTTCGGCAACGCGATAGGTCGGCAGGGCGGAGGCATCGGCGAAAGGCTCGTCGAAGGCGTGGACCAGCGTGTCGATCAGGCCATAATCGTCGGCCGAGACGATGCGGGTGCGATGATCGGTGGCGAAGCGCGCCGCCACCTGGGCGGCGTAGCGGGTCTCGTCATAATCGGGATGGTCGAAGCCGATCGAGCAGGTCTTGACCGCCTGGCCGCTCGCCTCGGCCATCAGCGCGACCACCGCCGAGCTGTCGACCCCGCCCGACAGGAAGGCGCCGAGCGGCACGTCCGCAATCATCCGATCGGTGACCGCCGACCGCATCAGGCCGACCAGCTGCTCCTCCAGCTTCGCCGCCGATCCCCTGGCGCGGTCGGCGAAGCTGACGTCCCACCACTGCACCGGCCGGGGCAGCGGCTGGCCGCGCCGGAGCAGCAGATAATGGCCGGCGGGCAGCTTCTTCACGCCGGCGACAATGCTGGTGTCGTCGGGCACATAGCCAAGCCCGAGATAATCGTCGACCGCGCTGAAATCTGGCACGCGGCGGAGCAGCGGGTGCGCGAGCAGCGCCTTCAGCTCCGAGCCGAAGATGACGCTGCCATCGGACAGCTCGGCATAGAAGAGTGGCTTCACGCCGAGCCGGTCGCGCGCCAGGAACAGGCAGCCGCGGTCCTGATCGTGGATCGCGAAGGCGAACATGCCGTTTAGCCGGGAGACGCAGTCCGGCCCCCATTGGCGCCAGGCCTCGACGATCACCTCGGTATCGCTGTGGGTCCTGAAGCTGCGGCCCTTCGTCTCCAGCTCGGCGCGAACCTCCGCGAAATTATAGACCTCGCCATTATAGCTGAGCATCGCCTGACCGTCGCCGCTAGCCATCGGCTGGACGCCGCCGACAAGGTCGATGATGGCGAGGCGGAGATGGCCGAGCCCCACCCCAGGCGCAAGCCAGCAGCCCGATCCGTCAGGCCCGCGATGCGCGATCGCGTCGGTCATCGCCCGGACGCGCGCCTCGTCCACCGGCTTGGCGGTCTGGAGATGATAGATGCCGGCAATTCCACACATGATGGTCAGCCGTTGCCGATCAGCGCGTCGAGGGCAAGCAGCTGCGTCTCCCAATTGTAACGCCTGATCACATGCGCCCGAGCGCGCTGCCCCATCGCGTCGCCCTCGTGCGGGTTGCCGAGCAGATGGCCCACCGCATTGGCCATGTCGTTGCCCTGGGCGACAAGCAGATGCTCACCGGGTACCGCGTCGATCCCTTCGAAGGCGGCGGGCGAGGCGACGACAGGGCGGGCCATCGCCATCGCCTCCAGCACCTTGTTCTGCACCCCGCGCGCGATATCGAGCGGCGCGACCACGACCGCCGCCGCCGCGATCCAGGGCCGCACATCGGGCACGCCGCCGGTGACGATGACGTTCTTCAGCTTGGCGAGCGCGCGCACCTCCGGGGTCGGATCGCGCCCCACGATCGCGAACAGCACATTGGGGTGCTTGGCCCTGATCGCGCGAAAGGTCCGCTGCGCGAACCACAGGACCGCCTCGACATTGGGGCGATAATCCATCTGCCCGGTGAAGACGAGCATCGGCTCGGCACCCTCCACCCGGGGGAAGCCGGCGGGATCGAAGCGGACCGCGTCGATGCCGTTGTCCAGCGCGCGCACATGCGCCGCCGCCAAGCCCGCGCGCTGACGGAACAGCGCCGCCTCCGCCTCGCTGACGAACAGGTTGACGTCGGCCCAGCGACCGATGCCATTCTCATAATCGGCCAGCAAACGCGCCTCGCGGCGGTGGACCCAGCCCATCAGGCCCCCGGTCGATGCGCCATAGGCGGCGAACTTCTCCGAATCGACGTCGACGAAGTCCATGATGAAGCGCCGGCCGCCGCGATCGTCGGGCACGAACTGCGCCATCTGCCCCGAATAGGCGAAGATGGTGTCGATCGGCCGCTCATCGAGCAACTGGTCGACCATCCGCGTGATCCGGCGCGATCCGAAGGCGGCGACCGACACCGGCTCGCCCAGCGCCAGCGCCTCGATCCCGGCGCGCAGGCGCGACTTGGAACGGATTTCGATATGGAGCGAGGCCAGCATCGGCATCAGCTCCTTGGCCGCCTTGCGGTCCTCCTCATTGTCGACGAAGCCCAGCAGGTGGACCGGCCGCCGCTGGGCGATGTGGCGCAATATGTGGAAGCTGCGGATCCGGTCCCCGCGATCGGGCGGGAAAGGGATACGGTGGGCGAGGAACATCAGCTCCCCCATCAGCCCAGCCCCTTCGCGATCCAGGGTCCGATCCGGTTGGCGACCGCCAGCGGCAGTTTCTGCCACAGCGCCACCTGCAGCCGGTATTTCGGGCTGAGCGGGTTGATCTGGCGCGGCTCCTGCCCGTCAGCGGTGCGCGCGGCATAGGCGAGCGGGCGCGGCTCGAAGCCCCAGTTCTTCTTGAAGGCGAAGGCGCCGGTCGAATATTTCGAGCGTCCGAAATCGAAGCCTGTGCAGCCGCGCTTTCGCGCATGGAGCATCAGCGCATAATACATCATGTCGTTGGCGCGCCAGGCGCGTGCCGCCTGCCTGCCGCCGCCCCAATAGGGCATCACCACCCCCTTGTGGTACAGGCTGAGCACGCTGGCGAGCGGCACGCCGTCGCGGCTGACGGTCAGGATGTCTGCGTCCTTCCCGAACGCATCGAGCACGGCGTCGAACAGCGATCGGGGGAAGACCGGCGTGCCGAGGTTGCGGACGCTCTCGGCATAGATGGCATAATGATCAGCGCGGTCGCGCGCGTCGCGGCCGGTGCGTACCGCCAGATCGAAGCCCAGTGCCTTGCGCAGTTCGGCGCGCTGCTTGCGCGGGATGGCGAGCAGTTCCGCCTCGTCATCGGCCGCCAGCGGCCGTTCGAAGCCGGCATAGACGCCTTCTTCGACATGCCAGCCCGCGCCCGAGGGCATCGCCCCGCCGCGCAGCTCGAGCGAGGGACAGCTCAGCCGCCCGGCCAGCGCCCAGCCGGCCTCGGCCAGCGCGTCGACCGTCGCCTGATCGTCGCCGATCGGCCCGCCGCCGACCGCGAAGCCGGCCGAGGCCAGCGCGCGGCCGAACAGCGGCGAATGCATCTCGGTCAGCGGCAACACGCCACGCAGGCTGCCTTCGGCGCCCGCCACCAGATAGTGGGCGGTCTGCCCGCAGCCGCGCTCGACGCCCAGGCTCCAGCCGGGCCGGTGAAAAGCGCTGCCATCCGGATGGGCGGCGACATAGGCCTCGATCGCGCGGACATGCGCTCCGTCCGACAGATCGGCGCGGCGGACCCCCGGCATCGATCAGGCGGTCTCGGCGGCTTCGGCCGCCACGATGCGATCGACCCGGTCCCAGCGGAACTCGCCGATCACCCGCTCGAGCTTGGCCTCCATCGCGGCGAGCCGGCTGTAATGGCGCAGCTTCGATTTCAGCGGTGCGTCGGCGACGCGGGGCTGGCCCGGATCGATCTCCCAAGGGTGGAAATAGAAGATGGCGGGATGCCCTTCCCGGTTCACCTGCCGGATCGCCCAGCGCGAGAAGGCATAGGGGAACAGGCGGAAAAAGCCCCCGCCCCCCGCCGCGACGATGCGGCTGCCGAGCCGTGCTGTCGTCACCGGCAGCTCGACCAGCGGGCTCCCCGCGACCGGACGGAAGGCGAAGCGCGGCGCTTCGGGCCAGCCATAATGATCATGGACCACCGGCGCGACGCTCGAGGAATAGGCATAGCCTTCCTCGGCCAGTATCTCGTGCGCCCACGGAGTGCGTGCGTCGATCGAGAAGCTCGGCGCGCGATAGCCGGTCACCTTTTGCCCGCCCAGATCCTCCAGCGTCGCGCGGGTCCGGCGCAGGTCCGCGCGGAACTGATCCGGAGTCATGGTGAAGACGCGGACATGATCCCAGCCGTGGCTGGCCAGCTCGTGTCCCGCATCGGCGATACGCCGGATCAGGGCGGGATAGCGTTCGGCCACCCAGCCGAGCGTGAAGAAGGTGCCCTTCGCCCCCATCCGGTCGAACAGGGCGATCACCGCGTCGCTGTTGCGCTCGACCCGGTGCGTCAGGCCGTCCCAGTCCTCGCGCCTGATGGTGCGCTCGAACGCCCCGACCTGGAACCAGTCCTCTATGTCGACCGACAGACCATTGATGACCATGGGCCGATCAGGCCGCATCCTGGTTGCCGCCATTGCCGCCCTGGGGACTTTGCGGCGGCGGATCATTCTCGACCAGTTCGGCGAGCAGCGACAGGGTCCTGCGCAGCATCTCCTCCTGCTCGGCGAGCCGCGCCTCCAGCTCGGCATTGCGCGCCACAAGGTCGGCCTCCACCGCGCTGATCGCCGGTTGCGGCGCGGGGGGAGCCGGCTGGGGCGCGTACTGGGGCGGCTCGGGCGGCGGGGGGGCAGCCATCGGAGGCATGGCCGCAGGCTGGACCGCAGCCGGCTGATAGGGCGGAGGCACGGGCGGCTGCCAGGCCTGCTCGGCCGGCGCGGGCTGCGGCGGCTGATGGAAAGCCGGCGGCGGAGCGCGCTCCGGCTCCGGATCGGCCAGGCTGATCAGCGGCGAATCCGGGGCGAAGGGCGGCGGCGGCGCAGCCTCGGGCGGGACATAGCCGTCGTAGCGCGGTGGCTGCGGCATCGACGGCGGCGGAATGTCCGATGGGAGATGCGCGAAAGGATCCTGCTGCTCGACCGACCAGGACGTCACTGGAGCCGACTGCGCGGGCGAGGCGGGCTCCTCCTCGGGCGGCGCATAGCTGTCATAGGACGGCAGGCCCGGCGGCCGGGTCGGCGCGGCGGGGGGTGGTGCAGCTGGGGGCTGTGAGGCGGGGGGCTGGAAGGCGGAGGGCTGTGCGTCCTGCGGCGGCACCGGATCGACGGGCAGCGGCGGAACGGAGGGCGTGTCGGCCCAGGCGGGCGGCATCGCCTGCGCGCGCGGCTGCGGCCCCTCGGCGGGCATGATGCTCTCGCTGGCCAGGTCGGCGGCGACATCCTCGACCACCTCGCCGTCGATGTCGATCAGCCGCTCGATCGCGCCCTGGAGCATGACCCGGCCGGCCAGCATGTTCAGCCGGCGAGGAATGCCGCCCGACAGGCGATGGAAGGCGGCATAGGCATCCTGGGTGAAGCGCGGCGTACCCTTCCAGCCCGCGCAGGCGAGCCGGTGCATGATATAGGGCGCGACCTCGTCGGGGCCCATCGCGGTCAGGTGATGGGTCGCGATCACCCGCTGGCGAAGCTGCTCGAAGCGCGGCTGGGCGAGCGCGTCGCGGAACTCCGGCTGGCCGAGCAGGAATATCTGCAGCAGCGCCTGCCCGCCATATTGGAAGTTGGAGAGCATACGCAGCTCTTCCAGCGCCGAGATGGGCAGGTTCTGCGCCTCGTCGACGATCAACAGGGTACGCTTGCCGCCGCGCGCCTGTTCATGAAGGAAGCGCTCGATCCGCGCGAGCAGCTGGCCCTTGGCGGCGACGTCCGTCGCGACGCCGAGCGCGAGCGCGACGATGCGGAGGATATCCTCCCCCTCCAGCTGGGTGGAAACGAGATTGATCGCGGTCAGCCGCGAGCGATCGATCGTCGCCATCAGCCGGCCGACCAGCATGGTCTTGCCGGTGCCGACCTCGCCGGTGACGACGATGAAGCCCTCTCCCTGCGCCAGGCCATAGCCCAGATAGGTCATCGCCTTGCGATGGGTCGCGCTCTCGAAATAGAAGCGCGGATCGGGCGTAAGCTGGAACGGCCGATCGCTCAGGCCATAGGGATCATGGTCCAATGCGGCCCTCCCGCCCGGATGCGATGCCCCGTCCCATCTCAGAACTTGTATTGCAGGCCAAGCTGGGCGCGTCCCGACACATCAGCGGTTGCATTCTCCTGCTTGGTGCCATCGACCGCGACGGTCGCCTGCATCTGAATCCCACGGCCAAAGGAGCGAATATAATTGGTGCTGAACGAACCAGACATCACATCAGACGCTCCGACCTGTCCGTTCATAAAGTAGTTGCCCGAGAAAGAAAAGGAAGCGGACGAGGTGCGGGTGAGTCGTTGGCCAATCGAAAGATTGCCGAAAAAGCTCTGGTCGACCACCCCGGCCAGCGAAACCGGCGAGGTAGGATCGTCGAAATAGGTGCGACGCGAATAGCCCAGCGATCCGCCGAACGTCCAGGTCCGCATCCGCCGCGTGAAGATGAGATTGGCCGCGCGCTCGCGATAGCTGCGCGCCGAAGCATTGCCCAGCGCCCCGCCGATGCACTTGCCGTTCCCGGCCTGCTTGCCGAACAGGCATTCCTGATAGGAGCTGGACGGATCGTTGGACTGGCCGAGGTCGAGGTCCGGCGTGCTGCCGGCGAGGCCGCCCGAGACGCCGGAGCCAAAGGTCTGCACCTGATCGGTCAGGATGAAGGTGAGGCCGCTGCGCGCGCTCGGCTGCAGCTCGATCAGGCCGGTCATCGACAGACCGCCATAGCGATATCCGGCCCGCGCCTCGACCCGGGTCCGCCGGCTGGGCCGCCAGATGATGCCCGCATCGCCGATCAGCCCGTCCATCTCATAGGTCAATACGCGCGGACTGGCGGGGTCGACGACGAACTTCCCGCCCTTGCCCAGCACGGGAAAGCCGGTGATCGGATCGACCAGCGCCTTGCGCTGCGTGGTGCGGGTCCGCTCATAGCCGCCACTCGCCACCAGCGCGACACGGCTGCTCGCGATCGGCAGCTTGATCTCCCCGGTGACGCTCGCCGCGCGCAGGTGCTGGGCGAGATTGGTGGTGTTTTCGTGCTGGTATTGCCCGCTCAGCTTCCAGTCGAACGGCAGATCGCCGCTCTGCATCGCGAGCGCGAGGCTGGCCTGCTGCGATACGGAACTGTCGAACCGGTCGGTGGGCGGGCCGAACGAGCCGGTATCTGTCTGGCCGATCTCGTTCTGCGTATAGGCGTAACGATAGGACGCCTGCACGCCAAGATCGCCGATGCGGTGGAAAAGGGAGGGCTGGAAGAAGGTCGAATAGGTCTGGGTCAGATTCTTGGGATTGCCGACGTTGGTGGCGGGTGCCGAGCCGCTCGGATCGACGCGGCTGCGGGTGATGATCGCCCCGGCATCCACCGTCAGCCATTCGTCGATCACATTGGCCTGGAGCCGCATCACCCCGTCCTGGGTCACGCTCTTGTCGGCGTCGCCTATCTCGGGAATGCGGTAGCCCAGGCGATAGGTCCCGGTCGCGACGATGCGGCGGTTGGAAATCTGGGCGAAGAGGTTGCCGGACACCTCGGTATAGGTGACGTCGTCGGCGCCCGGGCCGTGCAGCTGCGCCTCGGCGATCTGCTGGATATTGAGGAAGGCGCCGTATTGCGGGCGATCGGCATGGGCCGCGCCACAGGCGGCCCCTCCTGCGAAGAGACCCACGATGATCCGCGATCTGGCGCTGCTCATCGCGGCGCTTCATATCCGTAATAGCTGCCGAAGCGGCGGGCATTGGGCGCGAAGCGGGCGCCGTTGAGCAGCAACTGGATTTCCTCGCAGCCGCCGAGCAACAGCACCGCGTCGCGCAGTTCGGCCTCGGCGGTCTTGTCGGCGCGCACCACCAGCAGCACCTGCCCGACATGATAGGCCAACACCGACGCCGGCGAGGCAGCGAGCGCGGGGGGGCTGTCGAACAGGATGATCCGGTTCGGCTTGGCGGACAGCCGTTCGATGATCACGCGGGTGCGGTCAGCGGCGATCAGCTCGGTCGCCTCATTGGTGTATTTGCCCGACGGCAGCACCGACAGATTGCCGACATCGGTCTTGATCACCAGGGTCTCGACGTCGATGTCGGGATCGCCAAGCGCGTCCATCAGGCCCACCGGCCCCTCGATGCCGAGGGTGGAGAGCACCGTCGGCTTGGCGAAATCGCCGTCGATCAGCAGCACCTCGATGTCGCGCTCATTGGCCATCGAGAGGGCGAGGTTGACCGCGCAGAATGTCTTGCCCTCATTCGCCTGTGCCGAGCAGATCAGGATGCGCCGGCCGTTGGGCAAGGCGGTAGGGCCGATCGCGTTGAGCAGCAGGGTGCGCTTGACGATGCGGAATTCCTCGGCGAGCGCGGTGATTGCCGCATCGGGCATCACGAAGCCCTGGTCGATCAGGTCGGCGCGGTTCACCTTGGCGGTGCGATAGGCGATCTCGGGCGCGGGCAGCGCCGCGGGGTCCTTGCCGGCGGCCAGGGTAGGCAGCTCGGCCGGCGGCGACGCGCCATTGCCGCCGGCACCCGGCAGCGGCGCCGGGGCTGGGAACGCGGAATCGGCCTGGATCGTCGACACGCCCATGGCGGTGTCGATCGATTCGAAGGGCAGCGGTGGCGACAGCGTCGGCTGCGGCGTGAGGGTCGGCTGCTGGACCTGGGTCAGGGGCACGTCGACAACCTGGCCCGGCGCGCCGTTGCTTTCGGGCATGACAACGCGCGCGCGCAGCACCGCCTCGAAATCATAGACGGAACCGGCCCGCTCGATCAGCGAGCCGCGGCGCTTGCGCTTCCGTGGCGGCGGCTTGCCGCTATCGTCTGGCCCGTCCATGCGATCAGGATACCATGATCCGTTTCACGAATTCGATCAGCATCAACAACATGAACATGCCGGGCAGTCCGGCCGCCGCGGAACTGAACCACATCATCTGCTTGCGGCGGATCGCGCGGGTCTCCGCCGTGATGACCTCGGAGATCGAGCCCAGCACTGGGAGGCCGCTCGCCTTGGCGAGCTGCTGGGTGGTGGTATAGACATTGGCGAGCTGGCTCTTGGCGAAGGCGACGCCGGCACCGACCACCGCCCCGGCGATCAGGACCGCGGTCAGCAGCATCGTCCGGTTGGGCGCGGCGGGCTGGCGCGGCACCGCCGGCTGGTCGATCACGCGGAACTGGACGCCATCGGTCTTGCCGGTCGCGTCGGACCGCAGCTTCGCGCCCTCACGCTGGGCGAGCAGCTTGTTGTACTGGTCCCTCAACACATCATAGTCGCGGTCGAGCCGGGCCTGATCGATCTGCGCGGCGGGCGCGCTCAGCTGGCGCTGGGCGATCATCGTCACCGCCCGGTCAAGCTGGTCCTTGCGCGCCTGAAGCGCGGCGACATTGCCCTCGCGCTCGGCCTGCATGGACTTGAGCGAGACATAGACCGGGTTGGGTGCCATCGGCACGTCCCGCGTTCCGCCCCGCGCCTTCTCGGCGCGGAGCTGGCGCAGCTGGGCACGGATCGCGATCACGTCGGGGTGCTTTTCGGTCCAGCCCCGCGAGATCGCCTCGGACAGCTGCCCTTCGAGCTGGCTGATCCGCTGGTCAAGCGTGTCGACGCCGCCGACCGTACCGGCCGGAATCTGGGCCGGGGTCGCGGCGATCTGGCCGTTCATCGCGGCCAGCGAGCTGCGCGCCTGCATCAACCCCGATTCCAGGTTCATCATCTCGTTGCGCGCCGAATCCATGCGCTGTTCCAGGGTGCCAGATCCCGGCAGCGAACCCAGCGTGTCCTGCGCGATCTGGGCACGGCGCCGGTCGACATCGGCCAGTTCCTTGGCGCGGCGGGCCAGCTCCTGATCCAGGAATTGCAGCGCTTCGGCATTGTTGGTCCGGCTGCCGATCACATTCTCCTGGATGAAGATCTCGATCAGCTTCTGGGTGACGTTTCGGGCGATGAAGGCGGTCTGCTGCTCGGAAATGCTCTTCAGGCTGATCCGGGTCTTGATCTCCAGCAGGTCCTCGCCCTGCGCGGTGATGGAGATGCCGCCGCGCAGCGCGCCGATCAGCGACAGCGATTCATAGGAGGTCAGCGGCCGCTCACCGTTGGAGACGGTGCGCACCACCCGCTTGAGCACCTCGGTCGAGGTCAATGACTGGCGGACCCGGTCGACATTCTTCTGCATGTCGCTTTCGGCACCGTCGGCGAACAGCGACTTGACCTGGACCTGGATACGGGCGCTGCTCTCATAGGAGGCGGGCACCCGCATCACCATCACCCAGCCGACCAGACAGAAACCCCAGGCGACCGCGAGGGCAAGCCAGCGCATCCGCCAAATGGCGTAGAGCGCTATCCTGATCTCGGTGTAGATTGCTTCCATCGACCCTAGTCTGCCGCCCCCGCGATCCCGATCAGAAGATGCTTTCGGGGATGATGATCACATCGCCCGGCTGCAATTTGACATTGGCCTTGATGTCGCCACGCTTGAGCAGGCTGTCGATCCGAAGGCGGAACTCCTGCTGCTTCTTGGTGACGGGATCGTAGCGGATCAGCTTGGCGCGGTTGCCCGCGGCATATTCCGACAGGCCGCCGACGGCGATCATCGCGTCGAGCAGGGTCATGTCCGAACGGTAGGAGACCGTCGCGGGCTTCTCCGCCGCGCCGACGATGCGGATCTGCTGGGCGAAGGTTCCCGAGAAATTGTTGACGATCACCGAGACGATCGGATCGGTGATGTAGGTGGACAGCGCGTCGCGAATGTCATCGGACAGCTTGGCCGGGGTCTTGCCGACCGCGACCATGTCGCTGATCAGCGGCAGGGTGATCCGGCCATCGGGCCGAACCTGGACCTGCGCGCCCAGTTCCGGATTGCGCCAGACGAACACGGTCAGCGCGTCCAGCGGGCCGATCGTGTAGTCCTCCCCCGGCGCGCCGGTATCGGGCACGAACGGCGCAGGCGGCAGTTCCTTGTCCTTGGCATAGACCGGCTGGGCAGCGATCAGCATCGCCGCCGCCATCATCCCCACCAGCCTTGTCACGGCAGCACCAACGGTCATCCGCATAACCTCCAGGGCAGAACACCCGACGATGGGTTCCCCGAAACCCGTAAACTTCGCGACCTGCTTAATGCTCCATCGACCATGAACAGATGCTTAGAATCACAGGATGCCTGTCCCGTCCACGGTTATTTCGCGCGGGGGCGGGTGGCCCAGGAAAGCCTGCGGGCTCGCGCTCGCGCCATAGGCCCCCGCAAGGAACAGCGCGACGACATCGCCGACCTCCGCCCGGGGCAGGCCGACATGGTCGCCCAAGCGATCGATCGGGGTACAGAGACAGCCCACCACCGACACGGTTTCGACCGTAGCAGAATCCGCGATATTCGTCAAAGATATCGGATAGTTACGGCGGACCACCGTACCGAAATTGCCGCTTGCCGCCAGTTGGTGGTGCAGGCCGCCGTCGACGACCAGGAAAGTCTCGCCATGGCTGGTCTTGCGGTCGACGATCCGGCTCAGATAGACCCCCGCCTCGCCCACCAGCCAGCGGCCCAGTTCGATTGTAAATTCTGCATCGGCGAGGATCGGATCGCGTCCCGCGAGCGCCGCGGATAATGCGTCGCCCACCAGACTTTCGTCTAAGGGCGTGTCATTGGCGAAATGCGGGATGCCGAAGCCGCCGCCGAGATTGACGTGCGGCGGCGGCACGTCCGCCTCGCGGCTGATCCGCGCGGCCAGCGCCAGCGCCGAAGCCTGCGCCTCGATCAGCGCCTGCGGATCGAGCGCCTGAGAACCGGCGAAGATGTGGAGGCCGCGATAGTCGCCGCCGCCGTCGACGATGCGGCGGACGACCTGCGCCGCCTGATCGGCGTCGATGCCGAAGGGCTTGGCGCCGCCGCCCATCTTCATCCCCGAGCCCTTCAGCTCGAAATCCGGATTGACGCGGATGGCGAGGCGCGGCGTCCGGCCGATACCGCGCCCGATCGCCAGCGCGCGTTCGGCCTCCCCTTCGGATTCGAGGTTGAGCGTGATCCCCTCCTCGATCGCCAGGGCCAGTTCGCGGTCGCGCTTGCCCGGGCCGGCGAAGGAGATGCGCCGCGCGTCCATCCCGGCGTCGAGCGCTATCCGCGCCTCGCCTCCGGACGCGACGTCGATGCCGTCGACGAGGCCGGCCATGGCACGGACCAGCGGGGGATGCGGATTGGCCTTGATCGCATAATGGAGCGACACGCCGGGAAAGGCGGCACGGAAGCGCGCAATCCGATCGCGCACGATGGCCAGATCATAGACGAACAGCGGCGTGTCGCCCGCGATGCCGATCCATTCGTCGGCGCTGCGCCCACCGATCATCAGCGCGCCATCGCGCCGGATATAATCGGCCGGGATGGGTCCGCTCGGTTTCATGTCCTCTCCTCCGCGAGCGCCTCGGCCCTCAGCGCGGCGCGATCGAGCTTGCCATTGGCGTTGCGTGGCAGCTCATCCCGCCATACTACCCGCGCCGGCTGCATGAAGCCGGGAAGGTTGCGCTTGAACCAGTCGATCAGCCGCGTTTTGGCACCGTCGCCCAGGGGCCGCGCATAAAGCAGGATCGCCTGGCCCAGACGCTCGTCGGGCAGGCCCAGCGCCACCGCCTCGGCCGCCGCGCCGCTGGCCACCGCGGCTTCCTCTATCTCGGTCGGGCTGATCCGGTTGCCCGAACTCTTAATCATCTCGTCATCGCGGCCGACGAAGCGGAGCAGCCCCTCGGCGTCGCGCACCACCGTGTCGCCGGACCAGACGGCGGTGCCGCCATAGGCCGAGGCGGCAGGCGCGGGACGAAAGCGTTGCGCGGTCCTTTCGGCGTCATCCCAATAGCCCTGCGCGACCAGGGGCCCGGCATGGACCAGTTCGCCCGGTTCGCCATCGGCCGCGATGCTGCCGTCTGGTCGAACCACCAGTATCTCGGCAAAGGGGATCGCGCCGCCGATCGAATCGGGATGAGCGTCGATCAGCCCCGGATCGAGATAGGTGGAGCGGAAGGCCTCGGTCAGCCCATACATCGAGAAGAGACGCGCTTGCGGAAACAGCGCGCGCAGCCGGCGGACCAGCGGCACGCTCATCCGCCCCCCGGTGTTGGTGAGCCGCCGCAGCGGCGCGACGCTCTCCGGCGGCCAGTCGCTCTCCGCCAGCTGGATCCACAGCGGCGGCACACCGGCCAGCGTGGTGATCCCGTGCTTGCCGACCGCCCGGACCACATCGCGCGGGGTAAGATAGTCCAGCGGATGGACGCAGCCGCCCGCCGCCCAGGTCGAGAGCAGCTGGTTCTGGCCATAGTCGAAGCTGAGCGGCAGCAGCGCCAAGGTGCGGTCGTCGGGCTCCAGCCCGAGATAATCGGCGACGCTGACCGCGCCGAGCCAGAGATTGGCGTGGCTGAGCATCACCCCCTTGGGCCGCCCCGTCGAGCCCGAGGTGTAGAGGATCGCCACGAGTTCATCCGGATCGGCGACCGACGGTACCAGCACATCGTCTCCGTCGAGCAGCGCGGCGCCGGCCTCCTCGTCGATCAGCAGCGCGCAGCCCTGAGGCCGGTCGCCCGGCTCCAAAGTGTTGGCCCGGCCGCGTCCGGCGATCAGCAGCTTCGCGCCGCTGTCGGCCAGGATATGCGCAACCTGGGGATGTTTGAGCAGCGGATTGACGGGCACATGGACCAGCCCCGCCCTCGCCGCCGCCAGCGGCAGCAGGCAGGCGAGCCGCTGCTTGGACAGCCAGCTCGCCACCCGGTCGCCCGGCGCCAGCCCCTGTGCCAGCAGCGCGGCACCGAGCGCACCGACCATGCGATCGAGCGTGCCATGGTCGATCACGCCCGCCTTGTCGGCGAGCGCGGGCGCATCCCGCGCGCCAGTCAGCGCCAGATGGTCGAGCGGTCTGGGGATCGGATCGGGCGCGATGGGCATCGCCGCCACAGCTAGGCGCTGTCGCCGGGATCGGCAACGGCGTCTTGTCCGCGCCCGCCGTTCCGTTTACGGAGCCGCCGTTTGGACCATTTCGGGGATAATCAGGTGGGCACTGCCGGTTCCAGCAGCATCGAGGATATCGTCCGCGCGGTGCTCGTCGACGCCCTGGCGCTCGATCCCGCCCGCGCCGCCGGTTTCGATGCAGATACCGGCCTGTTCGGATCGCTGCCCGAACTCGATTCGATGGCGGTCGCCGGCCTGCTGACCGAACTGGAGGACCGGCTCGACATCATCATCGACGATGACGAGGTCGATGGCGAGATGCTGGAGAGCTTCGGCGCGCTGGTGCGCTTCGTCGAGACGAAGAAGGGCTAGAAAGCATCGTCGCCCCGGCGAAGGCCGGCCGCAAGCGGCTCTTGCCAAAAGCCTGTCGCCAAATCTCTTACGGCCCCGGCCTCCGCCGGGGCGACGCCGGCTTCAGGCCACCACGGTCTCGCGCGCCGCCTCGAAATCGGCCTCGGCCAGGAAGCGCTCGGCGTCGAGGGCCGCCATGCAGCCCATGCCAGCGGCGGTGACGGCCTGCCGGTAGGTCTTGTCGGAGACGTCGCCCGCGCCGAACACGCCGGGGACATTGGTGCGGGTGCCGCCCTTCTCGACGACCAGATAGCCGTCCTCGTCCAGTTCGAGATGACCGCGCAGCAATTCGGTCGCCGGGCTGTGGCCGATCGCGACGAAGCCGCCGTCGACGCCGAGCTGCGACGTCTCGCCGGTCACCGTGTCCTTGAGGTCGATCGCGACCAGCCCGGCATTGCCTTCGCCGGCCACGAAGCGCTCGACGCCCTTGTTCCAGAGAATCTTGATGTTGGGATGCGCGAACAGGCGCTCCTGGAGGATTTTCTCGGCCCGCAGCGAATCGCGGCGGTGGATCAGGGTCACGTCCTGGCTGTGGTTGGTCAGGTACAGTGCCTCCTCGACCGCGGTGTTGCCGCCGCCGATCACGGCAACCTTCTTGCCGCGATAGAAGAAGCCGTCGCAGGTCGCGCAGGCCGAGACACCCTTGCCGCCCAGCGCCGCCTCCCCCTCGACGCCGAGCCATTTGGCCTGGGCGCCGGTGGCGATCACCAGCGTATCGCAGACATAGAGCGTGCCGCCATCGCCCTTCAGGCGAAAGGGCCGCTCGGAAAGGTCGACGTCGACGATCGTGTCCCACATCATCCGCGCGCCGACATGCTCGGCCTGGGCCTGCATCTCCTGCATCAGCCAGGGGCCCTGGATCACGTCGCGGAAGCCCGGATAATTCTCGACATCGGTGGTGATGGTCAGCTGGCCGCCCGGCTGAAGACCCTGCACGACGATCGGCGCAAGGCCGGCCCGCGCGCCATAGATCGCGGCGGACAGCCCGGCGGGGCCGGAGCCCAGGATCAGCATGCGGGTCGAATGGCTAGCGGTCATGGGGCAGTGCGCTCCGGATGATGGATGATTCTCGAAGCTTCAGATAGGGACCCGGCCCCCGGCTTGGCAACCGCGCGGCCTTTACCCGACCTTAGGCTTCTTGGCCTAGGAGGACGGTGATTTCTTGGGGGCGGCAAAGCCGGGGTTGGGCATGGTGACGAGAATGGCGATCGCGACTCTGGCCTGCGACGAGAGCGGCAAGGCTGTGGTCAGGTTCGCCCTGGGCTGCTGCGTGCTCGCCATCGCCGTCGCCACCTCCTCGCCCGCGTTCGAGGCCAATCCGCTGCTGAACGGCAAGATCCACGAATTGCGCAAACACCTGCCCGAAACGCTCGAAAAGATCACCAGCGCGATGGGCGGCTGACCCGCCCCGCCAGCATCGCCGCCACCTCATCGCCAATCGCCAGCGAGGCGGTCAGCCCGGGCGATTCGATCCCGAACAGGTTGACCAGCCCCGGCATGCCGTGCTCCGCCTCGCCATCGATCCGGAAATCGGCATCCGCATCGCCGGGGCCGACCAGCTTGGGGCGGATGCCGGCATAACCGGGCTGGAGTCGATCGGGATCGAGTCCCGGCCAGAGCCGGCTGGCCGCCGCCACGAAGCGATCCTTCCGGCCCGGATCGACGGCCCAGTCGACCGCATCGATCCATTCGACATCGGGCCCGAAGCGCGCCTGCCCCGCCAGATCGAGGGTGAGATGGGTGCCGAGCCCGCCGGGCACCGGCACCGGGTAGATCAACCGATCGAACGGCACCCTGCCCGCATAGGAAAAATAATGCCCCTTCGCGAGGAAGCACGGCGGGATCGCCGCCCGGTTCAGCCCTTCGATCGTCCCGGCCACCGCCTGCGCATCGAGCCCCGCGGCGTTGACGAGCAGCGGCGCCGCGACCCGTTCGCCACCGGCATGGACCAGCCAGGCGCCCGCGGCGCGATCGACGCGATCCACAGGGGCCAGACGGGCGAGCATCGCGCCATGATCCTCCGCCTCGCCGAGCAGGGCGAGCATCAAACCGTGCGCGTCGACGATCCCGCTCGATGGCGAGAGCAAGGCCGAGGCACAGTCCAGCGCGGGCTCGATCCGCCGGGCATCGGCCCCGTCCAGCCAGAGGAGATCACCGCCGCCCGCCGCGCCCGCCCGTGCCACGATCGCCTCAAGCGCAGGCCGTTCGGCATCGTTCCGCGCGACGACGAGCTTGCCGCAGCGGCGATATGCGACCTGCCGTTCCTCGCAATAGGCGTAGAGCAGGCCGCGCCCCTCCCGGCACAGCCGCGCCTTCCACGAACCTGGTGGATAATAGAGCCCGGCGTGGATCACCCCGCTGTTGCGTGAGGAAATGCCGGTGCCGATCGCGCCTTCGCGCTCCAGGATCAGCACCGCCCGCCCCGCCCGCGCCAGCGACCGCGCGATGGCCAGGCCGATCACCCCGGCGCCGATGACGATTGCATCGAACCGGCTCATCCGGACCGATCCTCGAAAGGGCCTTTACGGGCCCGACCGAACGAACAGCCGCGTGAACCTGGCCCGCGCGGCCTTGTCGGCCTTGAGCTTGCGCTGCTCCTCCTCGGCCGCGGCCTTGACCGCCGCCGTGGTCTCGCGGAGGCGCTCGGACAGGAAGACTGCCAGCGCGCGATAGAAGCGCGCGGCGAAGACCGGCTCCTGCTCGAAGCGGTCGAGGATCAGCTTGCGCGGAATGGCGAGCATCTCGGTCGGCTCCTCGGCGATCACCGAGACGAGCGGCGAATGGCGTTCGACGAAGGACATCTCGCCGACGACGTCGCCGGTATGAAGCTGGGCGACCCTCGACCCATCCTCCAGCACCACACCCAGCTGGCCGCTGGTGACGAAGAACAGGTCGGCTACCGACTTGCCAGCCGTCACCAGCCTCTCGCCCGCCTTGAGCCGCCGGAGCTTGCCGACGGACAGCAGCCAGAGCATGTCGGAATCGCTGAGACCAGCGGCAATATAGCGGGCGTTCTGCATCAGCCTCTCATCAGCATGGTGCGAAGATAGGTGCCATAGGCACTTTTTCCGTAGCCGTCGGCAAGCTTTTCGAGCTGTGCCGCATCGATGAAGCCCTGGCCATGGGCGATCTCCTCGACGCAGGCGATCTTGAAGCCCTGCCGCTTCTCCAGCGTGCGGACGAACTCGGCCGCCTCGATCAGGCTGTCCGGCGTGCCGGTGTCGAGCCAGGCATAGCCACGGCCCATCAGCTCGACCGAGAGCTTGCCGGCGGCAAGATAGGCCTTGTTGACGTCGGTGATCTCCAGTTCGCCGCGCGGCGAGGGCTTGAGGTCGCGGGCGATGTCGACCACGTCGGCGTCGTAGAAATAGAGGCCCGTCACCGCCCAGTTGGAGCGCGGCTTTGCCGGCTTCTCCTCGATCGAGATGGCCCGCATGGCCGCGTCGAACTCGACCACGCCATAGCGTTCGGGGTCGGTGACATGATAGGCGAACACCGTCGCCCCCTCGTCGCGCCCCAGCGCCGCCCTGAACAGGTCGGTAGCGCCATGGCCGTAATAAATATTGTCGCCGAGGATCAGCGCCGACCGCTCGCCCCCGACGAAATCCGCGCCGATGATATAGGCCTGGGCCAGCCCATCCGGACTCGGCTGCACGGCGTAGCGTATCTCCATGCCCCACTGGCTCCCGTCGCCAAGCAGTGCCTGGAAGGAGGGCACGTCGCGCGGCGTGGAGATCAGCAGCACCTCGCGGATGCCGGCCAGCATCAGCGTCGACAGCGGATAATAGATCATCGGCTTGTCGTAGACCGGCAGCAGCTGCTTGGAGGTCACCATCGTCATCGGATGGAGCCGCGTCCCCGCGCCGCCCGCCAGGATGATGCCTTTCACTCGATCACGCCCCAGTCTGGGGCACCGGCCCCGCAAGCTCGTCCACTATGTCGCGCACCGCCGCCCGCCAGTCGCGCGGGTGTATCCCATAGTCCCTGACGATCTTGTCCGTCGAGAGCCTTGAATTGGCGGGGCGTTTCGCGGGGGTCGGATAATCGGCGGTGGCGATCGGCTCGACCTGTGGCGAGGGGCCGCCCGCCGCCCCGCTGAGCGCGAAGATCTCGCGCGCCAGCTCGCACCAGCTCGCCTCGCCGGCGTTGACGAAATGATAGGTGCCGAGCGGGGCCTGAGGATCCTCGATGTCAACGGCGGAGCAATTTCCGGCCACCGGGCGGAGCAAAAGTCGGCCACCCTTGCGCCCGGCTGAGACCGCCGTGAGGGCGTAGCCCGAGCGGGGTCTCAGCCGGGCGCGGCGATTTTTTTGAAAGGTTTCAGCCAGCCTTTCGGGCGCGGCTTTGGGCGAGACGATAGCTGTCGCCGTTCATTTCGAGAATGTTGACGTGGTGGGTGATGCGATCGAGCAGTGCGCCGGTCAGTCGTTCTGATCCCAAGGTTTCGGTCCATTCATCGAAAGGCAGATTGCTGGTGATCAGGGTGGCACCGCGCTCGTAACGCTGGGAGATCAGCTCGAACAGCAATTCCGCACCGGTCTTGGAGAGCGGCACGAAGCCCAGTTCGTCGATGATCAGCAGCTTGTAGGCGGCCATCTGCTTCTGGAAGCGGAGCAGACGCCGCTCGTCTCGAGCCTCCATCATCTCGCTGACCAGGGCCGCCGCCGTGGTGAAGCCGACGGATAAGCCTTTCTGGCAGGCGACCAGGCCGAGGCCGAGCGCGACATGCGTCTTGCCCGTGCCGCTGGGACCGAGAGCGATGACGTTCTCGCGGCGCTCGATCCATTCACATCTGGCCAGTTCCAGCACCTGTATCTTGTTGAGCTTGGGGATGGCGGCAAAGTCGAAGCTGTCGAGGCTTTTGACGACCGGGAATTTGGCCGCCTTGATCCGCCGTTCGACCTTGCGGCGATCGCGCTCGATCATCTCCCGCTCGGCAAGCCGGAAGAGGTAGCCGACGTGATCGACGTCCTCGGTTGCGCAGAGTCGGGCCAGCTTTTGGTGCTCGCGCTGGAAGGTCGGCAGCTTGAGGGTCTTGAGATAGTGGGCGAGCAGGATGTCAGGTGCTTCGGTGCTCATGCCGCCTCTCCCGCATCAGACGACAGGAGGCGCATATACGCCTTCGCCGAGGTCTTCTCGACCGTCGCCCTCGGAAGGTACGGATAGATCGACAGGTCCAATCGCGGCGGTCGGCGTTCTACGCGGCACAGGATCAGATGCTTGACCGCATCGAAGCCGATCGCGCCGAGCTGAAGGGCCTGCCTTACCGCCGCATGCAGGTCGGCAAGCTCGAAGCTTTCCAGCAGACGGAGAACCTGGACGTATTCCCGCCGGCCATGCTTTGCCATGCGGCCTTCCATCAAACGGCGCAGCGTGGCGAACTCGTCCGGCAGATCCCAGCCCTGCAATGGAGCTGCCTGATCCAGCGCATTGATCTTCTGCTCGATCAGCGGCAGGTAATGGACGGGGTCGAAGACGATGTCTTCCCGTTCCCAGCTCCGGGGATGGCGGGCGATGATCTCACCACGGCAACCGATCACCACCTGATCGACATAGCCCCGGACCCAGACGTCTTGATGACCGTAGGCAACCGGCACGGAATAGTCGTTCGTTTTGTAGCGCACCAGCGATTGGGCTGTCACAACAGCGCTGGTCTGGTCGCAGGCATCAAACGGCGACGCCGGCAAGGGACGCATGGCGGCAAGATCGCGCTGCAGCCGTTCGCCGATCGTCTCGTTCTCGCCGCGTAGCTTATCGCGCTGGCGCTTTCGGCACTGCTCCTCCAGAAAATCGTTGAACGCATCCCATGTCGCAAACTGCGGGATCGGCACCATAAAGTTGCGCCGGGCATATCCGACAAGACCCTCCACATTCCCCTTGTCATTACCCTTTCCCGGACGGCCATAGCGATCGCGGATCAGGTAGTGGGACAAAAAACCGCTGAACAGCGCTGCCCGCTTGCGCGTGCCGTCGGGCAGGATCTTCGCCACAAGGCAACGGTCGTTGTCGTATACGATCGACTGCGGCACGCCTCCGAAGAAGGCAAACGCATGGATGTGGCCGTCGACCCAGGCCTCGGCCACCGCCGCCGGATAGGCCCGCACGTAGCAGCCGTCGCTATGCGGAAGATCGAGCACGAAGAAGCGCGCCTTCTGCTCGACGCCGCCGATCACCACAGTCGCCTCGCCAAAGTCGGCCTGCGCATGGCCGGGAGGATGCGACAGCGGCACGAACACCTCCCGGCGGCGCTGATCCCGCTCGCGCATGTAGTCCTTGATGATCGTGTAGCCGCCGGTGAACCCGCATTCGTCGCGCAGCCGGTCGAACACCCGCTTGGCAGTATGCCGCTGCTTGCGCGGCACCTTCATATCCTCGTCGAGCCAATGCTCGATCGTCGAAACGAACGCATCCAGCTTCGGCCGCCGGATCGGTGATCGCCGCTGATAGCCGGGCGGTATCGAATACGACACCATCTTGGCGACGCTGTCGCGAGATATGTTGAAATGCTTTGCTGCCTGGCGCTGCGTCATCCCTTCGGAGACAGCCAGGCGAACCTTCAGATATAGTTCCACGGTGTAGATCCCCTGTCCCTCCTGCCGTCATTGCAGAAAGGAAATAGGTGGCCGGATTTTACTCCGCCCGCGGCTGGTTTATTCCGCCGCTACCGTGGCCGACTTTTGCACCGCCGCTCTCACAGCTGTGCAATCCAGGTCGATATCGACCTCGGAGACATCCTGAAACCGGCCCACATGCAGCGCGCCCCGCGCCGATTCGTCATATTTCCGGGAGAATTCTGCGCTCCCCAGAAACACCCTGCGCAGGTGCGCCAGATTGTCGGCGGCCATGGCCTCTTCGATGACCTGCTCATTTTCGGGCTCCCGGCCCAGGATCAAGCGATAAGCAAAGACCGCTTCCTCTCGCGTGATTGACATAATCCTCCTTATCGAACCCGGGGCTCAGCCGTTGACGTCATGTTCGCTGGCGCCATCGGCCGCGAAGGCGATCTGTGCCGCACGCGGCATTTCATCCGCGAAGCGCATGTCAAAGGCAAATTTCGTGCCCTGCGCGGCAATGGCCTCGCACTCGCCGGGATGGCTGAAGCACCATTCGGCGCGCTCCACCAGATCGGAAAGATCCGGCGCGACAGGAACATAATGCTCCCATGGGATCAGCCGATCCGAGAACCATTGCCGCCACTGGCTTTCGACCCGCAGGACGCAACAGCCGAGGCGCAATTTCTGCATGAAATTCCAGCTGTTGGAATTGCCGTCGATATCAAGGATGAAACGGTGCCGGGCCATTTCGGTCATCGGCATGAACGGCTTCATCAGGCCTTCGCGCTCCAGCCGCTGGCTGATCAGATCGGCCTCTTCGGCGCTGGCGGCCTGCGCAACCTGCGTCAGGCCGACATCGGCGCGCTCGCCGAGCTGGGCCGCGAGCCTGCTCATCCGATATCGTGGGAGATTGTCCAACGTGCTTTCGGTCTGATGGAACAGGCCGGTCGAAGCACCCCGCCAGACAACGGACGGCTTTCGTTCCTTCCAGGGGCCGACAGCGGGATCAAAACCCTCATAGCCGCTCGCCATGAAATAATAGAGGTCGGGGATCAGACGGATGCCATCCCAATCATGTCGCGATTCCCAGGAAGCGCTGGGAACATTCACGGGATTGTCCTCCAGCTGGAAAAGGATTTCCCGGCGGGTGGGACGCGCCGGATCGGACGCCTCCATAATGCCGCGCAGATGCTCGACATAGGTCAGCGAAAGGCTGACCCTGTTATCGATCTCTCCCGGCCACCCGCTGACGAAATAGCGATAGTCGGCATGGCCGGTCCCGAGGCGCGCGACGATCGCGAGGTCGGGATTCACATGTATGCCGATCATCGCGGCCAGGCCCTCCCGAGGGACCGTCGTCACGATCTCGCGCCATGCAGGACTCTGCGTCTCCGACATCGGTCCGGCCCTCAGCCCCGCTCGCGGACGACGCCCTTGAAATAGTCGATCGTCGCCTGAAGGCCTTTCTCCAGCGGCACCTGCGGCTCCCATCCCAGGGTGCGCCGGGCGAGCCCGATATCGGGGCAGCGCTGGGTGGGGTCGTCCTGCGGCAGCGGTTCGAACACGATCTCGGACTTCGAACCCGTCAGCTTGATGACCCGCTCGGCCAACTCGCGAACCGAAATCTCGTGGGGGTTGCCGAGGTTGACCGGGCCCGTCACCTCATCACCCGTGCCCATCAGCCGGATAAAGCCTTCGACCAGATCATCGACGAAGCAGAAGGCGCGGGTTTGCGAACCCGTGCCGTAGAGGGTGATCGGCTGCCCGGTCAGCGCCTGCATGATGAAGTTGGAGACGACGCGGCCGTCCTGGGGGTGCATGCGCGGGCCATAGGTGTTGAAGATACGGGCGACCTTGATCCGCACCTCATGCTGGCGGTGATAGTCGAAGAACAGCGTCTCGGCCGCGCGCTTGCCCTCGTCATAACAGGCGCGCGGGCCGAGCGGATTCACGTTGCCGCGATAATCCTCGGTCTGCGGGTGAACCTCGGGATCGCCATAAACCTCGCTGGTGCTGGCCTGGAACACCTTCGCCTTCACCCGCTTGGCGAGGCCGAGCATGTTGATCGCGCCGACGACACTGGTCTTGGTCGTCTGGACCGGATCGAACTGATAATGGATCGGCGAAGCCGGACAGGCGAGATTGTAGATCTCGTCTACCTCGACATAGAGCGGGAAGGTAACGTCGTGGCGCATCGCCTCGAAGCGCGGATTCGACAGGAGATGGGCGATATTCTCCTTGCGGCCGGTAAAATAATTATCGACCGACAGGACGTCGTGACCGGCCTCGACCAGTCGCGTGCAGAGGTGCGACCCCAGAAAGCCCGCGCCGCCTGATACTAGAATCCGCTTTCGGGAAAAGCCCATCAATTCTGCCTTCTCACTGATTTTTCTGTCGATTGGAGCCCGGGATGCGGACCTCTCCAGCCCATCCCTCTTGAAGTGTCAAGCCGCCGGGTTGCGCCAGCCGCTAGTTCCTAACATGGTGGAATTAATCGAGCTTTTTATTGGATAGGATCAGGTCGTCATAATCCAACCCGCGCGAGATGGCCGCGTAAATATAGTGGGTGCGGCCCTCCCGTGTCGAAAGGTCCACAGCTTCTATAGGCATTTCACTATTTCCGGCGATTGCCCTGTAGACATATCGAAACTTGCTCGAAATATCTTCCAGCGCCTTGTGCACGCTGCGGTCCTGCATTCCGATCAGGCACCAGATATTGAATTCGACCTGCACGATGGGATCCAGGGCGTTGATCAGGTTCTCCATCCCCTCGATCACCTCCCACTCGAAGCCTTCGACATCGATCTTCACGAACTTTATGGGCTTGACCGGATGTTGGGCCGACCACCGGATGATGAATTCGTCCAGCGTAACGCATGGCGGATCTTCAGCGGTCGAGAGACCCGCCGGGTTGATACTTCCCCACGCCGAGTTCTCGTGAAAGGCGATGTGGCTTACCGATTTGTTTCCCACGGCAGACCGGATTGGCACGATATTGCTGGCGCGATTCTGCTCGATATTCGTTTTGAGTATCTCGAACACGCTACCAGCCGGTTCGAAAGCGATTACGTCGACATCATCGACGGCTGACGATGCCGCAAAGGCTGTTACCCCTATGTTGGCGCCGATATCTATGATGGTGCTGCCAGCAGGTACATATTTCCTGAGGAGAAAATAATAGGGCCTTTCCCATTCGTCACAAAGGCCCTGAAAATAGCCATCATCGAAACCCGTAACGGTGAACGCCTTGGAGGGTGTGTTCCAGATCTTCGTCGGCATGCGCTACTCACCTTGGTTATGGATGATCGGAGCTAATTGACTGCGTCGACACGGCCTTAACCTCGTGCCGCAGGGTGTTATCCGGCAGAACGTAGAGCTCCTCCGCATAGCCCGCGCGCAGCCAGTGGCGGTGGCGTGAGATGCGGCGATAGCCGCCGGCCAGCCGGGCAAGTTCCGTGACAGGCGTCTGATCGGAAGGCCCCGCCTCCTGATTGATGCTGAGCAGATGACCGACACCCAGCCGCCGGGCCTCGGCGAGATGGGCCACCGCTTCGCCAAGGTCCATGGCCGGCAGGGAATCGATGTTGAGCAGCAGATCGATCGAGCCTGGCGTTGCCGCCCCGAAATCGCGGATATCGAGGATCGCCGTGGCGCTCGCGGGCTCGCCAGGTAGCGACGGATCGAGCTCGGCCCCTTTCAGGACATAGGCCAGGATCGCCCCGTTCATCACCGTATCGTAAAGGCGGTAGTTCATCAGGCCCAGCCGCCGGGCGTAGAAGGCGGTGAGGCCGGGGCCTCCGCCAATCTCGGCGATCCGTACATCATCGCCAGAACCCGCGAAGTCGCCGAGCTGCCGCAGCCGCCACGCGGCGTGGATCGAATCGAGCATCCGCATATGGACGATCCGCCCCTGCCCCACCGCAATGCCGAGATGCCCGCCGATGGACGCGGGCGGCGTCAGATCGGCGCCCAGCGCCCCCTCGATCGCGGCGAACAGTTCGGCCGGGTCGGTGAGGGCGTTCCTGCCCCAGCGGCCGGCTTCGGGATTCTCCAGCGGCAGCACGCCCACCGCCTCGGCCAGCGAGACGAGCTTGTCATAGGTCCAGCGCGCCAGCCGCTCGGCGAACTGGCGATCCCGCGCGCGCTCATGCTGGCGCGCGCCGCCCAGCGTGCCCTCCGCGATGCGGGCCTTGCCCAACGCGGCAAGCTCGGCCGCGACGGCGGCGGCATCACCGCGATCGAGCACCGCCGCGAAATCGCGCTGGCGGTCGGCCAGATCCGCCCTGTCGACGCGGGCTCCCGCCCAGAGCCGGCAAGCTTCCTCCCCGAGATCGGGGCGCGGCGCGGGAATCGGCGCCTCGACCAGCGCCGGCAACCGCCCCTCGCCATGGGCCAGCCGCGCGGCCCAGCGCCTATCGGCAGCAGAGGGCGGGGCCGGCACCGGCTGCCCGCCATCGCGCAGGCTTTCCGCCACCGCCGCCGTCAACGCCTCGACCCGCGCCTCCAGCGTGGGTGCCATGGTGCGGAGCTGCTGGCGGATGAAGCTGGCATGGGGGCCGTTGATGAAGCTCATCGGCTCGATCGACACGGCGCCCGCGATATCGGGCTCCTCGCGCAATATATGGTGGAGGAGGTCCTGATCGTTGCCGGGGCCGATCCATTCGGCGGCGCCGCGCAGGAAATCGTCGCTGTGCGCGGCGAAGCGTTCGGCCCAGCTTCGCACCAGCGCGCGCCCCTGGGGATGGCCGAAATTGATCAGCGCCACCCCTGCGTTGACGTCCCAGGCCTCCCCCGTGACCCCGGAGGTGGCGAAGATCGCCGCGCGATCGCCCTTGCCGGCGAGGTAGGCGGCGAGATCGAAATCGAGATCCTGGATATAGGCATCGGCATCGAGATAGACCGCCCAGCCGGCAAAGCCGCGATCGGCCAGTTCGGCCAGCATCGGGATGCGGTTGAAGGTCGCCTGCCAGTTGTGGAAGCCGCGTTTGATGCCCAGGAAGCTTTCATAGCCGAAACCCTGTCGCCGGGCATATTCGCGGACATTGACGGCGGTGACCGCGAGCATCGGCGCGTAGCGTTCGGCATCGGCGGTCTGGAGCAGGACGATGCCGGGCTCGTCGGGGCTTTCGATCCGCCGCCGTCGCGCCTCGGGCGACAGGCGCAGCACCGCGCAGAACTCGTTACGGTCGCGCGCCGTGTCGTAGACGCCGGCCAGCTCCAGCCCGGTCAGGCCGAGCGCGCCCAGCGTATCGATGATCGTGCGGAAGCTGTCCGGCGTGAAATACCAGGCATGGACGTCGATATAGCGGCCGCCGCCGAAATCATGGCTGTGAAGCGCGGCCTCGACCCGTTTCGCGCGGTCGGCAGGCACGGCCGGGCCATGGTCCCCCGCCCAATGGCGGCGCGAATCATTATGGGTGGTGAGGGCGACATGCTCGATCACGCTGGCGAGGGTGTGCGTCCTGCGCTGTTCGCGATGCGCCTGGACGACCTGGGCAATCGTGCTTTCGGCGATATGATGATCGAAGCAATAGCGCTTGTCGGGAATGATGAGACAGAACAGCCCCTCAGGCGCCATGATCCGCTCGACCTGGCGGAGATGTTCGACCAGATCGGGCTGATGCTCGATCGCATGGCTGCTGATGATCGCGTCGAAAGAGCGGCGGACCTTGTCGAGCCCCCCGACATAGTCGATCCGTTCGGGGCAACCCGCCGGATCGGCGCCGATCTCCCGCGCCCTGTCGCGCAGTTGCCGGGCGTCGAGCACGTCAAGATAGGCGATGTTGGGGCCGCGCAGCAGCGGGCTGCAGAACGGGCCGATCTCCAGCACCGAGCGGCCATCGGCGATCAGCGCGATGAGATTCTCGCGCAGCGCCAGTGGGGAGGCGATCCGTCCTTCGGCCCGCCCCACCCTATGGTAATGCTCGGCGGCGGCCTCCGGCGAAAGATCGAGGTCGGGATTGGCCGACAGATAATAAGCAGGGTCGAAGGCGGGGGGCAGGCCATCGCCCAGCCCGGCCGCATCGCTTTCCAGAAGCATCGGTGTCGCCATCCTGCCGGGTTAGCCGCTCGGATCGGGCGATCCTAGGCCTTTTATCGATACCAGGCGCCGGGCTCGTCCGCCGGCACGACATCGAACAGATCGCGGCGCAGGCCCGGATGCCAGGACGGGTCCTGGGCCAGCCACGCCCCCCAGCGCAACAGGAAGGCGGCGAACTGCTCACCCGCCACCGGCATCTCGCCACGCGAAGCCTTCTCGGCATGGACCATCTCCGCCTCCGGCGTGCAGACGATCCGATAGCCCAGCGCGCGCAGCCGCAGGCACAGGTCGACGTCGTTATATTCGAGCGTGAACTGCTCGTCGAAACCGCCGATCTCCTCCATCAGCGTGCGGCGGGTCGCGAACAGCGCGCCGGTGACGGCGGACCACTCGCGCTGGACCAGCGCCCAATTCTGATAGGTGCCCCCACTCTTCGCGCGCATGGCCCAGGCGTGGGCCACCGCGCCGAGCGCCGGGATGATCCCCGCATGCTGAAGCCTGCCATCGGCATAGAGCAGCCGCGCGCCCACCCCGCCGACCGTCTCGTCGACTGAGAAGCCGATCAGCGCCGCCAGCCAGCCAGGTTCGGCCGGCAGCAGATCATCGTTCATCATCACGATCTGGTCGGTCTCTGCCGCGCGCCAGAGCAGGTTCATCTTGCCGGCATAGTTGAAGGGCTCGCCGGGCCCGCGCAGCGTCTCGATGCGGCGCAGGGCGAAGGGCCAAGGCTGGCTTGCCCAGGCCGGTTCGCCGGCGATGTCGTCGCCGACGATCACGGTCAGCCGGTCCATCGGCCAGTCGGTGGTGGCGATCGCCTTCAGCAGCCGTTCGACATAGACGGTCCGGCCGCCCGGCAGCTTGCTCCGCCTGGTCGGGATGAGCAAAGTCACCGCCGGATGGTCGCGCCCGAAATCGCGGACCTGGGCAAGGCTGCCCGGCGCGCGGCCGGGCTTGAAACGGACATGGCCGAACAGCGGCTGCCGGGCGAGCATCGTAGCGCGCACCGCCGGATCGACTCGCGGGCGCCGTCCCGGATAGCCCAACAAAACCTTGGGAATCCGGACGATCGAGGTGCCGGCGTGGTGCGCGCGCAGGATCAGGTCGTCCAACAGCGCCGCGCCCATTTCCGGACGCAGGCCCAGTTCGGCCAGGACCGAGGCGCGGACGATCAGCGGCGCGCCGATATAGTCCTGCGCGGCGAGCAGGGTCAGGTCGAAGGCGGGCTTGAGCCGAAGCTGATCGAGCCCGCGTTCCTCGCCCGCGGCGAAATCGTCGCCATAGAAGATGCCGGCATCGGGCCGCGCTGCGGCGGCCGCCCGCCACTCACGCTCGATCAGGGGCGCCAGCACCGCGTCGCGCGGCGCGAGCAGGACCCAGCTGTCGCGATCGATGGGCAGGTCCTCCGGCAGGAGCGTATCGAGCGCGCCGTCCGGCGCCAGCGCCACCACCCGCAGCGCGGGGCCGAACACCGCATCCTCGACCGCCATGCCCATCGACAGATCGGAAGCGATATGCGCGCCGCCCGTCTCGACCGGCTCGCTCCGCACCGCCTGGAAGCTGGCCGCGATCTTCTCCGCCACGGCCTCATAGGAAAGCAGCGCGGCAATCCGCGCCCGCGCGGCGGCGCCCTTGCCCCGCTTCTTGCCGGCGTCACCCGCCTCGATCGCCCTCGCCGCGCGGATCAGCGCCGTGGTGAGCGCCGGCTCGTCGATCCGCGCCCATTCGCCGCCCTCGGTATAATGGCCGAAATCCTGATCGAGCCGCCAGGGATGCGCCTTGACCGGCCAGCCTACCGAGGCGTCAACGAAATCGCGGCTGCCGCCAAAGTCGGTCGCCACCACCGGCTTGCCCGCCGCCATCGCCTCGGCGATCGTCAGGCCGAAGCCTTCCGAACAATGCGGCGACGCGTAGAGATCGGCCAGCGCGGTCAGCTCGGCGAGTTCGTCGGCGGCCATCGACCGGTCGATCAGAACCACGCCCTCGCTGCCCTCGGCAAGCGCGCGGAAAGCCTCACCCTCCTCGGGCCGGTCGTGGAGATGCTTGGTCTTCAGCAACAGCGACCAGCCCTCTTCCGCCAGCCCCGATGCCGAAAAAGCGCGGACCAGCGCGGCCGGGTTCTTGCGGACCAGATAGCTCGATCCGTCGAACACATAGAGGATCGTGCGGCGATCGGCCGGCAGGCCCAGCCGTGCGAGCGCCCCGGCGCGGTCGAGCGCCACGGGCTCGGGCACCGGCACGACATGCGGCACGACGTCGACGGGGACATTAGCCTCGGTCGCGAACAGCTCGGCACAATAATGGCTCGGCGCCCAGATCCGGTCGACCGCGCCGAAATTGCGGCGCCAGGCCGGGGGGATATGCCCCATCTCCCAGACCCAATAGCCGATCCGCTTGCCAGCGGCGGCGATCGCCCCGCGCTGCTCATCGGTCAGCAGGTGCCAGCTGTCGGGGTTGAGATGCACCACGGCGATATCGGCAGGCTCCTCGAAATCGACGATGTCGACCGGTGGTGCCAGCGGCTTGTGGATATGGAAGGGCTGTTTGATCGGGTGAAGGCTCAGCAGCGCTCCGGTCCGCCGGATCGCGGCGATGATCCCCCGGCTCGCGGCACCCAGGCCGTTGTCATAGTTCCACGGGCCGAAGAAGGATATCTTGAGCGGCGTTTCGACATGGACGCCCGCCGGCACCCGACGCGCGAGCAGGCGTCCGCCATCGTCGATCGGCCCTTCCTCCGCGGCGGCGGCGATCACTGCCTCGGCCAGAGCGACATCGAACCCGGCATCGGCCAGAACCTTCTGCCAGCCGGTGATGTCGATATCCTCGAACTGGCCGCGCAGCAGCAGCAGCTTGACGAACGGCATGCCCGCGGCGAGCAGGTCGCGCCAGCCGAACAGGGTGGGATTGATCGCCGTCGCGCTGGCATAGAGCAGGTCGACATCCAGGCCGATCTGCTCGGTCATCTCGGCCAACCGCACCTCATAGGCCCGGATCACATGATCCTTGCGGGTAAGCAGCCTGATGTCGTTCATGAACGCGTGGAAATGCCGCGAGGTCAGTAGCCGGGGCTTGATCGCCAGGAAATAGCTCTGCACGTGCCAGCGCCATTCATGACTTTCGGTTAGGCCGACGAGATCGGCCTTGCTGGCGCGGACCCTGTCGATCAGTTCCGCGATGCGGGCGTCGTCACGGGCCGGCAGCACGCTGTCGTTGAGCAGATAGAGCGTGCTGGCGCCGTAGAGGCGGGGGTGGAGGCGCAGCGCATGCGCCCACGCGCCGAAATCATAGCCGGCGTTGCGGCGGACCATCACCGCGTCGGCGGCCTCGATCAACTCGCGGGGCAGATCAACCGGCCGATCCACCGTCGCGATCACGAACACCCCGAGCCCCGCGGCCTTCAGCGCGCGGAGATAGGGCAGGACATGCGGCTTGATCTTGCCGGTGCGACTGTGGGTGACGAGCAGCGCCACCTCGCTTCCGGCAGACAGATCGAGCGGCTTGACGATCTCAGCAGGCACCGACCAGGCGATCGGATGATCCTCCGGATGACGCGAGGGCGGGAAGAGGAGGATCGGGCCGGGATCGAGCGGCGCGCCATCGGGCAAGCGATGGGCTGTGACTTCCACCCCCTCGCCATTCTCGCCCAGGTCGATATCGAGCAGCGCGCGGAAGAACAGCGCGCCATCCTCCTCGCGAGGGTGAGCGCGCGTCCGCGCGACCGATCGGTCGCCGGCACGGAACTCCACGGTCGGCCGCTCGTCGCCAAACGGCAGGAGCACACCGGAAACGGAGCGCTCATACCAGCCCTCGATATGGCCGCCCCTGGGACCGGGCTCCGGCTCCGGGTCAGGCTGAGGCTCGGGTTCGGCTTCAGGTTCCGGTTCGGGCTCGGCTTCGGGCTCGGGCTCGGGCGGGAGCAACTCGTCCAGCGCCTGCCCGGCACGGGGATTGCCGTCGAGCTCGAAACTGTGCCGGTAGAAACCGATAGCGGCGTCGACCTCCCCGGTCCGCCGGGCAAGATGGCCGCGGCACAGGGCAAGATCGGCGTCGTCTGGCCGCAGGCTATGAGCGGTGCGATAGGCGAGGTCGGCGCCCGTCAGGTCCCCGCTTTCGCCGAGCATATGGCCAAGCTGGACCCAGATCGCGAAATCGTCGGGCCGGTGGACCAGATAGCGGCGATAGTGCGCGGCGGCCTCCCGCCAGCGCCCGCTGTCCCGGGCGGCGCTGGCTTTCAGGAAGGCGCGTCGTATCGCGCGCCGGCGCCAAAATCCCCCCGTCATGCGATGCTCGCTATCATGCGGCGGCGATGGGCGGAATAGGCAGCGGGCATCCGGCGTATCTCTCGTCGACGAACCATAGGGGCCGCCGCAAAAAGCGGCCTCTTGGAAGAAACCATGTTTCAAGGCAAGCCGTTAAGGCTGGAGCAAGGCTAGGATCGCAATTGACAGCCGCGCAAAGGCAGCTATGGGGGCGCCCCGGCATGAAGCACATGCCGCGGTGGAGCCGTCGGCGAAACGGGGCGGCATATTGGATGACTTTCGACATCGACCGGACCTGCAATAGATCAGGACGTTCCAGACGGTGGCGCATGTCGCCGCTGCTGGTGGGCGTGAGCCTGCTATGGACGACGGCGCCCGCCACGGCCGAGACGCTGATGGATGCGGTCGAGGCCGCCTATGCCAGGAATCCGGCGCTGGTCGAGCAGCGCTATCGCCAGAAGGGCACCAACGAGCAATATGTCCAGACACGCGCCCAATATGGGCCGTCGATCTCGATCAATGCCGTCGGCAACTATAATTACACCAAGCTGCGCGAATTGAGCGCGGACGCGAATGACGGCTCACTGTCGGTCAACGTTCGCCAGCCGGTCTATTCGGGCGGGCGTTTCCGCGGCCAGCTGGCCCAGGCACGCGCCAATGTCCGCAACAGCGAGGAGGTGCTGCGCCGCACCGAGGGCGAAGTGATCCGCGATACCATCTCCTCCTATGCCGCGGTACTCCGCGATCGCCAGCGGGTGGAGGTGGCGCGCCAGAATGTCGAGGCATTGCGCGCGCAGTTCGCCGAACGCCGTGCCAAGCGCAGGGTCCGCGACGTAACGATAACCGATGTCGCGCAGGCCGACGCGCGCCTGGCCGCAGGCGAGAGCCAGCTCGCCAATGCGGAGGCCCAGCTCGCGATCAGCCGGGGAGACTATCTGGCCGTCGTGGGACATGAGCCCGGCGATCTCGCACCCTTGCCCGAACTGCCAGGCCTGCCGGCTTCGATCGACGAGGCGTTCATGGTCGCCGAAGCCGAGAATGCCAATATCGGCGCGGCCCGCCATGCCGAGGAAGCCTCGCGCGCCAATGTCGCGGTACAGCGCGGCAATCAGCGCCCTACCGCCACGATCACCGCCGAGGCGGGAAAGGTCGGCCAGCTATCGCCGTTCGACCGGCGCGAGTTCCGGACGGAGGTGACGGCGCAGCTGACGATCACCCAGCCCCTGTTCCAGGGTGGCGCGATCCGGTCGCGGATCCGTCAGGCCGAGGACATCAACAATGCCCAGCAGGCGGCGCTCGACGGGCAGCGTCGCGCAGCGATGCAGGATGTGGTGATCGCCTGGAACCAGCTCGGTGCATCGCGAATCGCGGTGGTCTCGGGCACGCGGCAGGTCCAGGCGGCACAGATCGCCTTTGCCGGCATGCAGCGCGAAGAACAATTCGGCCTGCGCAGCACGATCGAGGTGCTGAACGCCGAGCAGGAACTGGCTTCATCGCAGCTTACCCTGCTCAACAACCGCTTCCAGGAATATCTGGCCCGGGCCGAACTGCTGCTCGCAATGGGCCGGCTAGATGCCCGCACCGTCAATTCGGCGATCCCGGCCAGGGATCCGGAGGCCGAATTCAAGAAGGTGCGCTGGCGCGGCATCTCCCCCACCGAGCCGGTAGTGATGCTGCTCGACCGCGTCGGGTCGGCGAGCCCCTATGCACCGCCGAAGACCGAGTTGCGCGGCCTCGACCAGCCCAAGCCGACGGGCCAGCCAGCGCTACCGCCTTTGCCGGACAAGAGTTACACCGATGCGCCGCTGGTGCCGATCGCCGACAGCACGCTGATCACCGGCGATCGCCTGCCGCCGATCGTCGGCGATTATGGCGCCCCGCCGCCCCGCGAAGGCGACCCGCGATGAAAAGCCTTAACCGCTCGGCGGCCGTGATGATAAGAGCCAGGGCCGCATGGGCCAGCCGGCGCATGCCATATTCAGGATATTGACCGCGCGATGTTGTCCGTCTTTTCCCAGAAGAACATCATTACCGACGCGCTGGCGAAGGGAAAAAGTTCGTTCATTTTCGCCGCGCTGTTCAGCCTGGCCAGCAACCTGCTCTACCTCGCGCTTCCCATCTACACCAACCAGATCTATTCGCGCGTGCTGTACAGCCACAGCGGATCCACCCTGCTGGTGCTGACCGTCGGCGCACTGTTCGTGTTCCTGATCTCCGGCCTGCTCGACCATTATCGCGCCCAGGTGCTGACCAATTTCTCCATCACCTTCGACCGCCAGCTCGCCAGCCCCACCTTCGCGGCGCTGTTCGACCTCGTCGTCCGACGGATGGGCGGATCGCACGCCCAGGCCCTGCGCGATCTCGACAATATCCGCCAGTCGATCGCCGGCCCGGCCATCTCGGTGCTGTTCGACCTGCCCTGGATACCGATCTTCCTGGGCCTCCTTTTCATCGTCGATCCGTGGATCGGCACACTGACGCTGGTGGGCGGCGTCGTCCTGCTGATCCTGGCCTACCTGCAGGATCGCGCAACCCACGCCGCGCTCGGCGAAGCCAATGGCGCGGCCATCAAGAGCTACAGCTTCACCGATGCGGCGCTGCGCAATTCGGAGGTGGTCCGCGCCCTGGGCATGCTACCGACGCTCGGCAGGTCATGGGCGCAGTATCGCCAGACCTCGCTACAGATGACGATCGTCGCGAACCATCGGGCGAGCTTCTATTCCAACGCGATCCGCTTCATTCGGATGTTCATCCAGATCGCCACAATCGGCCTGGGCGCCTGGCTGGTGATCGAAGGCTCGATCTCCTCGGCCCTTCTGTTTGCCAACATGATCCTCGCCTCGCGGGCGCTGGCGCCGTTCGAACGGATCGTCGGCTCGTGGAAGAGCTTGCTGGAAACGTCGCAGGCCTATGGCCGGCTCGAAAAGGTGCTGAACGACTATGAAGCGCCTGCGCCGACCACCCAGCTGCCGGCCCCGCAAGGCCGTATCACCTTCGAAGGGGTCAATTTCGGCACAAGCGGCGCGTCATCGCTGATCCTGGCCGGCGCCACCTTCCTGATCCAGCCCGGCGAGATGGTCGGGGTCATCGGCCCTTCGGGCGCGGGCAAGTCGACACTGTTGCGCCTGATGGTCGGCATCTGGAAACCGACTGCCGGCACCGTCCGGCTCGACGGCGCCGACGTCTACAGCTGGGACCGTGGCGACTTCGGCCGCCATGTCGCCTATCAGCCCCAGGACACCGAGCTGTTCGCCGGCACGGTGCGCAACAATATCTGCCGCTTCCTGCCCGATGCGAACGACGCGGACATCGTCCGTGCGGCGCAGGCGGCGGGCGCGCATGACCTGATCCTGCGCCTTCCCAAGGGCTATGACACCGAACTTGGCGAGGGCGGGTCGATCCTTTCGGCGGGCCAGCGCCAGCGGGTGGGCCTGGCCCGCACGCTGTTCGGCGACCCCAAGCTGATCGTGCTCGACGAGCCCAACGCCAATCTGGACGCTGATGGCGAAGCCGCGCTGGACCAGGCGATCAAGGGCCTGCGGGAGCGGGGCACGACCATCGTGATGGTCTCTCACAAGCCCAGCGTGCTGGCGCAGGCCGACAAGCTGATGCTGGTCCGTAACGGGCGGATCGAGCGCTTCGCGCCGCGCGACGAGGTGATGCGCGCCATCGCTCCGCCGGCACAGCAACCGCCACAGCGCCCGACCCTGGCGGAGGCCAAGCCATGAGCATCCTTCCCGACCTGCGCAAGATGCTCACCCGCGCGGAACCGCTGCCGGACGATGACGCCGGCAACTACGCCACCGGCCCAGGGGCCGACCAGGCGGCGATGGACCGCCAGCTGCGCCGGCCGATGATGATGGGCGGCCTGCTCGTGCTGGTGCTCGCGGCCGGCCTGCTGCTGTGGGCAGCCTTCTTCAGCATCACCGGTGCGGTGCTCGCCCCCGGCGTCGTCCGGGTGGAGAACAACAGCAAGAATCTAAGCCGGCTCGAGCCCGGCATCGTTCGCCAGATCCTGGTGCGCGAGGGGCAGAAGGTGGCCAAGGGCCAGTTGCTGATCCGTTTCGACGACACCCAAACCAAGGCGGCAGCCGACATCTTCCAGAGCGTCGTCGACAGTGCCAACGCGCAGATCGCCCGTTTCCAGGCCGAGGCGGCGAACGCCGCCAGCGTGACCTTCCCCGCCGATCTTACCGCGCGCTCGGCCGATCCCCGGGTAGCCGCGCTGCTGGCGAGCCAGCAGACCCTGTTCCAGAGCCGAATGACGCTCTATCGCAGCCAAGCGATGGTGCTCAATTCCCAGGCTCAGCAGCTGGAGACCCAGATCAGCGGGATGCGGATCCAAGCCCAGGCGATCGACGATCAGGCCAGGCTGGTCAGGGAGGAGCTGGACGGCGTCCGTGAGCTCAGCCGCCAGGGCTACGCGCCGAACAGCCGGCTGCTCGCGCTCGAGCGCAGCGCCGTGCAGGTCAAGGGCCAGAAGGGCTCGATGCTGTCCGAAATGGCGCGCGCGCGCCAGGCGATCGGCGAGATCAGGCTGCAGATCGCCCAGCTCGAGGACCGCCATCAGACCGAGGTCTCGGATGGCATCCGCGCCTCGCAGGAACGCCTTGCCGATGCCGAACCGAAGCTGCGCACCGCGCTGCAGCAACGCCAGCAGGCCGAGGTCCGGGCACCGGTAGCGGGCTATGTGTTCAACCTGACCCAGTTCACCGAGGGCGGCGTCGCCGGCGCCGGCCAGACGCTGATGCAGATCGTGCCGACCCACACCCAGCTGGTGGTCTCCGCCGAGGTGTCGCCGCGCGACATCACCGACGTGAAGCTGGGCATGCCGGCAAGCGTGACCCTGCTCGGCTACAACCAGCGCAAGGTCGCCCCGGTGGAAGGCAAGGTCAGCCTCGTCTCGGCCGACGCACGCAGCAACGAGAAGAGCGGGATCAGCTTCTTCCTGGTCGAGATAACCGTGCCCGCGGAGAATCTCGCCAAGGCCGGCCCCAACGTCCGCCTCGCCCCCGGCATGCCCGCGAGCGTGGCGATCGTCACCGGCGAACGCACCATTCTGGACTATCTGCTCGAACCCTTCACCGATTCCATGCGGTCGGCACTGAAGGAGCGATGAGCGGCGACGCCCAGGTCTCGTTTCTCGTCGCCGGGGTCCAGAAGGGCGGTACCAGCGCGCTGTTCGAATATCTGCGCGACCTTGCGGGCGTGCAGATGCCTGCGGTGAAGGAGGCGCATTTCTTCGACGACGAAACGGTCGACTGGTCGGCGCCGGACTATCGGCGCTATCACGCCCTGTTCGCCGACGATGCACGGCTGCGGGGCGAGGCGACGCCCATCTATATCTACTGGCCGAACAGCCTGGAACGGATCGCCCGCTATAATCCGGCGATGCGGATCATCCTGCTGTTCCGCGACCCGATCGAGCGGGCCTGGTCGCACTGGAAGATGGAATATGCCAAGCGCAAGGAGACGCATCCCTTCGCCTGGTGCATCCGCGAAGGCCGCGCCCGGCTGGCCGATGCGGATCTGTCCGCGCCCGGCTATCATCGCGTGTTCAGCTATGTCGAACGCGGCTTTTACGGCCAGCAGGTCGAGCGGCTGTTCGGGCTGTTTCCGCACGAGCAATGCCTGCTGCTGCGCTCCGAGGAGCTTGACACCGACCCAACCGGAACGATCGACCGCATTTGTACTTTTCTGCGAATTCCGGGGCCCGGAACGGTTCCGTCACGGACCGTGCACGCGGCCCGCACCATGGCCTATCCCTCGGTCCTGACCGACGAGGACCGCCGGCTGCTCGCGGACCTGTACCGCTCCGATCTGGCGCGATTCGAGGATGTTGGCGGCCTCGACACGTCCTTCTGGACAAGAAACTGGTTGTGACGCCGCCAAGGATTCCCGCGACGATGCTGGCACTTCGCCTAGCGAGCCACCGGGGTGGGTGGCACAACTTCTTCAAACTATTGTTCACAGGACGAAAAACCCCCGAAAAGCGTGGGGTTTATCAGCCTCTTCCGGCAAGGGGCGCCACGTCGACGCTGGTTATACCGCCCCTTGCCCCCCTAACTTGCGGATAAGATAGTTTAATCGCGTATGTTGCGGTGCGCTTTTTGTCTGTTGCGCGGTTGAGAAAGCTTGGCTAAGCAGCGTTCTGGGCTTGCTCGTCGAACCATGCCGTGGGGGATCGGTTCGCGGGCGGCAAGGGGTGCCTCACGTTCTAAACGGGAGGTGGCGCGCTGCTTGCCCGGGTAAGGTTCTACTGGAGGACTCTAATGGCTACTTTTGTTTTTGAGAATATGACGCAGGCGCAAGCCAATGCGTTTGCTGGCACCGACATTCTGGCCTTCGCGACGACCACCGCGAACGCCTCGAGCCTGACGGTTGCCATCGGTGCCACCACCGACCAGTTGCAGACCATCACGCTGACCGTCGGCACCAAGTCGCTGGTTTTCAGCTCGGCGGCTCTCAGCACCGCGTCGGACGCCGGCAACCTCGTGTTCAACGATGGTTCGTCGCTGATCCTCGGCACCAATGGCGCCGACACCACTCTCACCGGCAACGGCACCGCAGGTGACACCGTCTACCTGTTCGCGGGCAATGACGTTTACACGGGCACCGCGGGTCCCTCGACGATCTTCGCGGCGGCCGGCAACGACACCGTGACGGCGGGCGCTGGCGCGAGCAATCTGATCGGTGGTTCGGGCGGCGACAGCCTGACCGGCGGTGCTGGTAATGACCACATCTATGGTCAGAGCGCGGCGGGCGGCACTGATGGCGTCGACACCATCCTGGGTGGAGCCGGCAGCGACTACATCAACGGCAACATGGGCGATGACACCATCGACGGCGGCGCTGGTTCGGACCGCATCTTGGGCGGCGCGGACAATGACAGCATCGCGGGCAGCGCCGGCAATGATAGCTTCAACGGCAACCTCGGCAACGACACCATCGACGGTGGCGCGGACAATGACAGCATCCGCGGCGGCCAGGGCAATGACTCGCTCACCGGCGGCGCTGACTCGGACTTCCTGATCGGCGATCTCGGGACCGACACCCTCGCTGGCGGCACCGGCACCGACTTCGTGACAGGCGGCGAGGGCAACGACGTGTTCTCGTTCGCTGCTACCGAGGCCACCATTGCTGCGGCGGTGAACGGCGTCACCTCGTATGACACCGTCAACGACTATGTCGATGGCCAAGACCTCTTCCGCCTTGCTGCTGGTACCGTCGGTACGGCTGCTGGTGACGTCCTGCTGCAGGCTTCGGGCGCGAGCTTCACCACCGTTTCGGCGGCGACTGTTTACGCCCAGCAGCTGCTGGATGCGCACGCCGGCAATACGGACCTCGCTGTGGTTAACGTCGGTGGCGACACCTACCTGTTCTACAACGACGCAGCCGGCGCGACGATCAACTCGATCATCAAGGTTCAGGGCGTTACCGACGTCTCGCTGTTCACGATTGCCGACTTCGCCGGCTAATCGAGCGCAGCATGCCTCAAAAGAGGGGGCCGGTCGCAAGACCGGCCCCCTTTTTGTCTGCGGTAAATGAAAGAAGGCTGCGGAAGCTGAAGCGCGAGGCGAATCGCGCTGAAAACCGCTTGGCCTGTCCGGAATCCTCAAGCTATGCGGGTGCCCGTAGCGACATCGAGAAACTGAATGGATCCGAGGCTTATTGCGGCTGACGCCGCCATCCAACAAGGCCGCCGGGCCGACGCCATCGACATCATGATCTCGGCGCTGCTGGACGGCATCGAGCAATCAGAGAACCTGTATCGCGCTCTGCTGCGCAATCTGCTGGCGCTTGCGCGCTATGAGGATGGCGTCATCTGGGCCACCAAAGCCGTAAATTTCGCTCCCAAGAGCTACGAACTGCTGAATCTCCTGGGCATATTCCTGCGCCGAACCGGCCGGTATCGCGAAGCCCTGGACGTGCTGGACGACGCCATCAGGCTCAAGCCTGCGGACAATGCCGCGCTGGTCAACAAGGGCAATGTCCATAACGACCTCGAAGAAGGCCCTGCAGCCGAAGCAATCTTCACAAAACTCCTCCGCAAGACCCCGAAATCCCCTGAATTCCAGCGCTCTCTAGCTCGCGCACTATCCGTCCAGAAGAAATTCGGCCCGGCCATGATGCGACTGCGCCAGGCGATCGCGCTCAAGCGAGACGATATCAACGCATGGCTCGACCTCGCCGCCCTGATCGACACTCAAGGCGATCATGCCACCGCGCTCGCGACGATCGACAAGGCGCTCAAGGTTTTACCCGACGATCCACGCCTCCTGCAGGCGAAAGTCACCTCGATACGCCTATCGGGCAAAGTGCGCGCCGCTGAAGCCTATCTCCAGTCACTTTCGGACAAATTCGGAGACACCGCCTGGTTTCATTACCAGATGGCGCGATCCCTTCCCGATTCCGAGCGGGAGCGGGCCAATAGCCATTATCGGAAAGCCGCCGAACTGGCCCCGGACGATTTCGAATATCGAATGTCACTTGCCGAAAGCCTGGAGCGGACCCGCGGACCAGGCGAAGGCGCGCATATCGACGAAGGATATGCCGTGCTGTGCGCCACAAACATGCCCGCAAGGTTTGGCGGCGGAGAGACGAAGATCGCTGCCGAGATATTCACTCGCGTTGCCGACTATGACGCCATCGCGAAACTGGGAAACTTCGCGGAAATGGGCCGGCTATGGGTCAAAAGCGGGCGTCACACCGCGCTGTTGGGCCAGATGCCGCGCGTCAGAACCGACGAGGATCGCCGCGAACTGCTCGAACAGCACCGGATGTGGGGCCAGCAGGCACTGGACGTAGCGCAGCGCATGCCGATCACCCGACCGGCGGCAAAAGCGAAAGACAAGATCCGCGTCGGCTTCATGTCCTCCGACCTGCGTGATCATCCGGTCGCCTATTTTTCGCTTCCGCTGTTCGAGAATGTCGATCGGGATCGGTTCGAAATCTACTGTTACTCCTTCTTCGTGGGTACCGAAGCATCACCGATCCAGAGGAGGCTGACGGAGATGGTGGACGCCTTCCGATGGCACCCCGACATCACCGAACGCGATGCGGCCCAGATGATCGCAAACGACCAGTTGGATATATTGTTCGAACTCGGTGGTGCGACCCATATGAACAAGGTCGGCGTCATGGCCTGGAAGCCTGCGCCGATCACGGTGAGTTGGCTTGGCTATCCGCACTCGATCGGATTGGAGACTATCGACTATCTGCTGGTCGACCCGTTCCTCAATCCGCCGGATTCTTCGTTACTAATCGAAAAGCCGCTCGTCATGCCGAAAAGCTGGATCGCGATGAGCCGTTATGCCTTTCCGGATGTGCATCAGATCAACCCGATCGCGCCGGTGAAACGCAACGGATTCATCACCTTCGGGACCGCCAACAATCCCTACAAATATAGCCCCGAGATGCTTCGCGTCTGGGCGAAGACCATGGCGGGGGTTCCTAACTCCCGATTTCTGTTTGTCCGTCCCGAAGGAGGCTCGAAGGCTTTTGTTGGCAATATCCGCGCCTATTTTAATGCGGCGGGCATCGCCGCTGACCGGATCGAGTTCCGCGCCGTGCGCGGCGCGCACATGCCGCACTATAACGATATCGACATCGCGCTCGATACTTTCCCACAAACGGGCGGTACCACCACCTGCGAAGCCGCCTGGATGGGCGTGCCCACCATATCGCTGGTTGGCCCCGCCCTGTTCGAACGGCTAAGCTATTCGATCTTGCACAATGCCGGACTCGGCGATCTGTGCGCTTCGACCCAGGAGAATTATATAGAGATCGCAGCGCGGCTAGCGGCGGATCCCGATCGTATCCAAACGCTGCGTACGGAACTGCGCGAACAACTGCGTGCCGGGCCGCTTGGCCAGACCGAAACATTCGCGCGGGATTTCTATGATCTCGTTGCCAGAACCGTCGCAGAAAGGGCCAGCGCGTGAACTCTGAATTCCGCCAGTATGTCACATCCATGTTCTTCGGTGTTCGGGATTGGAAACAATTCATCGGAGGGATCAATACCGCGATCAAATCGCTGAAGTCCGGCGCGGGTTTGTTCACTGGTGACAACCTCATCACCTTCGGCAAGAGTCTCAGCTTCATGACCGATGAGCGCTTCATGGCCGCGTTCAAAGCTCATGCGACCACGGATATCGAAAAGGGCATCATCTGGCGTATCGCTACCGTCGCCTGGGGTGCCGCAAACGGAATGCGCCTCGAAGGCGATTTCGTTGAATGCGCCTGTTACAAGGGCATCACCGCACGGATCGTTTGCGATTATGTCGACTTCGGCTCACAGTCCGATCGGCGCTACTTCCTCTACGATTTGTTCGAACATGACAGCGCGATGCCGCATCATCACATGCCCGAGCATAGCCAGACTCTTTATCAGGAGGTCCGCCAGCGCTTTGCCGATCTGCCCAATGTGACTGTGACGCAGGGGCGCGTGCCGGAATCGCTCAGCAAGGTAAGCCCTGAGAAGATCGCCTTCCTCCACCTCGATCTCAATAACGCCGACGCCGAGATAGGTGCGCTCGAACTGCTGTTTGATCGCATGGTTCCGGGCGCGATCATGGTACTCGACGATTATGGGTGGCTCGCCTACCGCGCCCAGAAGCATGCCGAGGACGACTGGCTCGGTCGACGAGGCTACAAGGTGCTGGAATTACCCACCGGCCAGGGGCTCGTGATCAAATGATCATTTCAGCCCGTCCAGAAAGCCACTGATCAGCGGCAGGATCGGCCGGGCCGCCATGCCGAGAGCTACGAGCCGGGCCGCGTCGATCCGTTCGCCGGCCGATCCGCCGTCGTTGCCGCGCGTGAAGGCGATCCGCCATCCCTGGGCGGCGAACAGCTCGGCCAGTTGGACATTGCTGACCGTCTCTCCCCGCGCCACGTTGACGATGCCGGCCGGGCCTCGGTCAAGCAGCGCCTTCAACGCCACCACGACGTCGTCGATGTGGATATAGTCCCGTGCATAGCCAGGGCTGCTGTCCAGGCTTATTTCCCTCTCCCGCGCCGCCCGGCGCAGCCATTCGGACAGGAAGCCCTCCGCCCTGTCGTCCCAGCCGAACACATAGGACAGCCGCGCCACCACCCCGCGCCCGTCGGAGCGATGCAGGGTCAGGTTCTCGCCCAGCAGCTTCGACAGTTCGTAGAGATGCTCGTGATCGCCGGCGTCGACGGCGATCGGCAGCGTCTCGCGCCCCTCACCGCCCGCCTGGCTGCCATAGAGCCGGGTTGAGGAAAGATAGACGATGCGATCGAAGCGGGCCCGTTCGAGCAGCCGGGCGAGCAGTGCGACATGCGCTTCCACCGTCGCGAACGGGCGGCTGCGATAGTCGCCGGTCAGCCCGGCGCAGTAGAAGATGCGGCCGAGATCGCGATCCCACAGCCGGGGATCGTCGCGCACCGGGCAGAAGGGTTCGATACCCCGTCCGCGCAGATGATCGACGACGTGGCTACCGACGAAGCCGTTCGCGCCTATGACGGTATAGCCGGTCATTCGGCCGAGGGTCCGCCGCGCCGGCTGCCACGCCTCACGGCCGGGGCGCCCGCATAGATGGCATAGGGCTCGACCTCGCCGCGCACCACCGATCCGGCGGCGATCACCGCGCCCTGCCCGATCCGCGCGCCGTCGAGCAGCACCACATTCGCGCCCAGCCAGACATCGTCGCCGATCACGATTCCGCCCCGGCTCGGCTGAAACCCCTGGTCGCGGATGCGTCGATCGGGATCGGCGGTCTCATGGTTGGTCGCGGCGAGTGTGCAGTTGGCGGCGATCAGCACCGCATCGCCGATCGTCACGCCATTGCCGCTGTAGATCACGGTGCCCGAATTGATCGCACAGTCGGCGCCAATGACCACGTCGCCCGATCCGCCCGCCGGCTTGATCTTGACGAAGGCGTCGATCATCGTCCGCGCGCCCACCACATAGCGGCTGCCGCGCACCGACGGCTCGATATCGGCAAGCGGCGAGATGCGGGCGGTGGGATCGGCTTCGAGCATGGGCTCAGCGCTCCGCAACGAAATCGGGCAGCTTGGCGTCGGCCGGAGATAGCACATCCGGCGCGGCAGGCCAGTCGATCGCGAAGGCGGGATCGTCCCAGCGCACCGCCCGGCCACGGCCCGGCTCGAACATCCGGTCGATCATGTAGAGGATGTCGCTGTCGGGCTCGAGCGTCAGGAAGCCATGCGCCACCCCCTCGGGGATCAGCAAGGCCCGCCCATTGTCGGCCGACAGCTCGGCGGCGGTCCAGCGGCCGAAGGTCGCGCTGCCGGGCCGCATGTCCAGCGCGACATCATGGATGCGGCCGCGCACCACCCGCACCAGCTTGGCCTCGCCATGCGGCGCCGGCTGATAGTGCATGCCGCGCAGGGTGCGTGCCGCGTGGTTGCGCGACAGGCTGCTCTGCACCGGCACGAAGGGAAAGCCCGCCGCCGCGAACTCCTGCGGGCAATGGGCGCGGGCAAAATAGCCCCGGTCGTCGGCATGGGGTTCGAGCTCGACCACCACAACGCCGGCGATCGGGGTCGGCTCGAAGCGCATCAGTCGATCACCTCGATCGTCGGTACCGCGATCACGAACTTCCCGCCCCAGTCGCGAATCGTCGCCATCTGGCCGATGATCTCGTCCTTCAGATTCCAGGGCAGGATGAGGAGATAATCGGGCCGCATCGTCGCCACTTCCGACGGTGCAAGGATCGGCGCATGGCTGCCCGGAAGATAGCGGCCCTGCTTGTGCGGATTGGCATCGAACACCGCCTCGATGCGCGGCGCCGTCACGCCCGCATAGTTGAGGAAGGTGTTGCCCTTGGCCGCCGCGCCATAGGCGGCAACCCGCTTGCCCTCCGCCGCGGCACGGTCGAGGAAGACGAGCAGGCCATCGCGCACCGCCTCGGCCCGCGCGGTGAAGCTTTCATAGGGTGCGCGCGTATCGAGCCCCGCCGCCGCCTCGGCCGCGCGGACATCGCGGAGCGCCGGGGTCTCGGCATGGCTGGCGCCTTGGTGGGCGCAGAACAGCCGCAGCGAGCCGCCATGGGTCGGCAGCTGCTCGACATCGAAGGCCCTCATGCCGTTGGCCGCCAGCACCTTCTCCACCGCCAGCAGCGACAGATAGGAGAAATGCTCATGGTAGATGGTGTCGAACTGGACCAGCTCGATCAGCTTGAGCAGGTGCGGGAATTCGAAGGTCAGCACGCCTTCGGACTTGAGCAGAATCGGGAAGCCCGCGACGAAATCGGCGATGTCGGGAACATGGGCGAGGACGTTGTTGCCCGCCATCAAATCGGCCTGGATGCCACGCGCCTTCATCTCGGCGGCAGCGCGGGCGTTGAAGAAGGCGACCTCGGTCGGCACGCCCCTGTCGATCGCGGCGGCGGCGGTGTTGGCGGTGGGCTCGATGCCGAGCACCGGCACGCCCATCGCGACGAAATGCTGCAGCAGATAGCCGTCATTGCTGGCCACCTCGGCGACCAGCGAGGACGGGCCGAGCCCGAAGCGCGCCTTCATCGCCTCGGCATAGCGCTTCGCATGGGCAACCCAGCTCGCCGAATAGGAGGAGAAATAGGCGTAATCATCATCGAAGATCGCGTCATGCGCGACGGGATCGTCGGCCTGGACCAGCCAGCATTGCTCGCAGACCCGGACATGGAGCGGGTAGAAACCCTCGCCGCCCGCGTCGAGCTTCGCCCGGGTCAGATAGGCGTTGGACAAGGGCTGCTGCCCCAGGTCGATAAGATCGAGCGCGAGCGGGGCTCGGCAGAAACGGCAGGTCGGTTGGGTCATCAACTGTCTTCGTAGCGGGATATCTGTTCGTCGCACAGCAGCGCGGCATCGCTGCCCTGCGACCAGCGTCGGTACCAATCGACCGTCCAGTCGACCGCGTCGGGTGCATCGAGCCGGCTGGCGAAACCGAGCAGGCTGCCGGCGAGCGTCGTGTCGATGCCCAAGGTGCGGGCCTCGATCGAGGTGCTGTCGGGCTCATGCCGCCAGGGCTTAGCGCCCAGCGCGTCGATCGCGCGCGTGGCGAGTTCGCCCACGGTCAGCACCGGGCCATCGGGGCGCGGCCCGAAGTTCAGCGCGGCGGGCGCGGCGGGATCGCTCGACAGCCGCTCGGCATAGACCAGATAGCCGGCGACGCAGTCGAGCACATGCTGCCAGGGGCGGGTCGCCTCGGGATGGCGCAGCACCGTCTCCCCGCCCGCCAGCGCCGCGCGGACGATATCGGCCATGATCCGATCGCGCGAGAAATCGCCGCCGCCGATGACATTGCCGCCCCGCGCGGTCGCCACCGGAACTCGGCCGGCGAAATAGCTGCGGGCGAAGCTGCTCGTCACGATCTCGGCCGCCGCCTTCGACGCCGAATAGGGGTCCTTGCCGCCCAGCGCATCGCCCTCGGCGAAGGCGCGCCCGGTCTCGGCATTGGCGTAGACCTTGTCCGAGGTGATGACCAACACCGCCCGGAGCCCGTCACGTCCGCGCAGCGCATCGAGCAGATGCGCGGTGCCCATGACATTGGTCGCGAAGGTGGCGATCGGATCGCGGATCGATTCCCGGACCAGCGCCTGCGCCGCCATATGGAGGACGATGTCGAAGTCCTGATCGTCAAGCACGGTACCGACGGCCGCCCGGTCGCGCAGGTCGACGATGCGATGATCGACCCGGCCCGCAACGCCCGCCAGTTCGAACAGGCTCGGCTGATCCTCCGGGGCGAGTGAAAGCCCGGTGACATCCGCTCCCATCCGCGCCAGCCACAGCGCCGCCCAGGCCCCCTTGAAGCCGCTATGGCCGGTCAGCAGCACGCGCTTGCCGGACCAGAAGCCCGGATCAGGCCTCATTCCCACAACCGCCAGGGAGCCTTGCCGCTCGCCCACAGCGCCTCGAGGTCGTTCTTGTCGCGCAGCGTATCCATCGCCTTCCAGAAGCCGTCATGGCGCCAGGCCATCAGTTGCCCGTCCCGGGCCAGCCCCTCCAGCGGCTCGGCCTCGAACGGCATGCCATCACCGGCCACACGGTTCACCACCTCGGGCTGCAGCACGAAGAAGCCGCCGTTGATCAGGCCGTTGTCCCCGGCCGGCTTCTCCACGAAGCGATCCACCTGTCCTTCGCTGATCTCCAGCGCGCCATAGCGGCCCGGCGGCGCCACCGCCGTCACCGTCGCCTCGCGGCCATGGCTGCGATGGAAGGCGGCGAGTGCCTTCAGGTCGACGTCGGAGACGCCGTCGCCATAGGTGAAGAAGAAGGGTTCGCCCGGATCGAGATAGGAGGCGACGCGCTTCAGCCTCCCGCCGGTCATCGTCTCCGCGCCGGTATCGACCAGCGTCACCCGCCAGGGCTCATGGTTGGTCGCATGATATTCGACCGATCCCTTGCCAAGATCGACGGTCAGATCGGCGTTGTGGAGGACGTAGTTGGAGAAATACTCCTTGATGACATAGCCCTTGTAGCCGAGGCAGACGATGAAATCGTTGAAGCCGGCCTGAGAGAAGAGCTTCATGATGTGCCACAGGATCGGCCGCCCGCCGATCTCGATCATCGGCTTGGGCCGCAGGTGGCTCTCTTCCGAGATGCGGGTGCCGAGGCCGCCCGCCAATATCACCGTCTTCATGGCTGTCCCCCGCGTGGGCCTCAGGCGATCCGCTTGATGAAGGCGTCGGGCCAGTAGGTGACCCGCCTCGCGACCGTCCCCTCGTTGAACGGGAAGGCGGGCTCCTCCAGCACGAAGCGCTCGTCCTCCTCGACGAAGGCATGGGCGGCGGCCTTGGGATTGTTCCAGTCCCAATCGTCGCCGGTGCGCGGGCCGCCCTTCACCTGCTCCATGATGCCGTCGGTCGCGACGATATAGCTGCCGATGCTCACCAGCGGGCCATAGGCGCGGCATTCGTCGAGCACATGGCCCTTGCTGTGGTTCGAATCGAGCACCACCAGCACGGTTTCACCGGGCTTCACCAGCGCCGCCGCCGCCGCGACGATCTCGGGCGCGGTGGACGATCCCTCGAGCAGCTCGATCCGCTTGCTCATCGGATGCGCCTCGATCGCCTCGCGGTTGTGCGGGCGGATCTCGATATCGATGCCGACCACCCGGCCCTTGCCCATCGCCTCGAACAGCGAAGCGTAGAAGATCAGCGAGCCGCCATGGGCAACGCCGGTCTCGATCAGCACGTCGGGCTTCAGCGTCCAGATCACCTCCTGAAGGCGGATCATGTCCTCGGGCGGCTGGATGACAGGCCGGCCCATCCAGGCGAAGCTGTAGACATATTTGGAGTCCCAGGTCGCCCGCAGCCAGGCGCGCGAGGCCGCGTCGAAACCCTCGGCGGTGGCGAGGCTATGCCGTTCCTCGCGGTCCCCGTCGCGGACGATGACGATGCCCTGTTCCTCGTCGATGGTGGTGATCAAGCAGCTATCCTTCGGCTTTCAAGCGATGCGGACCTTCCCTTATCCGCAAAGGCCCGCATCACAAAGGCATATGCTGACGCTCAGCGGCGGAGCGCGACCCTGTCGATCAGCTCCAGCCAGGCGGGAACCCCGGTTCGCCGCCCGTCATAGCGGGGAACCACAGTCTCGCGCGCCGCCTTGCGCATCGCCGCGAAGGCCTGCGGCTCGCGCACCGCGCGCACCATCGCGGCGGTCAGCGCGGGGATATCGAAGAAATCGCAGAGCACACCATTGGCACCATGCTGGACCAGTTCGCGGACCGGAGCGGTATCGGACCCGATGATCAGGCATTCGCAGGCCATCGCCTCCAGCAGGGACCAGCTCAGCACGAACGGATAGGTATAATAGACGTGCCCCCAGGAGATGGACAGCGCATCGACCATCCGGCTGTGCTCGACCCTGCCCAGGAAATGGACCCTCGACAGATCGAGGCGATCACCGACCTCGGCCAGCATCCGGTCCTTCCACTCCTGACCATCGGGCAGGGGCCCGCCATAGGAGACGCCTTTCTCCTCCCCGATCAGCACGACCTGTGCTTCCGGGCAGGCGGCCAGAAATTCGGGCAGTGCGCGCATGAACACATGGAAACCGCGCAACCGTTCGAAGCGGCGGTTGATGAAGGTGATGACCGGCGTGGAGCCGTCGAGCCTTGCGCCATTCGGCAGTTCCAGCACCGCGCCGGGCCGCCGTTTCGCCCGGTCGGTATCGACCCCTTCGTGGATCGTCTCGATCAGCGGCTGGAGCAGCGGGGGCAGGAGGCCCGCTTGGAAACGCGTCGGACAGACGATGCGATCGGCATTGGCATAGGCCAGCATCACCGTGGCGTTCTTCGCATTGATGCGCAGATCACTGCCGAGGCTCGGCTGGTCGAACTCCGGATCGAAATCCGAATCGAGGCCGCGCGCCTTGTAATAAAGCTCGCCGAACAGCAGCTGCGGAACGTCGGGGAAGATGGTGCGCAGGTGCAGCGTCTCGCCCCAGGCGGGGTGGGCGACAATGACGTCGGGGGCGAAGCCATGTTTCTGAAGCGTCAGCGCCGCGCGGGCCGCGCCGGTCGCGCGGATCAGGTCCGCCTCGGCCCGCACCGCCTGATAATAGATTCCCGGCGTCGTGCCCTTCTCGGCCGACCATTGGGCGACCATGACGCCTTCCATCTGGCGCGCGGTGGGCCCACCGATCGCCGCGACCTGATCGCCCCGCGCCAGCAGCGCCTGGGCAATCTGGCCGAACTGACCGGGGAAATTCTGGTGAACGATCAGAACCCGGCGGTTCGGCATCGAAGCATATCCGTTGACATGGCCTGGGGTTAGCCGCGTCCCCACGCTTTGGCTAGGCCATCGCTCAGATCAGAGCTGGAACGCGAAGCGCTTCTCGATCACCGGCTTGCCGGCACGGGTGACGACATAGTGCGCGCCATAGCGGCCCACCGGCCAGCCTGCGGCTGGGCGCTTCTTGCCGGCGAAGATCAGCCATTGCGCCTTGTCCCGGTCGAGCGGCGGCGCCCGGTTGTCGCCGATCAGCGAACCGTCCGGAGCGGTAACGGTGAGCCGCTGGAGATCGCCGCCGCGCAGGCCGATCGCCTGGACGAAGGCGACGAGCGCCGGCGCGTCACGCGTCGGGCGCGGCTGCTGGGCCGATCCGTTCTCCAGCGCGGCGGCAAGCGATACCGGCCCGGCGGCGAAGCCCGCGTTCAGCACCTCGCCGGCGCGGTAGGCATTGCCGAGCCCGGCCGTAGCCGCCCACAGGCTGCGACCTGCCCCACAGCGGCCGGGCGCCGCACCGAAGGCGAAGGGCGCCACCACCGCGCCGTCCTTTCGCACGGTGAAATGGAGGTGCGGATATTCGCTGTTGCCCGACAGGCCGACCTTGCCGATCGCCATACCGGCCTTCACCGCCTGCCCCGGCTTCACGGCGATACTTCCCTTCGCCATATGGCAATATTGGGTCTCGAAGCCGCCGGCATGGCCGATCACGACGCCATTGCCGCATTCCATGTTGGCGACCGACGCTGCGCCCGCCTCCTTCACCGACACGTCGGCGACGCCATCGCGGCCGCGCAGCACCGTCCCGTCGGCAGCGGCCAGCACCGCCACGCCGCGGCGCTGCCGGGCCATGCTGGTAAGGCGGAAATCGACCCCATTGTGCTTGTCATAGGTGCGGCCACCGCAGCGATAGTCGCTCGCCCTGGCCGAGGGATCGAGATCGACATAGTTCTGGATCGCGCAATCCTGCCCCAGCTTGCAGGCAATCGGCTGGATGAAAGCCGGCACCGAGCTGTCCGCACCAAGCAGCAGCGGAAGTGCCAGCAGGGACAGGAGCACGGGTTTCAACGGCCTCTCCTCAAACGTCGCCCCGGCGGAGGCCCTAGCGTCGATAAGCCTCGAGCCGGCCCACCAGTTCCGGCGCATTGCGCGCGACCACGCGCTGGTCCCACACATGTGCCTCCACCGCCGCCGCGCGCGCCGCCGCAGCTTCCTTGTTGTCGATGATCTCGCGCATCATCATCAGCCAGTCGTCCGGGCCCGAGAAGAAAGCCTCGCTCCCGAGTACCGGATCGGCCCGATAGGCCGGGCCGTCGCTGAGCAGGGGAAGGATGCCGAGCGCCGCATAATCCAGTGCCTTAATGTCGGATTTGCAGCGGTTGAAATCATTGTCGGCGAGCGGAGCCAGTCCCAGGTCAAACGGCCCCTGCTCGCGCAGCCAGCGCACGAAGCGCGGATAGCTGACCGCCCCGGCCGGCAGCGCCAGCCGGTGCAGCCAGGGCGCGGGGGCAATATCGGGATCGATGCCGATCACGGTAACATCGAACGCATCCCCGCGCTCGGCATGAAGCTGGTCCAGCGCGGGTCGAATCAGCGCGAAATCGGGCCCGTGGGTGTGGGTGCCCATATAGAGCATCCGGACCCTCGATCCGCTGAAGGGGCGCGGGCGCTGCCTGCGCCAGTCGCGCCACAGCCGGGGATCGATCGCATTGGCGACGATCACGCTGCGCGGGGCGAGCGGCGCATAGGCCCGGGCCAGTTCCTCGGTGGAGAACCATGTCTCGGCCGCGGCCGCCACCAGCCGGTCGAGCGCGGCGTTGAGCGGGCGATAGAGATCATGTTCGGGATGTTCGGGCCCGATCAGCGTGAAGGCGTCATCGACATCGACGACCAGCGCCGCGTCCATCGCGCCCAGCTGCCGCACCAGCGCATCGACCGCACCTATCGTCGGCAGCGCGGTGCGCTGGACGATGCAGACGTCGCAGTCCGGCAGCGGATCGCCTGGGGCGCCCAGGGTCAGACGCAGGCGCCCCGCCACGCTCTCGTCGCTCAGCGGCGCGACGAGGCGGATATAGGCCGAGCTTTGCGGGCCAATCGCGCTGTGCTTCGCGATAATATGGACGGCGAGGCGATTGTCGAAATCGGGCGCTTCGGCGGGGACCGGCGAGGGCAGGCCCAATATCGCGAAGGCATCGGCGATGAAGGTTCGCGCCCGGGCATCGAAGCTGTGTTCGGCATGGATATAGTCGGCGGCCAGCTGCGCCGCGCCGCGATCGCGCGGAGCCGCGAGCAGTTCGTCGACCGCCATGCGAAGTTCGGCCGGGCCGGAAACCTGCCTCACCGCATCACCGAACACCGACGCCATCGACGGGATCGGATCGGAGACCGCCCTGCCCCCGGCGCCCACCACGTCGAACAGCCGGTTCGACAGCAGACCGAAGGCGCGCATCGATTCCCAATGGTCGTTGAGCACGACGCCCGCCCCGGCATAGAGCGCGCCCAGCTCGCGATTGTCGACATTGGTGGCCTTGATCAGGCCGTCGGGCACCCGCCCGTCCCAGCCTCCGCCATAGATGGCGGGCGCGCGATCGGCCTGGATCGCCCAGTTCACGATCTCGCGGTCGATCCCGCGCGAATTGCCGACGAAAACGATGTCGGGCGCCGCCGGCGGATCGGCCAGCGGGTGGAAGCGCCCGGGATCGGTCGCCTGCAGCATCGGCACCACCGGCGGGCGGACGATATGCTCGACCAGCGCGGCGGTGGAGGCGGAGGCGGCATAGACCCGGCTGTAGCGGTCCATCTCGTCGAAACCGACCTGGTCGGGATGGCTGATGTTCCACAGGAAGGCCATCTGGCCGGGACGCGGCTCATAGCCGATCAGTCCGCGCAGCACGATCACCAGATCCTCGCTGGCGATCGAATGGCCGTGCCACTTCCCCCGGAAGTCGATCCGCGCCTTGTGTCCGAGCTTCTCGATCGCCGCCGCAAGGCTCTCGGCGAAGTGGAAATCGCCCCAGGCGGCCTTCTCCTCCTCGGGCGCGGCGATCTTGATCGCGACGTTGAGCTTCAGCTGCGCGGCCAGTTCGTGCGCATCGCGGCCGGTCGGCAGGCCTGTCCGGTTCTTGGTGCGGACCAGCGCCTGGAAGGCCGCAGGCTGGCTGACGGTGATGCGGCCGGCATCGCTCTTTGCGTCATGATATTCGCAGCCGACAAAGGGCGCATAGCCTACCGGGCGGCCCTTGGCGTAGCGCAGGATCAGGTCCCAATCGACCATGCGCCGGAGGTTGGTGTCGAACAGCCCCAGTTCACCGGTGAGCGCGCGGCGGTGGCAGAAGGCGTTGAGGTCAATATAATTTTCGGCGAGGCATGCTTCCCAGTCGAAATCGTCGCCGCGATAACCGGTGAGCTGGTTGAGTTCGTCGCGAAGCGCGATCCCCGAATAGGCGCAGTCGAGCCCTTCGGAGACCATGAACAGCGCCATCACGTCGAGGAACCAGCTCTTCCAGCTATTGTCGCTGTCGAGATAGGCGACGATTTCGCCGGTCGCGGCCTCCAGCCCCAGATTGCGCGCCGCGCTGACGCCGCCATGCGAGCCGAGGATCACCTTGACCCTGGGATCGCTGGCGAAGGCGGCCGCGATCTCGGCGGTGCCGTCGCTCGATCCGTCGTCGACCACCAGCAGTTCGAATTTCGCGTGGCTCTGCGCCAGTACCGATCGGATCGCGGCGGCGATGCGATCGGCTCGATTCCAGGCCGGCATAATCACGCTGATCAGCGTCTCGTCGGCCTTGCGACGGACATCCGCCGACACATTGGCCATCGCGCGCAGGAAGGCTTCCTCGCTGGCAATGTCGAAATGGCGATAATAGCGGCGCGGCCGCTCATCCGATGTCTCATAGCGCGGCCGGCTGACCGGGATCGCCACCCGCCCCTCGACCGCCCCCACCTCCAGATAGTGGCGCAGCGGATCGCCAGCCACATCGTCATGGGACTTGCGGTAGAAGACGCCGTCGAACAGCGGGCCGGTCGATCGGCCCTCGGCCGCGCCATGGTGGATATAATGGTGCAGCGGCAGCATTCCCGCCGCATGCACGTCGGCGTGGATCGAATTGTACCAGCTCGACGAGAAATAGAGGTTTGGATCCAGCGCATCGGCCTCGCGGCCATGGCGGATATAGTCGATCAGCGGATTATGGCTGGCGATCAGCGCGGCCAGTGCATCATCGACCGGGCCGACGCCCAGCCCCGCCACATCGACCAAGGTCTGGATCACGGGCTCGTGGGATGGTGCGCCCGGCGCCTGGATCAGCTCGATCCGCCCATTCTCGACCAGCCCGATCCTGCCGCCCAATGCGAGCGGGGCCAGGCCAAACAGCCGCTCGACCGCATGGCCGAGCGCCCCGTCACGATCCTGATTGGGCGAAGCGTCGTGGAAATCGGCGAGCGCGGCGACCTTTTCCAGCAATGTCCGCCGCGCCCAGAAGAAAGTGCCGGCGAAGAAGCCCCAGTCGGCGGGCGGATAAGCCGGCGCGACGAGGAGCGGCGCCAGATCCGACAGCAGCTCGGCATTGCGGAACAGATGGCTGGCGACCGACTTGTAGAGCGGCTTCGCCCCCAGCAGCGACAGATCGGGAGTGGCATCGAACGCCGCGACGATCGCGTCGACCAGCGCCCCGTCGGCGATCATCCCGTCATAGGCCAGCCGGCGCCATTCGGGCGCATAGCCGGACCCGCCCTTCTTGGTGTGGAGCTTGCCGATCAGGTCATAGCCGCGCGTCGCCAGCAGCGGCAGCAATTCGAACAGCGGGCCGATATCCCAGCCACGATTGGCGACGGGAACGATCTCGGCCTTGCGCGGCAGGCGGTCGAGCGCGGCCACCACGCTCTCATCCAGCGCGACGCTGTGGGTAACGAAGATGTCCACCCGGTCGCCGAGCGCCGCAACCCGATCGATCAGCTCGACCGCGACCTCGGGGTAGAAAAGATGGAGGACCAGCGCCGCCTTCATGGCCGAGCGCCCCCGGCGGCCAGCCGCCGCGCCATCTGACGCGCGTAGAAGCCGGTGTCGAACAGCGGGTTGGGATTATAGCCCTTCGCCGCACCGACAGTCAGATAATGCTCGATCGGATCAAGCCCGCTGCTGGCCGCGTCAGGATAGGTCTCCAGATACCAGCCGATGTCGAACAACCCGCTGTCGCGGATCATCGCCACCGCCTCCGCCTGCTCCGGGGTCGGCGTCGGCATCGACTGGGCGGGCGGCGCAATCGCGGGGAGCGGCTCGGGCGCGGCCGGGGCGGCATCGCCCTCGCCGGAGCGGCGGTGACGAAGCTCGTCATGGATGATGTCGTCGGCGAGCCAGGGCAGCGCTTCCAGCCGGGTATAGGCGGTATCGAGCACGGCGCGGGTCTCGGCATCGTCGCGCTCGGTCAGCGCCCAGAGGCCGTCGCGCACGGCATCGACGATCCCGGCGAGTGGCTCTTCCAGTCCCGAGGGTTCATCCTCGCCATGGTGGCGGAGCGCCGGATCGAGAAAGGCATCGATCGCCGCCGCCGTGTCGCCCTCGGGCAGCATGCCCCCGGTCAAAGGCAGAAGCTTTGCGGCAGCATAGCGCCATTGCGCCAGCATCGCCTCGAACGACACCACGGCGCGGGCAAGCCCCCGGGTCGCGCGCTCGGCATCGATCATGTGGCGCAGCCAGAGCAGTTGGGCGAAGGCCATGGTGGTGCCGTCGCGGCTGGCGATCGAACGGGCGACCGCCTGCGGGCTGCGCAGCATCAGCACCGCGCGGCTGGCGACGCCATGCTCGGCCAGCGTCTCGACGATGGTGGGCACGAAGCGGCACTGGCGCGGGTCCTTGATCGCCATCAGCGGCGCTTCGCCGAACGCGGCGGTGACAGCCTCCCAGATCCGGTCCTTGCGCGATCGCAGCGCGGATGGTTCCAGCCGCGACAGATCGAGCGGACGCGGATCAAACCAGCTCGACCGCGCGACCCGCAGCAGCTGGTCGTCGGCCTTCACGATCGCGGCCGATTCCCAATAGCCTTTGGCATTATCGCTATGCGCTTCGATCGCGTCTCGGGGCAGCGCCGCACCTAGATAGCCAAGCAGCCGGGCGAGCGCCGAGGTGCCGCTCCGGTGCATGCCCAGCACCAGGATGGCGATCCGCGCCTTTCGCATGTCGGGCTGCCCCAAACTCTTCTCCACTGCCTTGGCGGCGACGGTTAGCCGCTCGTCAGGCTTCGGGCAACGGCTAGCCGCCGCCGCGATATCGCGATAGTCAGGCGCGATGCAGGATCCATCGCGGTTCGAACCCGTCACCGACACCAATTTCGTCGAAGAGCTGTATCTGGCGGCCAACCCGGATGTCGCGCGCCATGTCGCGGCGGGCGGTGATGCCTGGCGGCATTTCGAGCGGCACGGCCGCAACGAGGGCCGCAAGCAGCTTACCCGCGCCGCCGCCGGCCTGCCCGGCACCCGCGCCGAGGCCAAATATGCCCGCTTCGCGCCGCTGCTCGACGCATCGTGCGGGGCCGGCGGAAACTTCCGCTTCCTCGGCGGCCCGGAAAGCTTCCCGGTCGCCTATGGTGCCGCCGCGCACGACCTGGCCGATTATGATGACGAGTCTGCCAATCCCGGCCTGCGCGATTTCGTCGAGACGGTGCGCGCCAACCCCGACAAGCTCTATCTCGACGTCGGCTGCGGCCGGCGCAGCCGGACCTTCGACAATTGCCTATATCTGGAAGTCTATCCCTCGGTCAGCGCCGATCTGATCATCGAGCCCGCCTGCCGCTATCCGGTCGCCGACGCCTCGCTGGACGGGATCGGCTGCTTCGCGGTGATGGAGCATATGGAGGAACCCTGGATCGCGGCGCAGGAATTCCTGCGGATGCTCAAGCCCGGCGGGATGGTGTTCATCGACTATCCCTTCCTGGTGCCGGTCCACGGCTATCCTTCGCATTATTACAACGCGACGCGCGAAGGGCTGGCGCAGCTGTTCGACCGGGGTTTCGAGCGGGTGAAGCTGGCGACCGAGGCCAACCAGACCCCTGATCATGCGCTCCACTGGCAGCTCAACGGTCTTGCCGAAGCGTTGACCGATGACGGTCTGCGCGAAGAACTGAAGGCGATGAGCGTCGCGCAGTTGATGGCCGAGGCGCCGGGCGGCGCTTTCTGGCAGCGGGTGCTGGCAACGGTCCCGGAAGCCGCGATCAGCACTTACGCGGCGGGCAACACGCTGATCGCGCGGAAACTATAGACGCCAACGACCGCGTTCACTCGCCCTCGTCGAGCAGCGCCTCGTCGCACATAACCTGCACCCACTCCTTCGCGGCATCGATCGTCGCGTCGCGCGCCTCAGGCGCGGCGGAGGCGGCTGGCCCCGGCAGGTCGATGCCGGCGGCATGGCGCAGGAACACCGACATGACCTGCGCGACGCCCTCCTCGGTCACGTTGCGCATGTTCTCGGCAAAATAGCGGGCGGCGGCGGGGGCGCCCATGATGATCTCGTAGGACGGGAAGTAGAACACACCCTCATGATCCTCGGCGATTTCCTGCGCGGCGGCGCGGAGCGCGGATTTCGAATAGGTGGTGGCGGCAAGCACATGGTTGCCGCTCGCGGTCGCGACCAGCGGGACGGGAGAGACGGTGAGGATGATCCGCGCCTTCGGATTCACGCCGCGCAGGGCCGTGATGAAGGCGGAAAGGTCCTCGGTCACCTCGCCCACCCGGAAATTGTGGAAGGCGTGCCGCTCCGGATCGAAGGTCCCGCCCGAGACACCGGGGCACACCGGATAGACCGCGCCGTCGATCCGCGATTCCCAACCCTCGGTCAGACCGAGGGTGAACACGAAGATGTCGAGCGTCTCGAACATCTCGCGGACCCGGGCGAAGTGATGCGCGCGATCGGCCAGCAGCTCGGCCTCGCTCGCAAAGCCACCGGGCTCGATCGTCGGACGGAAGGCGTCGACCAGCCCGCTGTCGCCCTCCGGCGCGCGCCAGATCGCCTCGGCGGGGGAGAAACGGCCATAGGCGCGCTCGAACAGCTGGAGCAGCTGGCGCGCGGTGTAGATATTGCCGTAGCGCGCGCTGTAGAGGCCGTAGCCATGGCGTTCGGCCACCGCCGCCGGGACGATCGGGTGCGCGGTCTCGCTCACCATATAGTTGAAGCCGCTGCGCTTCAGGTAGCGGGCGATATTCTGCGCGAAGCAGCTGCCTGCAGTCGCCACCTTGTCCTCGCGCCCCAGCGACAGGAAGCCCCCCGCCAGCGGATCGATCGCCGGCCCCTTCCCCGCGACGGCGCGGCGCCAGAAGGCGGCCTCTGGCAGGCTGCGATAGGGATGATCGCTCATAGCTCCTCCAACTGACGGATCACCGCCTCGCCATAGGCCTCGTTGCCATGGGTGGCGTCGCCCGCATGGTCGAGCCGCAGGAAACCCCGTTCGTCCCGAGCTTCCGCCGGCACCGGCAGGAAGGCGATGCCGAGTTCGGCGCAATAGCGCGCGACGATGCGCGAATGGAGCCGCCAGATCTTGTAGCGCAGCGCGGCCGGCGCAACGCCGAGATCGGCCAGCCCGCGATCCTTGAAATAGGCGTCGGCCTGGGCCGCGATCCAGCCGCTGTCGGCGACCGGCGGCGGCGATTCGAGCTGGATGACCTCGCCGGCGATCCGCTTGAGCTCGCTCAGGCGCAGCCGGTCGCGCACCAGCCCCTCCTCCAGCGCCGCGCGCACCTGCGCTTCGGTGACCGGCTCGGCCTCGGGATCTAGTGGCGGGCCGTCCTCGTCGGACAGCAGGAAGTCATAGGGCCGCGGATGGCGGATCAGCGCGAAGCCGTTGTGGACATTGCCGCCGCTGGCAGAGGCGACCAGCGGGGCGTTGCGGGCGATCTGGTCACGGATCGCCTCCTCCAGCGCCGGGGTGAAGCCCTCCCCTTCCACTTCGGGTGCATATTGCGGCTCCATCGTGTGGATCACACGGGTGCGCAGCCTTTCGGGATCGGCCTCGCGCCGCGTCTTCGCGGCGGAGCGGATCGCGGCGATGTGGCTCTGGCCGATGACGAGGATCGACTTGCTCATGGCACGACCTTCACCCGCGCCAATTCCCCGGCACCGTCAAATGGCGAGATCACCACCTCCACCTCGCCGGCGCCCCGCGCCGCGTCGATCAGGTCGGACCGGGGAATGGCGAAGGAGAAGCCATGGCGCCCGTCGCCGACGCCATGCGGCACCAGATCGGGCCGGTCGTTCCCCGCGACGCCCACGCCCAGCGACTGGCCCCGCACCCGGGCTTCCAGCGCGACCTGCGCCGCCGGCCAGTCGGGCGCATAGGCCCAGCCGCCGAAGCCGACCGCCTTGGCCGCCCCCTCCACCCCGTCGAGATGCCCGATCAGCCGTGGCGGATCATGCGGAGCGAGCGTGACAGAGGGCACCCCGTCCGACTCGGCCGCGCCGATCTTCACCGGGCGGCCCAGCCCGCGTTCCTGGACGATCGCGATCATCAGGCCAAGCATGCTGATCCCGTCGAAATAGTCCAGCCGGCGATGGTGCAGCCGATCGACCAGCGCCTCCCGGTTGATCGACCGCCACAGCGCGAGATCCCCATGCGCCGCCACCTCGGCCGCCAGGGCGGCGCGGATCGAAGCATTGCTGTTGAGCGAATATTGCCAGTTGCCGAAAGCGGGCGGCGCTCCGGCGGCGGGAAGCACCGGGGCGACATAGGGCGCATCCGGGCCGAGCGCGGGATCCCAGCTCTGGAAGGCGAAGGGCTGCGCCAGCAGCACGGGCGCGCAGCGGCTGATGATCAGCCAGTGAAGCAACTCGTGCTTGCGCTCCTCGGGGGTCAGCTGGAAGGCGAGGCGGAGCAGCGCCGGAGCCCCGAGCGGCACCACCGGCTGGCGTTCGAACGACTTGATCGCCCGGATCGCGCCGAGCCAGTTGGGCAGCCGGTTGCGATAGTAGAAGAGGTCGGGCAGGTCGCCCTCGCGCGCGCCCTGTGCGCGGGCCTCGTCCATCTGCACCGCAAGCTCGCCCTCGATCGCGGCGCGGGCCTCGGGATGGAGCAGTCCCATGGGGTCGAACGGCGCCTGGAGCCGCACCATCGCCACCGGATCGAGCGGCCCTTCGGGCAGCGGCTTCTTCGAATAGGCCTTGAGCACCTCGCCCATATGGCCGCTGATGAGGGTATCGGCGGCGATACGCGTGCCCAGGATCAGATCCCAGCCGCCGACCATATGGTCGCTCTGCCAGGCCTGCGCCGCGACCGTGTCGAAGAAGCGCCGGCCGCTCCACACCGCCGCGTCATCGCTGCCATGCGGCGCCTCACGCCGGTGCGGCAGGCCCAGCGCCGCTGCTATTCCGGCGCCGGCCACCACATCGGGATGGCCGGCATAGCCCCGGGTGAACAGGCGAAGCCGGTCGCGCAGCCCTGCCGCCAGACACAGCGCCAGCACCACCCGGCTGTCCTTGCCGCCGGTGATCGGCAGGTCGACCGGCCCGTCCGCAGGGATGCCGAGCCGGATCGCCGCCTGCGCCTGGGCGATTCCCTCGTCGAGCAGCGGATCGAGCGCCGGGTGGAATCCGCGCGGGCGATCAAGGCGGACGATCGGATCCGCCATCGCGTCGATCGCCATCCCCTCAGCCGCGAAGCGCAGCACCCGTTCCTGGGCAAGCTGGCGAACCGCCCGATAGGCCGTCGCGGTGCCGACACGATAGCCGATCGCGGCCAGCCAGCGTTGACCGGCCGGATCGGGCGCCGCATCGTCCAGCACGGTCGCCGCCAGCGATGCGCGATTGGCGACCACCGGCGCGCCGTCGGCAGCGTGGAAAAGCTGGTGCAGACCGGGCCGGTCCGAAAAGGCGACGAGGCTTCCATCCGGCAGCAGCCGCACCACCGCATATTCGCCCATGACATCGCCGGGCAGCATCGCCCCCGGCCGATCGAGCAGGGCCGCGACTGCGGCGGCATCGAGCAATTCGGGCACGGTGCCGCGCATCCGCCAGATCAGGCCGTGGATGACGCAAGCCCCCTGTCCGGGCGCCTGCCAGACCTGCGCTTCGGGCGTGTAGAAATGCGTCCGGGTGGCATAAGCCACGAAGTGCCAGCGCCACGCCGGCCCGCCGGCTTCGCCCCGTGTCACCCGATCAGGGGCGATATGCGCGGCGCCATCGAGCAGGGCATGGAGTTGCCCCGCCGGGCGCCCCGCCGCTGCCCCCTCCCGCCAGAAGACAAATAAGGCCATCGCCGCCGCCTTACCGCCTATCGGCGCCGCTGGGAATCACCCGCGACTCGCCCCGCGCGGCCATGCTGCCACCATCCCCGGCCGGCCCGCCGACGGGGGCCGGAATCGGCTGGAAAGACTTTGATAAGAAAAGGAAATTATCAGTGCCGCAAAAATGAATAACCCGGCTTTTAAGGGCCGGGTTATTCGCTGGAGGATTCTGACTAATGACCCGTCCGGTTTAGACCATCAGCCCGACAAAGCAAGCCGAAAGCGCACTTTGAGGACAAACTTTCGTCCAATTCTTCCGGGCGCGGCTGCGCTCGATATCCGGAGGGCGGCCGGGCGACCTTGCTCCGATCTTCGGCACTACGATCCTGGATTGGTACGGGTGGTCGGACTCGAACCGACATTCTGTTGCCAGAGGCGGATTTTGAATCCGCTGCGTCTACCAATTCCGCCACACCCGCGCGCCATCGGGCACGAAAAACGCCCCGAGCGAAGCCGCCTATAGGTCGGGCGCCGGGAAATTGCCAGATGCCAAACGGGGGGCCCGCGCTGTTCCCCCCACCGCCCCTCGCGCAGGCGGATCAGCGGGCCGGGCACGTCGCCATTGGGCCGATCGCGGGGCTCGTTCGGCCCTCGACTGTCATCACCTGGTGGGTGAGGCAAGCGCGGCGCGCGCGATCTCCTCATAGATGTCGGCCAGGGCGTGCAGATCGGGCACGGCCACCGCCTCGTCCAGCTTGTGCATCGTCGCGTTGCACAGCCCGAACTCCACGACAGGGCAGATGCGCGACAGGAAGCGCGCATCGGATGTGCCGCCGGTCGTAGAAAATTCGGGGGTCAGCCCCGTCACCTTGCCGATCGCCGCCGATATCAGCGCCGACAATTCGCCCGGCGGGGTGATGAAGCTTTCGCCCGAGACCACCCCACGAACCGTCGCGACCGGCGCATGCTCGGCGACGGTGCGGCGGACCAGTTCGATCAGGTCGGCGCCGCTGTGCTCGTCATTGAAGCGGATATTGATGCGCGCGCGGGCGACCGCCGGGATGAGGTTGGTGGCGCCATTGCCAACATCGACCGTCGTAATCTCCAGGTTCGAGGGCTGGAACCAGGCATTGCCGTCGTCGAGATGCAACGCTGCGAGTGCGTCGAGCGCCTTGACCAGCGCCGGGATCGGGTTGGCGGCGAGATGCGGATAGGCGACATGCCCCTGCGTTCCCGCATTCTCGATCCAGATGTTGACCGAACCGCGCCGGCCGATCTTGACCATGTCGCCGAGGCGATGCGTCGAGGTTGGCTCGCCGACCAGGCAGAGATCGGGACGGATGCCGCGCGCATCCATCCAGTCGATCAGGGCGACGGTGCCATGGGTGGCGGGCCCCTCCTCGTCACCGGTGATGATCAGGCTGATCGTGCCCGTCTGCTGTTCTATCCGCGCGGCCGCCGCGATGAAGGCGGCGATCGCCCCCTTCATGTCGACCGCGCCGCGCCCATGAAGCAGCTCGCCGCGTATTTCGGGGATGAACGGATCGCTGTGCCAGCCCTCGCCCGGCGGCACGACGTCGCTATGCCCCGCAAAGGCGAAGTGCGGGCCGCCGCTGCCCCGGATCGCGAAGAGATTTTCGATCGGGCCGTCGGGCGGCCCTCCGGCGGCGAAGCGGTGGACGGTGAAGCCGATCCCCTCCAGCGCCTCGGCTATCACCGCCATCGCGCCGGCATCGGCGGGGGTGACGCTGGGACAGGCGATCAGGCGCCGGGTCAGTTCGACGGGGTCGATTGCGTTGGCCATGACGCCCGCCTAGCCTCCCTGCGCTTCCAATGCAAAATACGGAGCCCGACGGTGCCGAAGATCGATCTCGATGCCATTCCGCCGGTCAATGCGACCGGCTATCCCGCCGAATATGCCGATGTGGTCCAGCGGCGCTGGTATCGGCGCCTTGGCCCGGCCACGGGCCTTTCGGAATTCGGCATCAGCCATGTCACGCTGAAGCCGGGCGGATGGTCGGCCCAGCGGCACTGGCATGAGGAGGAGGACGAGTTCGTGGTGATGCTGTCCGGCGAGGCGGTGCTGGTCGACGACAGCGGCCGCACGCCTATGCGCCCCGGCGACTGCGCCTCCTTCCCCAAGGCCGATGGCAACGGCCATTGCCTGATCAACGAGAGCGACGAGGATTGCATGTTCATCGCGGTCGGCCGCCCCGCCGGGGGCCGGGCCCACTATCCCGATATCGACATGGAGTGGGATGGCGCGGCGAAACGGTACACCCGCAGAGACGGCAGCGCCCTTTAATCGGTAGCGCGCTCGAACATCGGGATCACCCAATCCTCGCGTGCCGCGCCTTCGCCCCATTCGACCATGAAGGGATGGGCCCACATCGCCGCGCAATAGTCCGCCGCCAGCGCCGGCAGCGGGATCGAATAGGTCCGGAAGCGCGTGATCACGGGCGCAAACATGATGTCGACCGCACCGAACCTGCCGAACAGATAGTCGCCGCCTTGGCCGAAACGGCGCTTCGCCTGATCCCAGAGCGAGGTGATCCGCGCGACATCGGCCGCCACCTCAGGGGTGAGCGGTTCAGGCGGATAGACCGGTCGGAGGTTCATGCCGTGTTGCGAACGCAGCGCGACATAGCCGGCATGCATTTCCGACGCCATCGACCGGGCCAGCGCACGGGCGGCCTCATCGGCAGGCCAATAACGATCGCGGCCCACCTTGTCGGCCAGATGATCGATGATCGCCAGGCTTTCCCAGACTGGATTTCCGCCATCCCACAGCACGGGCACCTTGCCGTTCGAGGCGGCGAACTCGGGCGCCATGCGCCGCTTCTCCCACGCGGCGTCATAGAGCGGGACGACCTCTTCCTCGAAGGGAAGACCCGACTGCCTGACCGCCAGCCAGCCGCGCAGCGACCAGCTCGAATAGACCTTGTTGCCGATGTAGATCTTGAGGGCCATGGCCAGCGTCTCCCCGGGTGGATCGCCGAGGCTTTAGCCCCAGGAAGGGGGGTCGGCCAAATCAACTATCGGCCGGTCTGGATCAAAGGGGCTTATGAGCGGAGGCCATCGGCTCCTCCCCTGCAAGCGCACGGGAGGAAGGGAAGCTAGTTCCGAATCGCTTCCAGGATCGCCGCGCGCAACTCGGCGATGCCCATGTCCTTCTCGCTCGACGTGACGAGCAGCTTCGGATGGGCGGCGACATGGGTGCGCGCCTCCGCCGCGGTGCGATCAGTGACGGCGGCGAGTTCGCTCGCCTTGATCTTGTCGGCCTTGGTGAGGACGAGGTGATAGGTGACCGCCGCCTTGTCGAGCATCGTCATGATCTCGCGGTCGACATCCTTGATGCCGTGGCGGCTGTCGATCAGCACGAGCGCGCGGCGCAGCACCACCCGGCCGCGCAGATAGTCGTTCACCACATGGCGCCATTTGCGGACCATGTCCTTCGGCGCCTTGGCGAATCCGTAGCCGGGCATGTCGACAAGGCGGAGCACCGGCGTAGCGCCTTCTTCCGGCGCGCCGACATCGAAGAAGTTCAGCTCCTGCGTCCGCCCCGGCGTGTTCGAGGTGCGCGCGAGGCCCACCCGGTTGGTCAGCCGGTTGAGCAAGGAGGACTTGCCCACATTGGACCGCCCGGCGAAGGCGACTTCAGGTGCGTCGGGCTCCGGCAGATAGCGATGGTCGGGCGCCGACTTGAGAAACGAGACCGGCCCCGCGAACAGCTTGCGCGCGGGTTCGATCAAATCCTGTCCGTCAGCCTCGTCGCTCACTTCTTCTTGGCCGCCTTGGCCTCGACCACCGCCGCCGAAGCCGGCGTCTCGGGTATCGGATACTGCCGGTAGAGCCAGGCCTGCTGCGCGATGGTCAGGAAGTTGGAGGTGATCCAGTAGATCAGCAGCCCCGCCGCGAAGGGCGCCATGATGAACATCATGATCCAGGGCATAAGCGCGAAGATCTGCTTCTGCGCATCGTCCATCGGCTGCGGGTTGAGCTTGAACTGCAGCCACATCGAGATGCCGAGCAGGATCGCCAGCACGCCGATGCCCAGGAAGGACGGCGGGGTGAAGTCGAGCAGGCCGAACAGGTTGAGGATGTGGAGCGGGTCGGGCGCGGAAAGATCGCGGATCCATAGCACGAAGGGCTGGTGGCGCATCTCGATCGTCACCATCAGCACCTTGTAGAGCGCATAGAAGACCGGGATCTGCACCAGGATCGGAAGGCAGCCGGCGAGCGGATTGACCTTCTCCTCCTGGTAGAGCTTGAGCAATTCCTGCTGGAGGCGGGGCTTGTCGTCCTTGTGGCGCTCCTGCAGCTCCTTCATCTTCGGCTGGACGCGGCGCATGCCGGCCATCGAGCGGAACTGCTTCTGCGCGATCGGGAACATCAGCCCGCGCACGATGAAGGTCAGAATGATGATCGCGACGCCGAAATTCCCGACCAGCTTGAACACCTGATCGAGCACCCAGAAGATCGGCTTCTCGATCACCTCGAACCAGCCCCAGTCGATCGCGCGACCGAACTGGGCGACCTTCAGATCGGCCTCATAGCGGTCGAGCAGGTTCACCTCCTTGGCGCCCGCGAAGAAGCGCTGGGTGACCGAGCCGGCCTTGCCGGGGGCGATGATGAGGGGGCGGCCGCTGTCGACCGCCTGATAGACCTTCGGCGCCGTCGAGAGGAAACCGGCGTCGACCGGCGCTTTCGGATCGGGGATCAACGCCGTCAGCCAGTATTTGTCGCCGAAGCCGATCCAGCCGCCGGTGCTGGCGAAGCGGATGCCGGCCCGGCCCGCTTCGTCGAGCTTCTCGAAGCTCAGATCATAATTGGCCTTGTCGTTGAACACGCCGATCGGTCCGGTGTGGAGCGTCCAGCTCGACGGGTCCTTGGAGACGCCGTCCTTCGAGATCAGGCCATAGGGCCGCGCCGCGACGGCACCCGCGCCGGTGTTGGCCAGCTTCTGGGTGATCGTGAACATATAGTCGCTGTCGACCGCGATCACGGTTTCGAAGCGCTGGCCGCGCGTATTGGCCCAGCTTAGCGTCACCGGGGTTTGCGGAGTCAGCCGGGTGCCGTTCGCGGTCCAGACGGTGTTGGGGCCGGGCGCATCGACGCCGTCGCCGGTCCAGCCGAAGCCGGCATAATAAGCGGCCGGCGAGCCGGCCGGCGAAAGCAGGCGGATCGGCGGCGAATCCTTTGCCACCGTCTCGCCATAGGCCTTGAACACCAGATCATCGATCCGGGCGCCCTTCAGGTTGATCGTGCCCGCCAGCTTGGGGGTGTCGATCACGATCCTGGGCGTCTCGGCGAGCACCGTGGCGCGGGCGCGAACCGCGCGCGGACCGTCCGCGGCGGGATCGGCGCCGGGCTGGGGAACGACCTTCTCCTGGCCGCCCTCGATCTTCGTGACCGGCGGCTTGGCGACCGGGAAGAATCGGTCGCTCATCGCCTGCCAGCCGAACAGGACGAGCGCCGACAGGACGATCGCGAGGATCAGGTTGCGCTGGTTATCCACCAAAAACTCCCGGAAAACGCAATAAATTCAAGGCACCGGATCATAGCCGGAGCCACCCCAGGGGTGACATCGGCAGATCCGGCGGAGGCCCAGCCACCCGCCTTTGAGCGCGCCATAGCGCGAGACGGCCTCGATCGTATAGGCCGAACAGCTCGGCATGTAGCGACAGGTGGGCGGAAGGATCAGCGAAGGGCCCTTCTGCCAGACCTTCGCGAGCAGGATGATCAGCCGCGCGATCATGATCGCGCTTGGGGCGCCGCCGAGCGCATCACCTTGCCGAGCGCCTTGCGCAGCTCGACGCGCAATTCGGAGAAATCCCGTTCGATCCCGCCTGCGCGTCCGATCAGGACATGATCGGCACCCGCGATCCCCGCTTCGGGAAACAGCTCGCGTGCAAGCGCGCGGAAGCGCCGCTTCATGCGGTTGCGGACCACCGCATTGCCGATCTTCTTGGTGACGGTGATGCCGAGGCGCATGACGGGATCGTCATCGCCCCGAGGCCGGACGAGCAGCACGAAGCCGGGCATGGGCGCCCGCCTGCCGCCATTGGCCGCCAGGAAATCCGCGCGGCGCGACAGCACCGCGTAGGGAGGCTGGCTCAGGCCGACAGCTTCTTGCGGCCGCGCGCGCGGCGGGCGGCCAGCACCTTGCGGCCACCAGGGGTGGCGCTGCGCGAACGGAAGCCATGGCGCCGCTTGCGGACCAGGTTGCTCGGCTGGAAAGTGCGCTTCATCGTCTTTGCCTCAAATCCAAAACAAAAGGGCCGCCGAACCTGCGGCAGCCGCTATCGAGGGGCGCGCTTAAGGAAAAGGCGCCCCCGAGTCAATCGCCGCCGCACCTCCAGCGGCCGTTGCATCCCCGGATATAGATCAAAAATCTCGTTTCGGGTGATGGCTCTTTTTCGTTCCATGGGCGTTGCGTCCGGCGACGAGGTTCCTGCGAGGAGGATATCATGCACCGTCCGATCATCTGCGCGCTGCTGTTGCTGCCGGCGCTCAGCGGCTGCGGGAAGACCGACGAGCGGCTCAAGGCACTTGAGGATCGGATCGGCAAGCTGGAACAGACCGCCGCTTCCCGGCAGACCGTCACCCTCAAGCCGGGTGCCGCCGGCTATGGCCTGCTCGAATCGGACATGGGCCGGATCGCGGTGACGATCGCCAATATCGAGCCCTATGCCGGCGGATCGCGGGTCACACTCGACTTCGGCAACCCCAGCGCGGCCCGGCTATCGGGCATGAAGGCCCGGATCGAGTGGGGTGGAAACGACGCCAAAGGCCTGCCGATGGCGCCGACCCAGGCCCAGTCGATGGCCTTCACCGCGCCCGAGCCGCTGCCGCCGGGAAGCTGGAAGCAATATGTCATCGATCTGCCCGGCGTGCCGCCGACCCAGCTTGGCTGGCTGCGCGTCTCGGCGTTCGAGAGCGGCACCGTCGACCTGCTGAGCCAGTAAAGGCAACGAATCGCTCGACATCGGGCCGCCGCCACCGCAAGAACAGTCCGCGAACATCGGCCTTGATCCCCGGATCGGGCTTCCGGGGGCTGGTATATGGTGGCGCATGTCGCAACGGTCGCGTTTCTCGGGCTGGAGGCACGCGCGGTGGAAGTGCAGGTGCAGGTCGCACCCGGCATGCCCGCCTTCGTCGTCGTCGGCCTGCCCGACAAGGCGGTCGCGGAAAGCCGCGAGCGGGTGCGCGCAGCGCTGTCCGCGATCGGGCTGGCACTGCCGCCCAAGCGGATCACCGTCAATCTTTCTCCCGCCGATCTCCCCAAGGAGGGATCGCATTACGACCTGCCGATCGCGCTGGGCCTGCTCGGCGCCATGGGGGTGATCGATGCCGAGACCCTGGCCGACTATGTCGTGGTCGGCGAACTGGGGCTGGACGGCCGCGTCGCCCCCGCGCCGGGCGTGCTGCTGGCCGCGCTCCACGCCTCCGAACGCGGGCTTGGCCTCGTCTGCCCGGCAGCGCAGGGACCCGAGGCGGCATGGGCCGGCACGATCGAGGTGATCGGCGCGCCCGATCTCCTTTCGCTGATCGGCCATTTCAAGGGCGGAGCGCCGCTGACCCCACCGCAGCCCGGCAGCGCCGACCTGCCCGTCCCGACGGCCGACCTCAGGCAGGTCAGGGGTCAGGAAACCGCCAAGCGCGCGTTGGAGATAGCGGCGGCGGGCGGCCACAACCTGCTGATATTGTAGCCAATTAAATAGAAAATTCGGCTCGATTCTCTACCTGTTATCTTCGGGTTTCAGCGACAATGTCGGCATTTGCGACGATTAGAAGTTGCCACCATAGTGGCTGGATGACGGAAGCGCCCCGCCCCGGCTCAGCATATTAGCG